>CAZRFI010000326.1:0-5289 GCA_964598905.1 uncultured Candidatus Sericytochromatia bacterium | reverse complement strand
AAACAGACCGTGGAAAAAAGTTTGCTGATCTCCGCTTTTAACAGACGCAAACTCACGGTGGATGCCGACAATCGGCGCGTGACAGGGGGGGCCGATACGGTGATTGGCAACGGAACGATTTACGCAAATTTCTTGCCAGGCAACAGCACCCCGATCTGGGATGCCACAGCCTTTGAGAGCAGTTGGAACAGCGACGCCACCGAAATCACCCTGCGCTTCAAAGAGGGCAAAAGCCTGCCCAGCGACAGAGACAGCAATTTGGTGCCCGATTATAACGTGTCCTTTTATGGCTTGGATTTCGACAAGCGCTTTATCCAAGATGCCAGTGGGGTGGTGCGCAACGACAGATTTTTTAAACTGACCGACGGGGATTTTGAAAATTCGTTTAAGTTTTCAATCAAAACCGACGAAGTCAAACCTACCTTGACCCATATCACTCCCGATCCCCAGTCGCCACGCGGGGCCGGGTTTATTCTGCACTACAGCGAGACCATGTTACTCGAAACCCTGGGCGTGAGCATTGCGGGAGGCATGAGCGATACCCCCACAGCCTTTCTCCATGCCCCCGCCGGGTATCCAGGGGCTGTGAATAGCACTTCGGCCAAAGCCGCTGAAAACTACCATTTACTTGTCAAAGATGCGCTGGGGCAAACCCGTTTTGATGGCAGTTGGGCCCAACTCGGTGGGCGGGTGGAGTATCTCAGCCGCGATGCCAGCCGCAAAAGCGTCAGGCTGAGTTTGCCCCCCTTTGCCGGGGCCGCAACAGATCCCGACGTCCAAACCCGTTTGACTCAGCTTTTAAGCAGTGGCCAAACATTGACCGAAGGGGTGGTGCCGAGCTTGTTTGAAATCGGTTATCGGATAGAAATTCGGATAGAAGCAGGGGTGATGGACCCCGCAGGCAATACTATCGACGGTTCCCGCAACAACGTTGGCCTGACCTTAAATGGGTGATCGTGCATTGAAAGACATCCTTTTCAGCCATTTTCACAGACAGTGTTCTGCCCTGTCGCTTGGGGGTATTTTGCTTTTGGGGCTGGGGGGAATCAACGCCTGTAATTCAGCTCCTTTGAGCCCCGCAGCCAGACCCAGTCCGTTGCAAACAGCCACACCTTCGCCTTCGCCGACAATGGCAGTGCAACCCAGTGCCAGCATTTCACCCGCATTGCTTGCCACAGCAATGCCGCTGGCAAGCCCCACACAAAAGCCGATTGAGACACCCCCAGTGATCCCTATTTATTTGGCGTTTGATTCCGATGGCGAAGGACTGGATTACGCCACCTTCTCAGGCCAGATTTTTGACGATAATTTCAAACCTCTGAAAGAGGTCCACATTCAAGCCCGCTCTCTGAATAAGGCCGTTCCCTATAGTGCTCAGACCATTGCCTTGGACGGCCAATACACCTTCAATAGAATCCCCTCCGGTATCCAGGTCGAAATCACAGCATCAAAACCCGGTTATACCACCCGAAAACGGGTCGAAGTGCCCAAATCCGATTACAGGGGAGCAGGTCTCAACCGCTTTGACTTTGGATCTGCCAGCGCTGAAGGCTCTGTTTACGCTTCACCTGAATTGGCCCTGAGCGACAAACCCGAAGTGACAGAGGTGAGTTTTAGCCAAACGGCTGAAGGCATTCCAGCCAATGCCTCGTTCAGTTTAAAATTCTCAGAACCCATGAACCCCGCCTCTGTCGAAAATCATTGGGTGATTTTAAGTGCCCACCATCGCCAGCTCAGTGCCGACCAAGACAATCCCAACCGGGCTTATACCCTGCCAGATACCCCCATTTTTGACAAAAATGCCTTTCAGATCAGTTGGAACGCTGAAAATACCGAGGCAAAATTTCAGTTTCGTGCACCTTTGCGCTTGCCCACTGACAAAGACAAAACGCGGATTCCCCGTTATCAATTGGCCTTTCGCACACCCGCCAATGAAGCTGGTGCGATTCAAGATCAAAGGGGAGTCAACCGCTCAGCGAAACACTTTCGACTGAATTCAGCGTCTGAATTTGTTCAATCTGAATTCGTTCAATTTGACATCCTGCCAGACCCCGTTTTGCCGGAGGTCAAACAATTCAAACTCGCGCCAGATTTGCCTGTGGGGGCTGGGTATATTGTTGAATATTCAAAACCCATGTTGCAACCGATCCTGGACCTGAAGATCGTGGGAGGCATGGCTGGGCTAACTGAGGCCTACCGACAGGCCCCGGCTACCGTTCTCACCAATGGGCTCAGCCATCCCGATCAAGTCACAGAAAACTACCAATTCAAAATTGTCAATTTTAAGCAAGATCCTGTCTACCAGGGCTCTTGGGGGCGTTTGGGCGGCAAGGTGGCATTTTTAGCGGAAGATCCGTTTTATCAGCAGGTTTTGTTGCAACTGCCCGTTTACACAGGCCCAGATTTGCCCGCCGTTTATCTCAATTCCCATGAATTGATCAGCGCCGAAGGGGCTTATCACACAGGGCCAGAGCCCGATCAATACCACTTGTATTTGATCCGCCCCAACGCTGAATTGGTGCCGATGACAATTACCTTGCCCGCGAATTTAACCAATAATGGCGCACTTGCCACGGCCTTAGAAACCCAACTCAATAACCAGGCCCAAAACCTGATTCACAAGCCCGCCCAAACGGCTTTCTCAGTAAAAATTTTTAGTACCACTGGTGGAAACCCCGCCTTGCAAGGGCGTTTTCTGATTCGCTTTCACGACACCCTTGGCACCTATCTTGGATTTGCCTTTCAAGCGGCGCCCGCCAGCAATGACACTGGAGAACAATTGCCCCAATTACAAACAGGTGGCCTGAAGTGGTTCAATGGCAAAGCACCCGCTTTGCTCAAAGCCGATGACCGGGTTGAACTTACCGTCGCAGGCACAGTGATTGACCCAGCGGGCAATGCCCTGGATCCGGCCAAACAGAATGCCACCTTGTTTGTTTATGAAAACTGAGGTGGTCCAACCCATGTCCAAATCCTTGAAAAACCCCACTGTGCTTGGCCTGCTCTGTTTGGCAGTTTTCAACGCCTGTCATACACCGATAACACATGGGCCCGAACAATCAGGAGGAGCGACACCCCTACCCATTCCGTCTGATTCAGCCCCTCAAATCACCTTTGAGGCAGAGAGCGGAACCCGCTACAAAATCGACTGGCCACCCATCCAGGGAGCGGTGAGTTACCGTCTGTATTTAAACGGGGTCATGCTCCAAGACCAACTCACCATCCCGCCCCATTTTTTCGACATTGGCAATCTCAATCGCGAAGTTCACAAATTGGCCTATGAAGGCATCGATGCGGCAGGAAAATCGCTGGGCAGGTTTGAACAATCTGTGGATGTCTCAAGAATGTATCCTCCAGTTAAGACGGAGTTCATTACCATTTTCTCAAGCACAAAGGGGATCATCGATCTGGAATGGCCAACTGCATCTAAAGCAGTTCACTACCAACTCTTTCTGAATGACCAAATGGTTCAAAAAAACCTCACCCAGCCTGAGGCCTCTCTCGTTTTAAATGAACTTAAAAGCAAAATAGAGACATTGGCTTATGAGGCCTTAGATCAATCGGGTCATTCTTTGGGCAAATTTGTTCAGGCCTTAGATCAATCGGGTCATTCTTTGGGCAAATTTGTTCAGGCCTTAGAAAAACCGATTGAGGTGGCTGACTCACGGATCTGGCCCAAACCATTGCCCTATTTCCCTCAACCCAATCGCACAAATAGACCAAATTGTTCAAGTCTCTTTAAACATGAACAGGACAGTGTGAGTGAATGGGTTCATGATTTGCGTGGGTATGTTTTTGATGATCAACATCGTCTTTTGGATGGCGTTGAAGTTTCCATGCGCTCAATCCACCCAAATTATCCAATTACAGTAAAAACTATCACCAAAGAGGGATATTATAATTTTCTCTGTGCTCCTTCAAGCATTCAAATAGAATTAACTGCGCATAAATTTGGGTATACCCAGAGAAAGAGAATTGAAGTTTTTAAGGCCAATAGGGGGGACGTCAACCGCTATGACTTTGGAGTAGACAATTCAAAAAATAATAGCTTCTCCCAAGTTTACAATGGATTAAGTGATAAACCTGAAGTCATCTTCGTCACGCCCCCTCGCAATGGCTCTGGTGTATCCCCCACAACAGATTTCACCCTGCTTTTCTCTGAACCCGTGGATCGAAAGTCAGTGGAAGATAATTTTACAATTCGCAGCTTCAATTCCCGCCTACTCACAGTCGATGGTGGCCCGCTGCCTTACGGACGCGATGATTTGCCTATCCCTCACACAGTCAAAGGCAATGGTACCATCGCCAGTAATTTTCTGACAGGCAATAGCACACTGATCTTTGACAGCTCTGCTTTTGATATCACCTGGAACTCCGACGATACCCAAGTGAACTTTTCTTTTAAAGATGGCAAATCCTTGCCCACTGACAAAGACAATGATTCAGTCCCCGATTACAATATCGCCTTTAAAAGCTTTAGAGATGAAAACCGCACAATCAGAGACAAATTGGGCATTGAGCGCAAAGAGAAACACTTCAAACTGACCGATGGCGACTTTGAAGAATCGTATAAATTTTCCATTTTGCCCGACTTAATTTCACCCATCCTCGAATCAGCCCATTGGAAAGGCTCCTCAGCTCAGACACCTGCTTTATCGCTCAAATTCACTGAACCGATGATGCTCGAGACCCACAGCCTGAACATCGCAGGTGGTATGGCAGATACCCCTGTTTCATGCAAACAGGCCCCAGCCGGGTATCCCGATGCGCAAAGCTGCATCCCCGCGCGCGCAGCCCAGAATTATCAAGTTAAAATCACAGCTGCCGATGGCCTTCCACGTTTTGAAGGGACTTGGTCTCAATTGGGGGGCCAGGCCGATTATGACAGCCAAGATCCCACGCAAAAAACGGTCAAACTCTCTTTGGCTCCGTTTCAGGGGCAAAACAGAAAACATTACTTTGCCGCTGATCAGATTCTACTCACAGATTCAGGCCGTTATCACACAGGCAATTTTCAGGACAACTTCAGCTTTTTATTGGACAAAATAGACGGCACACAGACCAAGGTGGAAGTCAGTTTGAGTGCCAATTTAAGCACAGGAGAAAGTCTTAGCCAAGATTTGATGGTCAAACTGAATCAAACGCTCGCTGAAATAGGCAGCTCAGCCCGGTTTACCAGTGCCTTTATCGCTGATCCCGGCTTTCCACCTGACCTGAATGCGCCGGGCCGAATCAGCCTCAAACTTTTGGATGCCCAATCTGATCATTTGGGGTTTTCTGCTTTGCCCA
>CAZRFI010000325.1:0-5295 GCA_964598905.1 uncultured Candidatus Sericytochromatia bacterium | reverse complement strand
GCGTGCATGTCCTGCAATTGCAGGGCCATATTCAAAAAGTGCGAAGCCGCTTCCAATTGACCCAATTCGCGCAGCAGCGAGCCCATGTTATAACACACATCGGGGTTCTGCGGCTCGATATCAAAGGCGCGGTGGAAGTGTTTTAAGGCCGTCTGTTTGTCGCCGCGCTCCAGCGCAATCAGAGCCAGGCCATTTTCTGCTTCGGCAATCTGGGGGTTGAGTTCCAGCACTTTGTTTAAACAACGAGCGGTCTCATCGGGCTGGCCTTGGAATTGGTAAATCCGTGACATATTCAAATAGGCATCCAACATATTGGCATTGCTGTCGATGCATCTTTGGTAGAGAGCGAGGGCTTCGTCGATAAATCCCTGCTCGCGTTTGAGATGAGCCAGATTAAACAGGGCGGGAATAAAGTCGGGATTGGCTTCGAGGGCCTTTGTGTAATATTGACTGGCTTCTTCGCCTTGGCCCTGGTGGTGGTAAAGGCTGCCCAAATTGTTCAGGGCCTGCACCATGGTGGGGTTGATTGCCAGGGCCTTTTTATAATTGTCGATCGACTGGGGGTAACGGCCCATATCAAAGAACAAATTGCCGAGGTTGATAAACGCATCGGGTTGGCTGGGATCTGCTTTGAGGGCTTTTTGGTAATTAAACACAGCCTCTTCAACTTTGCCCATTTTGCGCGAGATATTGCCCAAATTATTGTAGCCGCCCGAGAAGCTCGGATTGAGCCGCACGGCACTTTGGTACATTTCGCGGGCCTTGTCATTTTGATTCTGGTCGCTGAGCACATTGCCCAAATTATTGTAAAAATGGGGCTGGGCGTTGAATTCAATCGCTTTGCGGATTTTCTCTTCAGCGGTTTTAAAATCTTGGACCTGGTAAGCGACCAGTCCCAAGAGATGCCACGCTTCGGCGTTGTTGGGGTTGCTGGCGAGTAAGGCTTCACAAATCTGGGTTGTTTCGGCGCTTTTGCCTTGGCTCAGGGCCTCTTGGGCCTCTTTGATCTTGGGATCCAATTCGGGCATGTCTTTATCCTTGTTCTTCGTCTTGGTCGGTCTCTGTCGGGGCAGCCGCCTTCTGATCTGTCGGTTGTGGGGTCAGAAAGGCCACAATTTCTTGGGCAGCCTGACTGGGGTTCCAGAGCTGGGAATAGCGCTCTGTCAGACTCGCTTTCAGAATAACACGCTGGGGCCCCGCGCTGGCGTGTGTACAGGCGATGCCTGGGTATTTTTCAAGGCTGTCTGCAGTGAACTCAGGATGGCCCAGGGCCTTATTCAAACTGCTGCCCCAGCGGCTCTGTTGGGCAGGGCCTTCGAGGCTGATCACGGGCACACCCAGGCCCATGGCCCAGCCGATCAGGCTGCGACCGCCAGAATAGGGGGTATCCAAGACCACATCGGCGCGGTGTAAATACTGCAGCAATTCTTCGGTATTGGCCCAACTGACAAATTTGGCCTTGTCAGCACGGGCCCCGAGACGCTCTTGCAGCCGTTGCTGCAGATAGGTATGGGCCACGTCTCCTTCGCGGTAGAGAAAATACAGGAAGGCCTTGCGGTCTTTTTCGAGAATGGCCTGCAGGACGGGGTCAAAGTCGGGATGAATTTTATTGCTCTCAACAGGGCAGAGATAAATCGTGCCCAGTTCGGTGAGGCGCAGATCGCGTTTGCTTTTCCAGGCGGGCAGAGTAGGCAGAGTGGGTAGAATTGGCCAGTTTTTGAGCTTGACCAGGGTTTCGCTGTACTGTGCTTCGGCCTGGGCCGGTTCGAGGGCGGCGGCAGAGAAAAAATAATCGAGGGTGTTTAAACCCGAACTCTCGGGCTGCAAACAGAGCACGCTCTGAACCGGCGCGAGTTTTTCCAAGGCCAAGCTATACGCCAGCGGGTTGCGCAGGTCGAGATAGAGCAGATGATCGGGTTTGCTGTAGCGCAATGCCTGCTTAATATTCTCGCGCAAATAGGGCACGGGTTGCACGGTTAAACCCGTTTTGAGCAGGCGTTCGGCCAGGTTGGCCTCGCTGGTTAAAACCGTTACCGGCAAGAGCGGATGGAGGGCTTTGACCAGTGCCATCAGGGCCGGTTCCCAGAGGGGGCTGATACCGAGCCAGAGCACAGTCAGGCTGTTTTTCTGGCTGCCTGTGGGTTCTGTTTTATCGCTTAAATAACTTTGGTAAAAGCTGGCCACACGCTGTTTGAGTGCCAAATCTGCTTGGCCCATCAGGCTCAGGTCAAAGGGGTGCAACTGCTGTTCACCCAGCGGAGAGCTGATCTCGCGGGCCTTGGCTTCGAGGGTTTCGAGCCCTGAGATAAAGTTTTTGCGCCAGGTTGGGATGTCTTCGGCTTTTTGGTAAACAGCGGGCAATTGCAGCGAGAGGCCGGTACAGGCCAGACCATCGGGCCAGAGTTTGAGGGCCGATTGCCAGGCTTCTGCGGCGGGGCCGACTTGGCCCTGAAGTTGGTAAGCCCGACCGAGCAGGGCCCAAACGCGGGCCAACCAAGAGGCTTGTACACCTTGCCCTTGGCTGACTTGCAGGGTTCGCTCAAAACTGCCGACGGCCTCAGCCAGCTCTTGGCGTTCGAGCTGCACCAAACCCAATTGAAACGCAGCCGAGACGTGACTGGGGTCGTATTCGCTGGCCTGTTTGAGGGCCAATTCGGCATCGCTGTATTTGCCTGAGAGATGCAGGCCTGCACCCATCAAAAAGAAGGCGTCGCCGTCTTTGGGGTTTTGCTCCAACAGGGCGCGGGCATAGAGTATCAGGTCTTCGTTATTGCCCAGCATCATGTGCACTCGGGCCAGGGTGCGGGTATACACAGATTCTTCAGGGGCAAAGGCCCGCGCGGCCTGCAGGTGTTTGAGTGAGCGATCGGTGGGGCCTTGGCTTTGCAGCAACATGCCCAGTTTAAAATGGGTCAGGGCATCATCGGGTTTGACCAGCAAGGTCGTTTCCCAGGCCACTTCTGCCTTTTCTAGGTTGCCCTGTTGTTCGGCCACCAGGCCCATTAAGTACCAACCTGTGTGCAATTCAGGGAATTTATCCACAAATTTTTGGCAGCGCAAGAAGGCCTCGGGGAGGTTGCCTGTATTCATGAGATGGCGAATTTCGGAGACTTTTTTGGCTTGAATGCCCTCTTGAATGCTAGTCATGTCTTATTGCCTCAGGTAAAGGTTTGTCCCATTCTATTGCGATTGGCTGCCGCTCGGCATTGATCGCCACAAAGGTAAAACAGCCGTGGATCGCTTTGATGCGAATATCCTGGTCCATGGGTTCGAGATAGACATCGACCTGGATTTTCATGCTGGTGCGCCCCACCTCCACGACCTCTGCCACCAATTCGACAAAATTGGCGGAGGGAATGGCCTTTTTAAAGGTGATGGCATCCAACGAAATGGTCACGGTTTGTTGGCGCGAGAAACGCATCGAGGCAATTGCAGCCACTTCGTCCATCCACTGCAGGGCCGTGCCCCCAAACAGGGTATCGAAGTTATTGGTGTCTTTGGGAAAGACAATCTTGACCACGCGGGTGCGGGAGTTTTCGACCCGTGCTTGAAAGAAGGGGTTGTCTTTGTGGACCGAGGGCACTTGCTCAGGCATTTTCAACTTCCACGGTAACCCGTTCTTCGATCCGACCTTTTTGTTGGGCGTTTGAAAGGGCCATCATCTGTTGAATGTCCCAAACCGGCCCGGCGATAAACGACAGTGGATCTTCGGTAAACGCCGGGGCATTTTTCTCGTAGACACTGTGGCCAATAATATTTGAGGCCCAGCCGCCAGCAAAGGCCGCAGCTGAGACCATCCAGGGCAGGCGGTGGGGTTTGCTGGCCAAAAGGCCCAAAGCGCCACCGACAATAAAGGGGATGCCCAGGCGGTGCAAGGTACGGTTGGTTTCGTTCTGATGGTTGGCTTCGTAGAATTCTGTGGCTTTTTCCCAGCGGGCCTGCAAGCCGGGTTTGAGCTCGGGATGGGTTTCGCGGTAGAGTTCTTCGAGGGCCGTAAAACCATGGGCAAACATGCCCAGTCCTTTGAGTTTGTGACCCAGCAGCAGCAATCCCATGCCACCGATCACTTCGGCGGTGCCCATTGTTTTTTTATCCATCAGCATCTTTACGATACCTCGCAATCCTGTTTGTATCATTTTAGCGGATTTTTGGCAGGCGCTCCAGAAAATCACGCAGGTGGCCGCTGCCAACAGGTTATAATGAAGCCAGGAAAATACCATAAACCAAATATGAGCCAAACACCCCAACAGCGGCGCACCGAACACCAGAATATCCATACCCAGCCCCAGGCCCGGCACAAGATCTTCAACAATTGGGAGATTGTCACCGAGGGCTGGTATATTCTCTGTGCGACTTCGGAGTTGGGACTCAACCAGGTTTTGACGCGGGATCTGGCCGGTCAACGCATCTGCGTCTTTCGCAATTCCAAAGGCGAAGTGCACGCCATGGATGGCTTTTGCCCGCATATGGGCGTCGATCTTGGCATTGGCAAAGTCGTCAACGACCGGGTGCGCTGCTTTTTTCACCACTGGGAATACGGCAGCGATGGCCGCTGCCAACATATCCCGATCCAAAAAGAGATTCCCAAAACGGCCTGTCTACAGACCTATGCCTGCGAAGAGAAATACGGTTTTGTCTGGGTGCACCCCGACCCCAACACCCCCAGCCATGTGCTGGAGATTCCTGCCCTCGAAGGCCAAGAAGTGAGCTTTCAGCATGGCCAGGCGTATACGCGCAAATGCCATTTCCACATCACCATGATCAACGGCATTGATCCCCAGCATCTGCGCACCGTTCACAATATCCACATGGACATGGATGTGCAGATCGAAGACAACGACCGCGTGATCACGATTGAATTGCGCGGCCAAACCCCCAACACGACCTTTGCTGAAAAGCTCGTGCGCAAGGTCTTGGGGCCCAATTACTGCTATTCGATGACCTATGCCGATGGCTGTCTGGCGGCTTTGACCCTGATGCGGGATGTGAGTTTCTTTGGCAAAGCGGGCCTTTTGCCCGAATTGTATATGTTCTTTGCCTACCAAATGGGGGCCCCCGGCCAAACGCTGGTACAGCCGATTTATGTTACGAAAAAGCGCGAGGGCCTGCGCGGGGCGATTGCCACTTGGCTTTGCCTGTTTTTTACCAAGCGGGCCTTTTTCTCGCTGCAGGGCGAAGATGGCCAGATCTACGAAAATATTCGCTTTAATACCCGCAATTTGTTGGGCATGGATGCGCCCGTGGCCAAATATTTAAGGTATATCAACCGCCTCAAGGCCTCGCCCTGGAGCCAGA
>CAZRFI010000324.1:0-5313 GCA_964598905.1 uncultured Candidatus Sericytochromatia bacterium | reverse complement strand
ATGATCAGACCCATCAGAAAAAAATCATCTTTGCCCCCTCACTCCTGGCCCGTCAGGTCTTTGCTGATCCCGAGTTGACCCTTGGGCTTCCCCCGCATATCACAGCAGCCACGGGCATGGATGCCCTGACCCATTTGGTTGAGGCTTTTTTGGCCCAGGGCTACCACCCGATCTGTGATGGTATCGCTCTCGAAGGCATGCGTCTCGTTCAGGCCAGTTTGGTCCAGGCCGTGCAAGAACCGGGGTCTCTGCAGGCCCGCTCAGATATGTTATTGGCTTCGATGATGGGAGCGATTGCCTTTCAGAAGGGCCTGGGTGTCGTCCACTCTTGTGCCCATGCGCTTTCGACCGTGGCGGATTTGCACCATGGTCTGGCCAATGGCATTATGATCAGCCATGCTTTGGCCTTTAATGCAGAAGCTGTGCCTGAGCGTTTTGAACGTATGGCGGCGACTCTCAGTTTAGAGCCCACTGTTGATGCTTTTTTTCATTGGCTCAAGGCCCTGCGTGCTGAGATTGGCATTCCCCATCAATTGGGGGCTGTCAAGCTGGGAGCCGAACAATTAAATGCACTGGTTGAAGTGGCAATGGCAGATGCCTGTCATGCCTCCAATCCACGCGTCTGCAACCGTGAGGATTTTGTTCAGATCTTTGAAGGGGCCTTTTAAGCATGACGGAAATCCATATCACCAATCCCGCTACCGGCGAAATTATTGCCAGTCTGCCGATAGACACTCCCGAAACCGTCTCTCAAAAAGCCCGCCAAGCGCGGGATGCACAAAAAATTTGGGCGCATACACCGCTGGCCGAGCGTCTTCGTTTGATGCAGGTCTTTCGTCTCAAATTGACTGAGCAGCAAGAAACTTTGGCCCGTTTACTCAGCGAAGAAGTGGGCAAGCCCATTCGCCAATCGCGCAACGAACTCAATGGCTTTCTCCAGCGCTTTGACTATTTTCAAAACGAGATCACAGCTGTGCTGGCCGAAGAAGAGGTCTATACCGAATCGGGGCTGTCTGAAACGATCACCCAAGAGCCCTTGGGGCTGGTGGCCAATATCTCCGCTTGGAATTATCCCTGGTTGGTGGGTTGCAATGTCTTTATCCCCGCGCTTTTAACCGGCAATGCGGTCTTATACAAACCCTCTGAGTTTTCCAGTTTGACCGGTTTGGCGATGGCCCGTCTGTTTCAAGAAGCGGGGTTCCCCGAACATGTCTTTGAACCTGTGATAGGCGGGCGAGAAACCGGAGAGGCCTTGCTGGAAGAGGATTTGGATGGCCTATTTTTTACCGGTTCTTACAGCACAGGCACTGCGATAGCAACACAATTGGCAGGGCGTTTGTTGCGTGTGGGCATGGAGTTGGGGGGCAAAGACCCGCTGTATATTTGTGAAGATGTGGATATTGCTGCCACCGCCGCAGCGGCAGCAGATGGTGCTTTTTACAACAATGGCCAAAGCTGTTGCGCGGTTGAGCGGATTTATGTGCATAAACAAATTTATCAGGCTTTTGTTGAAGCCTTTGTCGAGAATGTCAAAGGCTTTGTTGTCGGAGATCCTCTCGACGAAACCACGTATATTGGGGCTTTGACACGTGGCCCGGCCGCGATCAGCACGCTCAGGGCCCAGGTCAAAGATGCCTGCGCCAAAGGTGCCCGTCTGCTCTGTGGCGGTGAGCCTCTGATGCGAGACGGTGCCTTCTTTGCGCCCACTGTTTTGGCTGATACCAATCACGGAATGGCGTTAATGCGAGAGGAGTCTTTTGGCCCTGTGATTGGCATTCAGCCAGTTTACCAGGATGAAGAGGCGGTGACCTTGATGAATGACACGCCTTATGGCCTCACTGCCAGCGTCTATACCCCAGACCGCGCGCGGGCCCGCAAAATTCTCGCGCAGATGCAGACCGGAACCGTTTATTGGAATTGCTGCGACCGGGTCAGCCCCCATTTGCCCTGGTCTGGACGGGGGCATTCAGGCCTGGGATCAACGCTTTCCAAATTGGGAATCCAGGCCTTTGTTCAGCCCAAAGCTTGGCATTGGCGGGGCTGAAACCTGTTTTGAGAAGGCCTTGATTTATATCAATTGAGGGGTTGATCTGAGGCAAAACGCCCATGGTTCCTACTTGTTAGACTGAAAATGGTCCAAGACAATGATTCTAGACCCAACAGATTTCAAGGAGCCTTTTATGAAAAAACGTGAACCCATCACCCATATCATGTCTACGGATGTATTTAGCGTACATCCCAAACAGACGCTTTGGGAAGTCAAAGAATTGTTTGAAAAACAGAATATACGCCACGTGCCTGTTTTGAATGGCAAAGAAATTGTGGGAATTGTCAGTTTGACCGATCTGATGCGGGTCACCTATGGGGTGGCCAAAGAGGACATTGATCAAAATCAGGCTGTTTATGAGTCGATCTTTGCCGAAGAGGCCATGACTCCTTCTCCTGACGTTGTCTCTGACGAAGCGACGATTCGAGATGTTGCTGAGTTACTTGTTAACAAAGGTTTTCACGCTGTTCCTGTCGTTTCTCAGGCGGGCGAGCTCAAGGGCTTGGTCACTACCACCGACTTGATCCGTTACCTGATCGAGCAATATTAGATTTTAGAGTTTCTTAAAAAGCTGAAGGTAAAAACGGGCGGCCTGGGCGTGGGCCTCGATGGAGATGCGCTCATTGGTACCATGGACACGTTTGAGGTCTTCAGCCGTGAGATAAACCGGTTGAAAGCGATACTGGTTTTTACACAGCGATTGGTAGTGGCGACTGTCGGTGCCAGCAAGCACCAGCGAGGGGGCCACTACCACTTCTGGGAAGACCTGCCGAACAGTGTGGTGCAGTAAGGCAAAGTCTGCACCTTTGCTGTCGGATTCTGGTGCGGCTTCTGAGGAAAAACCACTGCGGGCCAGGATTTGAACCCGGGGATCTGCGATCACTTGCTTGAGATATTCCAGTGTATTGCTTTGAGTGTCTCCGGGCAATAGGCGCAAATTGATCACCGCTTTTGCTTCAGCAGGCAAGATATTTTCTTGTGGACTGCCTTGCAACATCGTGGGTGCCATGGTTGTGCGAATCAAAGCATTGGTGGCTGGTTTCCCAGACAATTGTTTCAGCAAAAGCGGCTCAAATAGCCAGAGATTGGCCAAGGCCCATTTGGATGCCCCTGTCATTTCGGGGGCCAGCCAACTGAACATTTCCCGTGAGCTTGAACCCAAACGGGCTGGAAAAGGTGTGTTTTGCAGCCGATTAAGGGCTGCTGCCAAAATACCCACAGCGGTCTCTTTGGGGGGCATTGAGGCGTGTCCACCGGTTTGTTTGGCCGTCAATTCGACAGATAAATAACCCTTTTCTGAGAGCCCAATTAGAGCGACGGGTGACTGCATACCAATCATACTGCCAGGCACAATTGCCAGGCCCTCGTCTAACGAAAAACCACATTCAACCCCCTGTTTTTTTAAGGCTTTGGCCAAAGTGGCCGCACCTTGGGTGCCTCCGATTTCTTCATCATAGCCCAAAGCTATATAAACACTCCGTTCGGGACGTTGTCCCTGGCGCAAAAGAGACTCTGCGGCCTCTAATATTGCCAATGCACTTTGTTTGTCGTCAATCGCGCCACGTCCCCAGACATAGCCACCTGTGATGGTGCCTGAAAAGGGTGGGTGTTTCCAGGCCGAAGGCGACTCAACAGGGACCACGTCCAGGTGGGCCAAGAGCAAGACAACGGGCTCTTGGGGGTTTTTGCCAGGAAAATGGAATAATAATCCGTGCTGGTTGATGACCTGAGGAGAGAGTCTTTGCCAGAGCAGGGGAAAGCTGTTTTTAAACACGGTTTCCAGGGACTTAAAATTTGGATTGATTTGGTTTTTGACTGAGATGGTCTCAATTTGAATGGCTCTAGAGAGACGTTGGGCCATCGCTTGAACAGGGGCTGGGTTTTCTGCCTTGATTAAGGGCACTTTTAATTGGCGGGTTTTAAGCAGCAAGCCATTGCTAAGCAGCACCGCGAGCAGGGCCAATAAACAGGTAACCCCCAATAGACCTAAGTACAAGCGCAAGCGATTTTTGTTCATGTCTTTTTTGTCAGCCCGTTTTCACAGATATAATCGGCAAAAGAGAGTGCACAGGTAAATGCCGGTGAGACAGCATTGAGAATATGTAGGCTGTCTTGATCGCCTTCAATCACAAAATCCTGCACCAATTCCAAACTCTGAATATTAAGCAATTGGGCGCGAATACCTGGTTTGAGAAAGTGTTTAAATTGGCGGGTATCTATTTCTTTGACCAGATTTTTGGCCAGTTTTGCAAAATAGCTCGGGTTGTATTTGCGAATCTCAGAAAGAGCCAAGTCTCTGAACCCAAATGAATTCTGAATAAAAAGCTGACTCTCGTACCATAAAATCTCAAATGTCTCTGTTAAATTAATTTTTTTGAGACCTTGGTAGTTTTCTCTCCACAGAGCAGGAATCGCTGTCGGGCCGATTTTGACATGTCCATCAACGGTTTTGGTGAAATGGACCCCCAAAAAAGGCTGTCGGGGGTCGGGAACGGGATAGATATGGGTTTGGATCACCGTGTCTGAACCCGAATACCCCAAATAAATACCTTTAAACGGCAACAGCGTGTACTGTTGACCGAAGCCAAAATCTTGCGCGATTTTATCGGCATACAGGCCCGCTGCGTTGATCACAAACCCCGGCTGATAGATGCCTTGATTGGTATGAATACTCTTTTTTCGTCTGAACAGATACTGGGTATCAAGTTCAATCTGCACCCCCTTTGCCAGCAATTCGCGCTTGAGGGTTTGGCAGACCAAATTGGGGTTAACCGTGGCTGTGTCAGGCGAAAAGAGTGCCAAACCCAGAGATTTTGCATTGGGTTCACGTTTCTGAACTTCTTCAGGTGTTAAACGTTCCAGGCGAACACCGTTGGCGAGACCTCTCTGGTAGAGCTTCTCTAATTCGGGATTTTCTTCAACAGATCGTGTGACCACCAGCTTGCCACAGGTATTTAAAGGCAAATCCTGTTCCAGGCAATACTGTTTCATGGCCCGGTTGCCTTCGACACAGAGGCGGGCTTTTAAGCTATTGGAGGGGTAATAAAAGCCCGCATGTAAAACACCGCTGTTGCGCCCTGAGGCATGTTGTGCGACCTCAGACTCTTTTTCCAGCAAGGTTATCTGACTGTCTGAGAATCTTTGTTTGAGACGCCGTGCCAAGGCCAAGCCCACAACACCTCCCCCGATAATTAAAAAATCGGGGAAGTGTGGGTTCACAAGCTTAGACAGCTAAAACGCTAGCCGCCACAGCCAGGCAGGGGACG
>CAZRFI010000323.1:0-5326 GCA_964598905.1 uncultured Candidatus Sericytochromatia bacterium | reverse complement strand
GACAAACGCAGCTATGATTGGGAAAAAGACAAATACGACCGCTTGGCCCGCGACTATGAGCGCAGTCAACGCAATTACGAGCGAGCCCTGTCTTCCGCCCGCCAATACGAAAATCTGGCCCGTCAAGAAGACGGCAAAGTCACCTCAGATCCCCAGAATGCAGAAGCGCACCGCCGCCAAGCAGCCCAATACCGCAGTCAAGCCCAGGGCCAACAGAATGAAGCCAACCGGGAATACGGCAATATGCAGCGTTACCGCTCGGATATGGACCGCCAACGCTGGGATCTTGACCGCGCCGAGCGCCAGATGAACCAGTCCCGCCAGGTCTATTGGGATGCCAAAGGCCAGATGGACGGCAAGAAAAACGAATACCAACGCCAAGATGGCATGTTAAACGAAGCCACAGGTCGCCGCGATCAAGCCGAGCGCATGTTAAATCTGGCCCGCCGTACTCTGGCTGAATCTGACGTGATTGAAAAGTTGACTGTCGACGCCCAAAGTGCCCTGCGCAACCTCAAACAGTCCTTGCCAAATCTGAAAAGTTACGACGATTACAGCGCTCAACGCAGCCAGATTCACTCCCAGGCCCAATTGCTGCGTGAAGTGCTCAACAATCCCACTTATACCAGCGTGCATGGCAATGGCCTGAACAGCCAATACGCCCCCCTGTTGACTTTGCTTAACAATATGGACAAACCTGCCCTGCGCAAGTAGATTTTATTCACAGCAATAGCCCCTGAGCAGATCTCAGGGGCTGTTTAAATGGGCTTTCAATTTTAACGGCGTTTGAGCTTCATATCGTTGAGCAGGCCAGCAAATTCATTGCGGGTCAGCAGGCCATCTTGGTTTTTGTCGTGATTGCGGAAGGAATCCTGGTTGCCCTGGTTGACGACATACCCGCCGGCAAAGGCTTCATTGTAATTCAAAAATCCATCTTGGCTGGTGTCGAGGGCCTTAAAATTGGCGTCGACAATGTCTCCCACAATCCGTTTGAACTCTCCAAAGCTGATCTCTTGGTTAGCATTGGAATCCACTTCTTGAAAGCTCTTGGCGATCAAACTGCTGACGGCTGTAAATTCTTGGGTGTCGAGGCTATTGGTTTTATTGGCATCATAGGCCTGCAGATTTTCTTTGGCAAAGTGAGAAATGGTGCCCAAGCCAACCCAGTCAGCCATGCGGCCAAAAGCATTGCCGATGCCGTTCATCATACGCTTCATGCCTGTGGCTTGTTTATTGGGGTCGAGAGTGTCTGAGGCGCCAGTTTGATTTGAGGCGATAAAGGCATCAGCGGAATAGGCACTGACACTTTGCGAGGGATAGGCTGAAACAGTGGCCGATTGTGCGGGAGCATAGGCATAAGGGGATGTGACGTAGCTGGAACCCGAGATTGAATTAACCATTTCTTTTCCCTACCTTTAACTAGATATTAATTCTATCGGGCAGAGATATAAATAGATTCTTAACCTTTAATCATGAATAAATTAAATTATCATTAACTCATTGTCAATTTAAATGTAAAGAAATATAAATAAACGAAATCCCTGATGTGTTTAAATCATCGTCAGGTTGTTTTAATAAATGAGCAACGCCTGCTGCTGTTTAAAATTTAATTCAGTTTGCTGGACTTTGAGTAACATGGCTTCCATCTTTTCCAAGCCTTGCTCCAATTGCCACACAGTCAGTTTCAGGCTGGGCTTTTCTGCTGCTGAAGCCTGTTTAAACTTGTCCTGAATTTTGCCTAGGTGGTTTTTCTGGTCTGAGATGCGTTTTTGCAAGCCCGCAATTTCTTCGCTGAAAAAATAGGTTCTAACCAAGGTGGTGGGAATCACTTTCTTGACTGGATGGGGATGCGCCAGCAACCGTTGATAGGCTTTGATCATGGTTTGGGTATGTTTGTACCTGCGTTTAAGATGATCTTTTTCCTGGGCGCTTAGGCCTGCTTTTTGGTAGTCCAGTTTGAGCGTTTCCAGTGCCACCTGTTGGTCTATCAGCCCAATTTGATTCTGCAATTCATTTTTCAGCGCAATGATGGTGCGGTGTTGACGGGTGGCCAGGATCAGCACCTCGCGATAGGCCTGCGGGGCCTTTGTTTGAGTTCGCCCTCTAAAAGCCATTCTCTGCCGCTCCAAAATGCTGGATAGACATAGGTGACTGTTTCAAAACCACTGAGTTTGATGATCGCCCCATGGGGAAGTCCCGTGACGCCTCTTTCCAGGTCATTGACATACCAGCGAACCGTTTTGATATTTTGGCGTTGTTTGGGAGGACCATTGACCTTTTCTGCTTTTCCATTTTGCCAGGTAACGACCCACCAACTGTCTCCCCTTTTTTGCGGGTTCTGCTCAGACAATTTTTCGACCCAGGCCGATTCAATATCTGGTGGGCGCTGGACTTTTCCCTGTGTGGGTTTGGCCTGCGTGGGATGTGCCATCCACAGAAAAAGCAAGAAAAACAGGCGTACTTGTCTAGACATCGTTCATCCTTGGTGTTTTCTCCAAAATACCAAAATTCAGGGCATGTGTTTTTAATCTGGCCTGTTCAATTTGCTGATCCCAGACAATATTTTTGCGAAAAGAACGTTACAATGTTGACGATGCTTCAACTCAGTGCCATCCATAACGATCTCAATGCGTATACATTCTCGTTTCCTGCCAGTCTGCTTAGCGATTTGCAAAGGCAATTTGAGCGGGAAGTTCGGCCCTTTTTTGAAGACCCTGCCCAAGTTGAATTGTTGCGGGGGGGGAAATACCAACATTTGCTTCTGCCAGGGGGAAACTATTCGCTCTGCTCCTACGATACCGATCCCCTGTTTTGGGTCGCCAATCGCCAGGCCTCCAATTATGCTTTGTTTAAAACCTTTTTTGAGGCCTTGGGCCTAGAGCAGGCCCTCAAGCCCAAAATCAAACACAAGCAGCATCTGGTCATGTACTGCGGCTTTTTTGTGGTTGGAAATCAGGCCTCCGATCCCAATTGGCATTATGATTATCGCCCAGGGGCCCCAGCCTATACCCTGATCACCCCCCTGTTTGAGCTGAGCCCCGAACACGGTCAACTGCTCTATGAATTGCCAGATCGCCGACGCCAAATCTACCCGTACAAAACCAGCGAGGCGATTGTCTTTGGCGAGGGTTTTTTGCACAGCACCGAGCCCTATGAGCCGAGCCAGAATCTGCGGGTATTACTCAGTTTGACCTGTGGCACGGATTTAATTGAATACTGGCCCATTCTGAAGCAGAACATTGAAGAACAATCGGATTTTTATGCCCTGCCCTGTGGGCATTTCAGAGGGAGTTGCAGATGTTTAGAGCCCACTTTTTGGCAAAAATGGCAGGCCTTTTTTAAGGCCTAAAGTGATTTTTTTGTGTTCAAAATGCCGATCAAGACAGGCTCAGAGCTGTTAAAATACCGTTTGTTTCAACCTTAAACCATAGAATCCAAACCAAAGAATCCAAACCAAAGAATCTCCCAAAGAATAAAAGCCATGTTACGACTCACCGAATTTAAACTTCCGCTGGAACACACAGCAGAAGAATTCAAAACCGCCCTGCTCAAACGCCTCGAACTCTCTGCCGAAGAACTCTTGGACCACCGGATTTTTCGCCGCGCAGTGGATGCCCGCAAACCCGCTGAGATGCGTTTTATTTATACCCTCGATCTGCACGTCAAAAATGAAAAAGCACTATTAAAACGCTTCAAAAAAGACAAACATCTGGGTCTGACCCCCGATAGCACTTACCAATTTGTGGCCCAGGCCCCCCCTGATTTAGCAAATCGGCCCGGACACACGCGACCCGTTGTGATTGGCATGGGGCCAGCGGGGTTATTTGCAGGCCTGATTCTGGCTCAGGCGGGTTTTAAACCCCTGATTCTGGAACGCGGCAAGGTCGTGCGCGAGCGAACCAAAGACACCTGGGATCTCTGGCGCAAAAAAATCCTGCATCCGGAGTCCAATGTGCAATTTGGCGAAGGGGGGGCTGGGACCTTTTCCGATGGCAAGCTCTACAGCCGGATTCAAGATCCCAAACACTATGGCCGCAAGGTGCTCTTAGAATTTGTCAAAGCAGGGGCTCCCGAAGAGATTTTGTATGTGAGTAAACCGCATATTGGTACCTTTCGACTGGTCAGCATGGTCGAAAAAATGCGGGCCGAGATGATCGCCCTCGGCGCAGAGATTCGCTTTGAAAGCCGGGTGACAGATATTGAGATCGAAGCCGGCCAAGTCAAAGGTGTGGTGTTGGCCAGTGGCGAAAAAATTGCCACCGATCATCTCGTTTTGGCCATTGGCCACAGCGCCCGCGATACCTTTGAAATGCTCTTGGAGCGGGGTGTTTACATGGAGCCCAAACCCTTTTCGATCGGTTTTCGGATCGAACACCCGCAGTCGATCATCGACCAGGCCCGTTATGGTCCCTATGCCGGGCATCCTTTGTTGGGGGCGGCAGATTATAAACTGGTGCACCATGCCAGCAATGGCCGCTCTGTCTATAGCTTCTGCATGTGCCCGGGTGGCACAGTCGTTGCTGCGGCTTCGGAGCCGGGCCGGGTCGTGACCAACGGCATGAGCCAATACTCACGCAAAGAACGCAATGCCAATAGCGGAATCGTGGTTGAAATCACCCCCGAAAAAGACTTTCCAGATGGCCCCTTGGCAGGGGTCGCTTTGCAGCGTCACTGGGAAGAAATGGCTTTTTTACACGGCGGCAGCAATTACGAAGCCCCAGGTCAGTTGATTGGGGATTTTTTGGCTGGCCGTCCCTCAGCTGAATTTGGCAGCGTCTTGCCCTCGTATACCCCCGGTGTCAAACTCGGCGACCTGAGCAAGGTCATGCCCGAGTTTGTGATCGCCGCCATTCGCGAGGCCATCCCCGCTTTTGCCAAACAAATTCCCGGTTTTGACAGGCCCGATGCCATGTTGACAGGGGTGGAAACCCGCACCTCTTCGCCTGTGCGGATCAAACGTGAGAAAGAGAGCCTACAAAGCCTCAATGTGAAAGGGCTTTATCCAACTGGCGAAGGGGCCGGATATGCCGGTGGCATTCTCTCTGCTGCCGTGGACGGCATCAAAGTCGCAGAAGCGGTGTCTCTGAGTTTGCTTAGTCAGTGAGCAGCTCAAAGGTCTGAAGTGGATACAATTGGCCGTTGATTTGCAGCGCCAGTGAGTGGCTGCCTGGGTAAAGGGCCCGCGTGGTCATGGGCTTTAAAACATGGCGTTTGGCGATTTTAAGGGCTTGCCCAGCGGCCAGATGGATTTGTTTAAGTTTAAAGACCTTGGTCCGCAAAGGGCCTCCTCGGGCGGCCTGAAAGCCAATCTGGTAGTCGATCATCA
>CAZRFI010000322.1:0-5417 GCA_964598905.1 uncultured Candidatus Sericytochromatia bacterium | reverse complement strand
CTGGATTTTCAAACAGAATGGCGTTTTTGGCCAGAATCGCTGCCTGCAATTCAGAGCGCCAGCTTTTGTCGTTGGCCAATTTAAGGGCCAATCGGGCACAGTCTTGGGCATTGTCTGCCACGGGGGCATCTGTAATGCCCATGTATTTGTAAGCGCCTTGGGCCACCCGGCCGCGAAAAAAGGGCGAGGCCCAGCTTACCAGTGGTATGCCCAGACCCAAACAGGTAAAGACGGTATTGCCGCCCCCCACGGGCCAAGAATCCAAGACCACGTCCACCTGTTCAAGCAAATGCAAAAAGCGCTCTTTGGCAAACCAGGGAGCCAGTTTGATCCGCTCGGCGGCGTTGATGGGTTCCTTCTCCTTGGCTGCGAGAGCTTCTTGCAAGCGCTGATGCAAGATTTGGCAAATACCGTCCTGCCGGTGTTGCAAAATCCAGATTTCAGCCAGGGGATCTTCTGCCAAAATCGTGGTTAGCACGGTATCAAAGCGGGGGTGAAACTTAAATGGCGTCATCGGGCAAAGATAGACGTGGCGGTCTGCGGGCAGCCCCAATTCGGCCCTACTCAGCAGGGGCCCTGCCCGGACGGGCTTAACGGGCATCACGGGCAAAGTTTGCAGGCGCAAGAGGGGTTCGCTGTAGTGGCTCTCTGCGTCAGGGGGCTCCATGCAGTCGGGGGCCAAATAGGCGTCGAGGGTCTGAAAACCAGTGGTATGCATAATGCCCGGCAGTACCCATTGCAAGGGAGCCAGCCGGTATTGGGCCAGCAACCACGTAAAGGGATCCGAACCCAGGTCTGTATAGACCAAGACCTCTGGGGCTTGGGCTTGAATCTGGGCCAGCATCACTTCCAAGGGGCCTTCCACGCTGACAAACTGCGCCACAGAGTCTGCCAATTGGCGGCTGCGGGCATCGCTAAAGACCGGGGCAATTGCGAAGATCGTTACCTCAAACCGGGTGGGGTCGAGGCCGCGTATCAGGCCATCAAAGAGATGTAAGACCGAATGTTCAAAAAAGCAATGGGAGATAAAGCCGACCCGGATTGGCGCGCCTGTTGTGTTTTGCTGGGGAGGCTTTGAAACTGTTGGCGATGCCGTGACAGGTGCCAAGTCTGGTAAATGAGGTAAATGAGGTAAATGAGGTAAAAAGCGCTGGTAGATATGTGCCAGCTTTTCCAGCAGGGGGCGGTCGTTAAAGCCCTGAAAAGCGAGGTAAAAGGGCGCTGTCTGTAGGCTTTCAAAGGGTTGGGGAATGTTGAGTGGCGGGCCATTGAGCAGGGCATCGAGGGCCGCTTCGGTCAAACTGCGCCAATGAATAAGATCGGCTTCGGAGCGGTAGATCAGGGGCAAGAGCAGGGCCTTTTCGATTAAAAAAGCGGGATTGGGCCAGGTATCTTGGGCGTTTTGCAGGGCCCAGTGGGCCTTTTCGATTTCACCTGTGGCTTGGTAGGCCCGGGCCAATTGTCTCCAACAGGCGGCACGGGCTGGTTTGGACCAATCGGGCAATTGTGTCAAGCTGGCATAAACAAGTTCAATCACACGGGGGTATTGCAGCCAATTTTCAGCCATTTCAGCCAATTGCAACTTGAGTTGTGTCGCATGGGGAAAGCGCAGAACAGCCTTTTGCAGCCAGTCATAGGCCTTTTCGGGCTGGCTTTGTTTGCAGGTTTCGACCAGGTTGAGACCCAGTTGCAGCTCGCTGTCTTGGCCCCGTTCAGGCTGGGCGCTTACCAGAAACAGGGCCTTTTCGAGCAAGGCCAAGGCCTGATCGGGGGCATTTTTTTGCAGCAGCAGTGCCAAATTATTCAGGTCTTCAATCGAGTCGGGCAGCAGGGCCAAGGCTTGGCGATAAGCGGCTTCTGCTAAGTCTGCTTGGTTGTTTTTGAGGGCCACATAGGCCAATTCATGATACACAGCGGCTCTGTCTGAGGGGCCGGCATCGGCATTGTCGGCAAGCGGGTCTGCCGTTTTTGCGTCAAAGTTGAAGGCCTCAATACACGCCGCAAAGGCCGCTTGGGCCAAAGGCCAGTCTTGGGCCTGTTCGGCAGCCAGACCGGCTTGAAAATGGGTCCGCCAAGCGGACATGGCTTAAAATTCCCGCTGGATATGCCCCAGAATAAAGCCGCGCAGGCCACGCAAAAAGGGAGCATAGCCATCGAGTTGATCGGTTTTGGCGAGGATGCGCTGGCGCAATTCAGCCCGTTTCTCGGGTGAACGCCCCAGCATCAGGGCTTTTGCCAAATAATCCTCAGCAGAATCGGCCAGCGCATCTTCAATTTCGAGCAATTGATAGGCGGCAAAAGCATAACGCCCCCTTTGAAACTGGCCTGGCCAAGTCAACAGAGGTGTGCCCAAGGCCAAAAAGCTGAGGGCCTGTGCCCCCAAACCAAAATAAAAGGGGTCAAGTACCAGGTCGGCCGCTTTGACCAAGCTGAGCAATTGGGTCTGAGAGAGGCTGGGCAAGAGCTGCATTCGATTGGCTTGCTCACCCAGGGTTCTTTGCCAGCGTTGGCGCAATTGTTGGTTGAGCAGGCCGTAGCGGTGGCCCAAGGCCAGGACCAAGGCCTGTGGATCTGCCGCCAGAATCCCTTTGAGCATGGCATCAAAATCCGGGTGTAAAAAAGAGGCATTGACGGGAACCAAATAGACCGTCTGGTTTTGGGGCAAGTTAAAGTGATCGCGATCGAGCAGGTCCTCGGGCAAATGGGGTTTGCCAAAAGGGGTGCCTTCGAGCAAAACCAGTTTTTCGGTATAGGCGTCTTGGGCGTTGGTTTGAGTCTCCCAGAGCTGTGAAGAGAGATAATAATCGATGGTGGGAATGCCGCTGGTGACAGGGTAGCCGGGAAGTACCGCCTGGACCGGTGCCAAGCGGTAATGGGCCAGCAAGAGACTGTTGAGATCCTGAGGGCCCAGATCGCTGTAAAGCAAGAGATCGAGTTCCAGTCTGAGAATTTCGCTGCGTTGGGTTTCTAGGTTTTTGGGAAAGACCATGACCTGGACATCGCTGTTTTTGAGCAATTCTTCTGGCATTGGCGAGGCTGCGAGCAAGAGTACCTGATAATCTTTAAACAGCTGAAGCAGCAGGGGCAAAATGCTGCGGTAGAGGCCTGCCGAAAAATTACACCAGATGCCCAAACGTGGCGTGCGAAATTCGTTGTCGGGAAAGCTGGGCAATTGATCGACTTCAGGCAAAATACGGTGTAGCAGGGCCTGCCCAGCTTCGATCTCTGACTTCACGTTCTGAGGGCCGTGGGCCCACTGAAAATGGCGGACCTGATCCAATTCCCAGAGCGGGTTAAAAATGGTCAGATTTTGCTGAGTCAGGGCCTCTACCTCGGCCTTCCAGCTTTCGCGCAGGCTGTCTTGCTGCTGCAAAGAATCAAAGAGCAGGGGGGCCGAGAGACTTAAGCTAATCAGGGGGCCATCGCTGGGCTCATTTAATTCCCTGCGCCATTTTTCGAGCTGTTCAGGGTTGGCCCTGAGTTGCAGAATCTGGGCCTGGCGGTGGCGAATTTGAATCCGCCAGACCAGATGTTCTTTGTCGGTATGGGTCTTTAAAAAGGCTGAATAATGGGCCATGGCCTGATCCCAGGCCTGGTGACGGTAGTGGAGTTCCCCCAGGTAAAAATGGGCAAAAGGATCCGGCGGTTGGGCTTTGAGGGCCTGAATCAGGGCCGCATAAGCCTCTTGACTGTGGCCTTTTTGCTGGAGAATTTGTCCCACCATGCACAGGGCCCGGCCCCTTTCAGGCGCGTCTTCGGGGGCCTTTTCTAAAAATTGATGAAAATGGCCCAGGGCCTGGGCCGGTTGCCCCAGGCGCTGTTGCAAGAGGCCCAATTGAAAATGGGCCTGCCAGAGCCCTGGAAAATGCACCAAGGCACGCACCAATTCCCGTATGGATTCCTCGTGGCTGCCTTGCTCTTGTAGCAAGAGCGCGTTCTGATACAATTGCCAGGCCTGCTGAGCAGCGGGGAGTGCTTCTGTCATGGGACTACTTTCCTTGCGGTTTTGAGACTATCTTAACAGGTTTGTAGCTATTTTGTTTCCATCCAATTGGCCCCTTTGTGGATATCCACGCGCAGTGGCACCTTCAGGGGGTGGACCGCTTCCATATAGTCGCGAATCTGGGGCATGACCTCTTCATAAAGTGCCGTGGGCATTTCAAACAAAAGTTCGTCATGCACCTGCAAAAGCATTTGCACGGGAAGATCCGAGGATTTGAGCCAGCTCTGAATGCGAATCATTGCCAATTTAATCAGATCCGAGGCGGTGCCCTGCAGTGGCGAGTTGATTGCTATCCGTTCGGCAAACTCCCGCAAATTGCGGGTCGGATTGTGAATGTCTGGCAGGTTACGCTTGCGCCCAAAGAGCGTCTCGACATAGCCTTTTTCGCGGGCAAAGACCAGGGTCTTTTGCATATAGTCTTCGACGCCGTGGTAACGCTCTTTAAAGCGTTCGATAATTTTACTGGCCTCGCGATTGGGGATATTCAGGCTGTTGGCCAAGCCAAAGGCAGTTTGGCCATAGACAATGCCAAAATTGGTGGTTTTGGCAATCCGGCGCATATCTGCAGTGACAAAGTCCAGCGACTCCAGGCCAAAGATGTCCATTGCGGTCTGGGAGTGAATATCCCGATCGGCGTGAAAGGCCTCCATAAAACGCGGATCTTCGGAAAAATGGGCGAGCAGACGCAGTTCAATCTGAGAATAATCGCAGCTGACGAGACAGCGTTCGGGGCTGGAGGCCACAAAGGCCCTGCGGATTTCGCGCCCGAGTTCGGTGCGGATCGGAATATTCTGCAAATTGGGATCGGTTGAAGAGAGCCTTCCGGTGGCCACAATCGCTTGGTTAAAGGTCGTGTGCAGTCGGCCCGTGCGGGGGTTGACCAAGACTGGCAGGGCATCGACATAGGTCGATTTAAGCTTGGTCAATTGGCGGTATTCAAGAATATGTTCAATCACCGCGTGGCTGCCCTGGAGTTTTTCAAGGGTGCTGACATCGGTGGAATAGGCCCCGGTTTTGTTCATCTTGAGCCCTTTGGTGGGCAATTGCATTTTTTCAAATAAGATCACACTCAATTGACGGGGGGAGTTGAGGTTAAACGACTCTCCCGCCAATTCAAAAATTTGCGCTTCGAGCCCGCGCAATTGCCTGTCCAATTTTTCTGAAAGAACCGCCAAAAAGTCCCGGTCGAGACTCACTCCCACCTGTTCCATCTCAGCCAAAACTGTCACCAAGGGGGCGTCAAAGTCCCTGTAGAGGCGCATTTGGCCACTCTCTTCGAGCTGTTTTTCGAGCAGGCTTTGCAAAGCCAGACAGGCCACCGCGTCAGCGGCGGCATAACGGGCCGCATCAACGACGGGTACCTGATCCATGGTGATCTGTTTGCGCCCCGTGCCGATTAAATCGCTGATCGGCT
>CAZRFI010000321.1:4094-5435 GCA_964598905.1 uncultured Candidatus Sericytochromatia bacterium | reverse complement strand
GGCCCATTTTTCGGATTTTAAGCCGCTTTTTCATGTGCACACCGCGCGCGGCTGCCCCTATCGCTGCACATTTTGCTCGGCCCCGCTGGTCAACCCAAGCTGGCGTTTTCACAGCCCCGAATGGGTCGTGGCCGAACTTGAGAATATCGCCCGCCACTACCCAGAATGTGACCAGATCACCCTCTCTGATGATCTGTTTACGCTCAAAAAAAGCCGCCTCGAAGAGCTGGTTAAAGCGATTCGCGCGGCAGGCCTGCACAAACGCTTTTTCTTTCTCTGCTCCTCGCGCTCAAACACCCTCTCGCCCGAGATCTGCAAATTGCTGGTGGACATGAATATGCTCTTGATCAGCTTTGGCATGGAATCGGGCTCGGACCGCGTGATCAAGGCGCTCAAAGGCGGCGGCACCAGCCACAACGACTACCAGCGCGTGCTCGAACTGTGCAATAAACACGGGCTCTTTGCCCACGGCAATTTTATTATTGGCGACCAGCAAGAAGACAAAACAGATTTAAAAGCCACCTGGGATTTGATTGCGGGCAATAGCGACCGCTTTGCCACGGCCTATGTCACCCATATGACGCCCTTTCCCGGCACTGCCGTTTGGGACAAAGCCGTGCAGTCTGGGCGTTTTTTGCCCGCAGACGTGGATTATCATCTGCTCAATTTGGAGTTTGACCCCGCTCAGACGATTCTGCTGAGTGAACATTATTCGCGGGAATTTTACACTGGGGCCCACAGCCAATTTAAACGCCTGAGCGTAAACCTGAGTGGGCGCTTTACCGAGGAATCGGGCCTGATCAAAGATGTGCTGGCCCAAGAGCGTTGGGAATTGCCCGAGCGGCTCGAAACCCTTTTGAGCGCGGCCAATATCACCCATTGCCGGGTGCTCAGCCCTTTTTATACAGGTTTGCCGCAAAAAATGGGCGCTTGCCACATTGAGTCAATAAGCCTGGAAGATCTCACAGAGAGACCGGGAGAGACCCCGATTTTGCTCTACCACCAATTGAGCTGTCTGCGCGATCCCACGGCTTTTTTGGCAGGTTTGCCACGGGTACCGCTGTTGAGCCTGGATTACAATATGGGGCATTATTACCACTGGGTGCTGCTGCTTTTGGGCCAATGGCAGGAGGGCCATTGGGGCGGCAGACAGCGGCATTTCCTCAAGCATTTTACCCGTAAAAGCCTCAAGGCCCTGTTTCAGGGCCAGCACTTTAAGTTGGAAAGCAGTCTGAACTTTGACTTCCGCATCCCCTTGCCAGAGGCCCCTTTAAAATTGCTGCGCCAAATTGCCCCCCCCGAAGCGCCCGAGACCTTTGCCTGGCTCAGTTATTGGCTGCC
>CAZRFI010000321.1:0-3994 GCA_964598905.1 uncultured Candidatus Sericytochromatia bacterium | reverse complement strand
TTGAGTAAATTGCGCAGCCGGGCCGCCGCCTCTTTGAGAATCAAACGGCCCAGCGGTTCTTGCAATAGCGGGGTTTCGGGCTCGGGGTTTTCGAGGCGCTGAATGCGATCCTGGGCCAGACCCAATTCAATTTGTGAGACGAGCATTTCGGCCTGAAAAAGATCGCGGCGGCGAATGCGGCAGAGATAGCGGCCCTGTAAACTGCCTGGCAATTTGCGCAGGGCCTGCAAATTGCGGGTCTGGATCTGCAATTCCGCAGCGCGCAGGCGGTGGGGCAAAAGCCGCAATTCGACCAAATCGCGGTAGGGCACAAACAGACTGCGGGCCCGCGAGCGAACCAGCCCCAAGATATTCTCAACGGTCTGAAATTCAATCGTCAGGCCCTGGGATTCGGCCCGAATCAGCCCCGCCACCCGATAGAGCATAAACGAGCGCTCAAAGGGCACAATCAAGGTATCGTAATCTTGGAAAGCTGACATGGCATCCTTTTAGGCGGGGATTCTGACACGGGGGTATGGGGTATAATACCATGGCTCTCACACAGACTTTGATACTTTTAGCATCACCCCACAGGTCCTTTTTAATGAACACATCTCTCTTTGAAATTTCGCAAGCACAACTCCAGGAAATGTTTGGTTCAACCACCTTTCAACGTGGTTCTGATTACCAAAAAACGGGCCGTGTCAAAATAGTTTCAAGCACAGAAAACAGTTCAAAACTCACCATTCGGGCTGATATCAAAGGTACCCAACGCAGGCCGTACCAGGTCCAAGTTTCATTGGAACAGAACGAATTTGAAATTTGGTCGGAAAGCCGCTGTTCCTGCCCTGTGGGAGCCAATTGCAAACACTGTGTGGCCGCAATCCTGTCCTATTTCACACAGGCCAAAGCCCTGCTGCAAGCCGAAAAAAAACAGCTTCAAACAGAAAAAGCCCAAGTACAAAAATGGCTCAAGGCATTGCAAAATAACGCTCCAACTGAGCCAAACCCCACAGATTCGGGTGAGCAAATTAAATATCTCCTTGCCAGCAAAAACCAGACCTTGATCGTGCGAATGGTCAAAGCGCAGCGGCTAAAAAATGGCAATTTTAGCTTGCGCACATCCAAGCTGGATATCTCCAGGCTGAGATCGGCCTATTCACAGGCTTCTCTGCCCGAGCAAGACAAAAGTATTGTGTTGCTTCTCTTGGCTTTGCGCAACCAAGCGGGACATTCGGCTTATTATTATGGCCACGCTTCAGAACCCGTCGAATTAAAGGGAGAACTGGGGAAGCTCTGCCTGGAAAAAATCCTTGCTACAGGCCATTGTCATTGGCAAGAACATCAAACAGACGCTCTCCGTTGGGAAAAACCCCGCAGTTTAGAAATGGCTTGGAAGAAAGAAGGGGGAGGGCAGCGTCTGCAATTAAATGCAGCAGGGCACCCCTGCCTGATTTTTTTTGAGCCCAGTCAAATATACTTGGATTTAAAGAGCTCTGCTTTGGGGGATTTGGAAAGCCATTTAAGTCATAAACAAATGGGGCTGCTACTCGATGCGCCCTTGATCCCTGAAGCCATCTTGGAAGATGTGAGCAGGCAGTTTATCAAAAGTCTCCCAGAAGCCCCTCTGCCAGCAGATTTTGTCAGTGATATTCAGGATTTACAGCTCACAGACCCCATTCCCCACCTGAATTTGCGGGCCCAAATTCAGCGTAAAAAACAAGCCGAACCGCATTATTTGGCCGAACTGAGCTTTGCCTACGGACATCATTTTTTGGCTGGCCCGCTCAAACCCGTCAGTCTGCTCCAAACAGAGACAGGCCATCTGCGCATTCGCCGCCAACTCCATCAGGAAAAAGCGGCTTTACAGCGTTTGCATGCAATGGGTTTGGCAGAGAGGGTCTCACCCCCCAACGCAGCGGGCTCTTTTCAGTTTCACTTTGCCAAAGACACCCCTGCAGACACATTGGCAGCCTGGGATCATTTTTTAAGTGAGGAGCTTCCCAAACTCCAGGCAGCAGGCTGGCAAGTTTCACAAAAGACAGATTTTCTGGCGATCGACAATCCAGCCGAATGGCAGGCCCAAGTTCAAGCTAACCAGGACAGAGATTGGATTGAATTTGGGTTGGATTTTGAGGTGCATGGGCAGCGGGTCAATTTGCTGCCGATGTTGGTGAAATTGTTAAAACAGTATGAGCAGCCAGAAAGCCTTTTGCTCAGCCTGTCTCAACAGGAAAACCTTTTATTGCCTTTGGGCGATAATCGCTGGGCGCGGGTGCCTGCTGAGCGGGTCTTAAGTATTCTCAAGGCCCTGATCGAACTCTATGATCGGGATCCCCTGAATGACCAAGGGCAATTGGAACTCTCTTGGGCTCAGAGCTTGGCTTTGGAAGAGTTGCTCAATTCCCCCGACTTAAAGTGGTTTGGCGCGGAACGCCTTCAGACATTGATTGACAAACTCAAAGAATTTAAAGGCATTGAAAAAATCCCCGTTCCCAGCGGTTTTAAAACCCAACTGCGTCCGTATCAGGAAGAGGGCTTAAATTGGCTGCATTTTTTACATGAGTATGGTTTTTGTGGCATTTTGGCCGATGATATGGGCTTGGGAAAAACCATTCAAGCACTGGCTTTTTTTCTCTCTTTAAAAGAACAAGACAAGCTCAAAAAACCTGTTTTGATTGTTGCGCCTACCAGCTTGCTGTTTAATTGGCAGCGGGAAGCAGCGCGTTTTGCGCCCACTTTAAAGGTTTTGGTGCTACACGGCCCCCAAAGACATGAGCTGTTTGACCTGATTCCGGAGACAGATCTGGTGATCACAACGTATACGCTGGCCCGTTTGGACCAGAAAGCGCACAGCAAAACCGCTTTTGCGGCCATTATTTTAGACGAAGCCCAAAATATTAAAAATGCCAAGACCCAAACAGCCCTGGCTTTGTTTAAGTATAAAAGTGCCCACCGCCTCTGTTTGACAGGAACACCGCTGGAGAACCACTTGGGTGAACTGTGGTCCATTTACCATTTTCTGATGCCCGGTTTTTTGGGGCCACTGGAGCGTTTTACCCGTTTTTTTCGCACCCCAATTGAGAAACAAGCCCATCCAGAGCGCCGTGAACAATTGCGCAAGCGTATAGAACCCTTTCTCTTACGCAGAACCAAACAAGCGGTCTTGGTCGATTTGCCCGAAAAGACAGAGATTATCAGCTATATTTCTCTCGAGGAAGAGCAACGCAATTTGTATGAGTCTGTGCGTATTGCCATGGACAGCCGGATTCGCGAAGAAATTGGCAACAAAGGGTTGAAGCGCAGTCAAATCATACTTTTGGATGCACTTTTAAAATTACGCCAAACCTGTTGTGATCCCCGTTTGGTCAAACTTGAATCGGCCCAAGATATCCAAACATCTGCCAAATTGGAGGCCCTGCTGGAGGCCTTGGATACCCTACTGGAAGAGGGGCGCAGTATTATTGTTTTTTCACAATTTGTCGAAATGCTCAAATTGATTGGTCAAGCCCTTGAGAAAAAAGGCCTGGCTTATTCTCTCTTAACAGGGCAAACCCGCAAGCGCGGAGAAGCCGTAGATCGGTTTCAAAATGGCGAGGTGAAGTTATTTTTGATCAGTCTCAAAGCCGGGGGCGTGGGTTTAAATCTAACGGCTGCAGATACGGTGATTCACTATGATCCCTGGTGGAATCCAGCGGTCGAAAACCAAGCTACCGACCGGGCCTGGCGCATTGGTCAAGACAAAAAAGTCTTTGTGTATAAACTCATTGCCGAAAAAACAGTGGAGGAAAAAATCTTGGCTTTGCAAGAGAAAAAACGCACCTTGATTAACAGTATCTACTCTGAAAATACCGAAGGCAGTCATGCCGTCAGCCCAGAAGAACTCTTGGCTTTATTGGAGATTACCCCCTGATGGACAGCGCGGCATTACTCGAACAGGGACATTTGGCCTATGATCAGGGCGATTTTCAAGCGGCCTTAAAATTTTATACCCAAGCCCTGCAACAAGAGCCCG
>CAZRFI010000320.1:0-5474 GCA_964598905.1 uncultured Candidatus Sericytochromatia bacterium | reverse complement strand
CTCAAGAAAAAGCTCGAAAAGATGATTGTGACCCAGCTCAAAGGCTTTGATCCGCTCAAAATGGTGGCCTGTACCCTGGTCTTCGAAGGCGGCGCCGAAGAGGTGGCCGAGCAAGAGCGCCGGGTTTACAAAATTGCCAATTTACACGGCGGCATGAAAGCCGGGGCCGAAAACGGCCACAAAGGCTACGAATTGACCTTTGGCATCGCCTATTTGCGCGACTGGATCATGAAACACTATCTTCTCGGTGAGTCGTTTGAAACCTCTGTGCCTTGGAGCCAATTGCTGGAACTCTGTGAGAAGGTCAAGGCCCGCATCAACAAAGAGCACCAGGCCTTAAAATTGCCAGGCAAACCCTTTGTCACCGCCCGTGTGACCCAGATCTACGATACCGGCGCCTGTGTCTATTTTTATCTGGGGGTCTCTTACAAAGGGGTCAACAACCCCACCCAGACCTTTAAAGTGATTGAAGACGCGGCCCGCGAAGAAATTCTCAGCTGTGGGGGCTCGCTCTCGCATCACCATGGCATTGGCAAATTGCGTCAGCATTTTTTGCCCGAGATCATGAGTGAGACCCTGCTCAAATGGAATGCCCTGGTGAAAGAGGCGGTTGATCCCCAAAACGTCTTTGGGGTGGGCAATCTCTATCCCGTGGCAGAGTTGGCGAACAAAACCGGGGGCAATGCCAAAGCCGGGGGCGCTGTATGAGCGCAGACCAACCCGGTTACCGGGTGTTGTTGACGGGGGTCACCGGCTTTGTTGGCAAGGTGGTGCTCGAAGAGCTTTCACGCCGGGCTGAGAGTCTGCAGATTGAACAGATCTATGTCTTGATTCGGGCAAAAAAAAACCAGGCCGCAGACGTGCGTTTTCGCGAAGAAGTCGTCGCCTCTGAATGTTTCAGTGCCTTGCCTGCGGGCTGGGAGAGCCGGGTCAAGGTGCTCTCCGGCGACTTAACCGACTGGGTGCTGGAGCCTGCCACCAAACAGGAATTACAGGCTGAGTTGACCCATGTGATTCACTGTGCCGCCTCGGTGGCCTTTGATCTGCCTGTCAAAGAAGCTGCAGAGGCCAATATTGTCAGCGCTTTAAATCTCTTGGAGGTGGTGCGCGGCTGCCGCCAATTGAAGCGTTTTGTCGATGTCTCAACCGCTTATGTCTCGCCCCATTCAGGCAATGATCTCACGCCCATTCCCGAAGCGCTGGTGCCCCTGCCCGAATCGGCAGAACGCCTGTTTAAAGGCATTATGGACGGCTCGCTTGAAGAAAAGGCCCTGCTGCAAAAATTGGGCTACCCCAATACCTATACCCTTACCAAATGCCTGAGTGAGCACCTCTTAACCGAGCGCAAAGGGGAGATACCCCTGGCCATTGTCAGGCCCAGTATTATTTCTGCCAGTTGGCAATACCCCCGGCCCGGCTGGATCGACAGCTATGCGGCTTTTGCGGGTTTTGTCGGTTTGATTGGTGCGGGCATGCTCAAATGTGTCGTGGCCCAAGAAGAAACCGTTTTGGATATTGTGCCCTGTGATGTGGTCTCCCACCGCATTATCGAAACGGCGTTTATGCAAACAGGCACACCGGCTCTGGTACAACATGTGGTCTCGGGTGTGGACCAAGGCTGCCGGATCGACACCTGTCTGTCTGGCATCGAAAATTATTTCCGCCGCCACCCTGTGCAGGGCTGGCCGGGGCTCAAAGCGATCAGCAACGGCGGTTCGATTGCCATGCAAGATTGGCTGCAACACAAATTGCCGACGCTCTTGGCAAGCGCTTGGTTTGGCCTGCAGGGCAAGACCCGGCAAAAGCGCCAAATTCAAAAGGTGGTCGAAAAAATTCAGTATCTCAATGACGCCTTTCCCTATTTTACCCACAATACCTTTCGCTTTGAATCAGCCACACCCATGGCTTTGGCGGGCTTTGATGCCCGTCTGTATATTGAGCGGGTCTGCAAAGGCGTTCACACCCATTTGATGCGCGCCAAGCCCTCAGAAACTTTACTCGGGGGGGCAGAGCACCGCCACCCCAAAGGCGATTTGGCCTGGGCCCAGCAACAGCCCCGTGGCAATTGGGCGGTTCGCACCGCTGCCTATGTGGTGCGCAAAGGCCTGCGCCGCAGCAATGACCGGATTACCTTTGATCGCGAGAGCTTTGAAGAAGCACTCAGCCAGGTCCCTGCTGAGAACCTCTTGATTCTGGTGCCGAGCCACCGCAGTTATATGGACTTTGTGCTCTGCTCCTATCTGGTCTTTGCCCATCCTGAGTTGAATATTGCCATTCCCCGCATTGCCGCTGCCAGCGACTTTGGCAAATTGCCCCTGCTGGGCTGGTTTTTGCAAAAGACCCACGCCTTTTATATCCGGCGAGGATCAGGCAAAGCCGATCCCGAATTAACCGCGCGGATTCAAACCCTGGTCTCTCAAAACGAGACCTTGGAATTTTTCGTCGAAGGCACCCGCAGCCGCTCGCGCCAGTTTTTGGCGCCCAAACGGGGTATTCTGCGGGCTTTGCAGCAAACGGGTGTCAACTGTTCGCTTTTGCCCATCGCCATCAGCTATGATCTGGTGCCCGAGGCCCGGCCCTTTTTGCAGGAATTGCAGGGCGGCGTCAAAGAGCACATGAAAATGCGCACCTTTCTCAGGTGGACAGGCCGTCTGGCCGCTGGCAAAATTCGCTTGGGCCAGATCCATTTGAGCTGTGGCAAGCCCTTGAGCTTGGATGGCGAGACAGATATTCATGCCCTCAGCCACTCCATTGTGGGTGAGTTGCAAGACAAAACGGCTGTTTCGACCTTGCATCTGCAGGCCTTTTTGCAACAACATGCCCTCGAAGGGGTGGATTTGGAATGGCTGCAACAGGCGATTCAAGCCCGTGGCGGCCAGGTGATCGCCAGTCCCTTGCAAGATGTGCAGCGCGTGGACTGGATCACCGAGCGCACCATGCGTTACCACTGGAAACACTATTTTTACCCCGATGTTTTGGCTCTGTTGCCGGGGCATCCGGTTTTTACCCGGCATACCCAAGACAATGCCTATTTGCCGGTTTGGAAACAAGCGGCAGCAGGCAACCCGCGTGAAGACGCACGCCTCATGAAGCTGTTGCATGCCCTGTTTGAATCCATGACCCGCGACTATACCCGGATTGTCGATCTCGCCCGCCAGCAAGGCCATTTGCCGATCAAGGCAGAGGAACTTGTGGCCGCATCGCCGGAGATTTTTCTGCCTGTGGCAGAAGAGGTGTTCAAAGAACTCTGTGAGCGCGCCTTGATGAAACCCGATCCAGCGGGGCAACGGCTGGTGCCCGGCGAAAACTGGGAAGATATCCGGGCCTTTGCTCTGGCCTGTGGCTGGCATGAGGCCCTGAACCGGGTCAAAACAGCCTCATGAGTACAGCACACACTTCGCGCTATCTGATCACCGGTGCTACAGGCTTTCTCGGACGCCACGTGATTGAACAATTGGCAGAACAGCATCAGGCCTTTTTGCCGCTGGTGCGCGATCCGCAAACCTGGGAAAAACGCGACTGGGGCAAAAGTCTGCAGGCGGCTCAGGTGGTCACAGGGGGTCTCAGCGACCTTGCAGCCTGGCAGGACAGTCTCCCAGCTTTGGATGGCATCTTTCACCTGGCCGCGCTTGTGCGCCACAGCCGCAGCGATGACTTAGCGCTTCAAGAACTGTATGCGGCCAATGTGCAGGGCACGCTGAATATGGTCAAACTGGCAGCGTTAAAAAAATGCCGCCTGGTCTTTGTCTCCACCTCGGGCACGGTGGGTGTGTTTAACAGCAAACAGGAATGGGCCGATGAACATTCCCCCTATTGTGAGCCCATGATCAGCGGCTGGCCCTATTACAACTCCAAATTGCAGGCCGAGCGCGAGGCCCGCAAACTGGCCCAAGAACTGGGTGTAGAATTGGTAATTATTCGCCCGCCGGTTTTGCTTGGGCCCGGCGATCATCGCTTTCGCTCAACGGGCCATATTATTCGCTATCTGCGCAAACGCCTGCCTTTTCTCATTCGCGGCGGGATGCATTTTATCGACATCCGCGATGCCGCAGCGGCTTTGATTCGTGCCATGAAACATGCGCAGCCCCAGCCGGTCTACCACCTCAGTGGCGTGGCTTGCAGCATTGACAGCTTTTTCCGCATGGTCGAGAAGGCTTCGGGCGTCGGGCCTGTGCCGCCCCAATTGCCTCAACCTTTGGCCTTGGCGATTTCCCGCACGGCCAGTGGCCTGAGCAAAATGCTGCCCGGCCAACATGAGAGCCCCTTGCCCGATCCGGTAGTCGTCGAAATGGCGGGCAAATACTGGGATGTGCGCTCGCGTTATGCGGCCCTAGACCTGGGTTTTCAGAACCGCTTTGGCCAAGACACAATCAACGATACTGTCGATTGGCTCAAATTACACCATCCTCAATTGCGATCCTGAACCTGAATCCGGCAGCGTTTAACACCCCGGCCCTCGATCTCACTGACCTGAATTTCAAAGACGCCATATTGGAGCCGGTCACCAATCTGGGGGGCGTGGCCCAATAGCAGCAGCACCAGGCCGCCGATGGTCTCTACTTCTGGGTGCTCCAAGGCTTTTCCGAGAAATTCTTCCAAGGCGTTTAAACGCAGGTTTGCCGAAACCTCGATCTGAAAATCGCCTTGCACCTCGACCTCGGGTTTGGCTGTGTTTTTGTTTTTGGGGGTATCCAAAATCTGGGCGCAGATATCTGTCAGGGTCAAAATGCCTGCAGTGCCGCCATATTCATCCAATACCCCAGCCATTTGCACATGGGCCTGTTGTAAAACCTGTAAGACGATTTCCAAAGGGGCAGATGCCGAAACAAAGGGCAAGCTGCGTATCACCTCAGGATGTTTGCTCAGCGCGTGCTGATCAAGTTCAAGCAAGGTCTGCGTGAGCAAGATTAAAAGGTCGCGCACATGCACAAATCCAACAATCTCGTCCAGGTTTTCGTGGTAGACCGGATAGCGGCTGTGGATGCGATCAGACAGAACCTCTCGGATTTTATCCGGGCTGGCATTTAAAGCCAAACCCTGGGTTTGAACCCGAGGGATCATAATATCTCGGGCTTTGAGATCGCTAAAGGCCAGCAGATCTTGCAAGATATCTGCGGTTTCTTCGCTGAGCAGACCTGCGTTTTCGCTCTCTTCGACAATATAGTGGAAATCATCGAGGGTGGTCTGGTGCTCTGATTCGGGTGAGCCTTCCAGTTTCAAGATTTTGAGCAAAAAATTCCCGATTTGATTGAGCAAAAAAACCAGTGGAGACATCAGCCGTTTAAACAAGAACATCACGGGTGCCACCCGCAGGGCTGTTTGGGCTGCCCGTTGCAAGGCCATGGTTTTGGGCACCATTTCGCCCAACACAACGTGAAAGTAGGTCAACCCCGCGACGGCCAAAATACCGGCAACGCTGTGGCTGGCCAAAATCTGCAAAAATCCCACCTCGGCAAAGAAATGTAAGAGACCTT
>CAZRFI010000319.1:0-5484 GCA_964598905.1 uncultured Candidatus Sericytochromatia bacterium | reverse complement strand
TCAGAACGCTCTATTATAACAGGACTCAATTATAACAGGACTCAGAGAGCCTCAAAAGGAGACCGGCACCGGTTTGATTCAGGCGCCCTCTTCATTTTCGAGAAAAAGTGCCAGAATATTGTCTTCGCTGTGATCGGGATCTGTGTGAATGAACTGAATAATTTCTTGTAAAGCCAGTGGCAGGCAATAATAGGGCAAATGGCTGAGAATTCTTTGGGGGGCACCCTGTAAAATCAAGATGATCTCGTCCTGGCTTAAGTCTTGGCCCTGCAGGGCTTTGTCTAAGACGGGGCGAATTTGGGCCTGATTGTGTAAGTGTTGCGAAAAACAATAATCAGCCAGTTTTTCACTCAACAAAGTGAGTTGCTCTTTGCTCAGGGGCAAACCATGCAGGGTTTGACGGCTGATCTCCAGCAATTTGACGGCGGTTTCAGGATGGTGTAAGTATTGCAAAGCCAGACTTTGGATCCGGCCCGTGGCCCCCGGTAAGACGCCCTGGTGTTGGTGTAAAATTTCCAGCGGGTGTTGCAGGTCTTCCAGTGAAAGGGTGGGCAATTCGGGCTGGCGCAGCCAAGAGGTAAACATCGTGGGCAAGGTCGTCAGACGATTCCACAGCGTTTCGAGCTGATCCAATTGGAGCTGTGACAGTCCCCGTTGGTAGAGAATATGATCCAGCAATTCATAATTGGCCTGGATTTGTTTAAAGTCCTTGCCCGCGGCATAGAGCATGGGGCGGATCAGGCCTTCAAAAAAATGCGGCGGAAAGAGTTCAAACAGGGTTTTCCACTCGGACAGATCGAGATCCGTCAGGGTGTGTTGATTGAGGGGGTAGCGGTGCCCCGTCATCAGGCTGTCGAGCACCTTGCGCAGCAAATGATGCAGTTTATACGGTAGCGCATGACTGCCATTGACCACCGTATCCACCAGATGTTGAATTTCTTCGTAGCTCATTTCCCGCTCTTCTGCGCGGGCTGTTTCACTGGCTCCTGAGCTGCGGTGTTTTGCCTGCTGGCCAGATTCATCTTGGCCTTCGCCTTGAGCACCCGCATTGTTCTCTGTCTCCATCGGCGCGTTGTCAACGTCCAAGGCCATCTCAGGGACATCGTCGGCGATATCTGCCCCGCCAGCACTTTCGTTGAGCTCTGACGCCTCTCCACCCTCGCCAGGGCTGGTTTCTGCCAGGGCCTCGCGGTGTTCTTCTGCGGTTTCGCGCCAATTCTCAATCACGTCTTCCATGGACTCCTGGTTTTCGAGCAGATCCTCTTCGTAGGACTCTTCACGCAGGGCGAGAATTTCTTCAAGTTCTTCGGCCTGTTCTGCTTGTTGGACTTCTGGGGTAAGTCCTTTGCTATTCAGCAGCGGCGGGGGAATTTGTGCAGGTTGCACCAGCGGAGCTGCTGGGCGTGCAGGTGGAGCCGGTGGTGCCATAACCTGTTGCAGCAAGGCCTGAAAGGCGGCTTGTTCGCCATCGCTCTCAGCGCGAAGGGCGTTGAGGCCTGGCAAAGTAGGTTCAGTAGATCGGGTATCGATACGCATACCTGATATTGTATATGATAGAGGTCGTCCAAATAAAGGAGAGAACATGCACAATTCCGTTGAGCAGTCCTTTGACTTGATTATTTTGGGCCAGGACCCCGCTGTCTGCCTATTGGCTTTGTTGGCCGCACGCTCTGGCCATCAGGTGGCTGTGGTCGGGCCTGTTTTGGATTCCCCTTTTTGGGGCGTCGCTACAGCTCCATTTGTCTGGTTTGGTGAGCCTGAACCGCAATGGCAAAAAAGTTGGATCAAAAGCGTTTTGACGGGGGTGGTGTGGCTGGCGTCCGAAAAAGCGCCGGATCTTGTGCAATTCCCCTTTCACCACCTGGATCGCCAGATCTGCTACCACGCCATGCGTTTGGATGCTGAAACCTGGGGGGCTGTCTTTTTTGACGGACTTGCTGAACTTGGGGCTGCGGGTGTGACGGTCAACTCAACGCTTTTATCTGCGCCGGTCTGTTTTGATCTGCGCCCAGCTACGGCTGATTTGACCTGTGGCCATTGGATCTGGTCTTCAGAGTTTGTTTTGTCCGCTCCGGGTATCTTTGAGATCTATCCCGAACAGGGGCCCCTGTGGATCTGGTCTGAAAGTTTGGCTGAAAGTTATTTTTCGCTGGCGGGTGAGGTTGATGGGCCTCCCGAACTGGGGGATTTTTTTTCAGAACCAGACGACCTGAACGCCTTTGCTGCTCCACCGCTCTTTCTGGGGCAATTGGCTGAATTGGCGCCAATCATCTGGCAGAACCCTGTTCTGCGTTTTCCCACTCCTCCGGCCGGACCGGATCCGTGGCGGGCGGTGGGGCAGGCGCTGTATTTGCTCTGGGCGCGGTATGCGGGTCGAGAAATTGCCCTGCGCGGTCTTTCGGATCCGCTTTTGCTGCAACATCTGCAGGGATATTGGAAAAAGTTGCGCGTCGGATCCGAGCAGAAACGGGAAAAGTATGACTTTTTACACTGAATCTGATCTGCATCATCTGGCTTTTTGGCTGTGAGTAAGATAAGATGCTTACTTGTCTAAATACACCCAATCTATAACCTGAGTGATCGGTTATATCCCGTGGTTTGTCGCGGTTTGTCGTGGTCTGTCTTGGTTTGTCTTGGTTTGTCTCGTGGTTCGTCTCGTAGTTTAGCCTGCGTTTTGACCCTGTTCGAAGCCGAACTGTACCTGTACTTGCCTGCATGCTTGTACTTGCCACTGTGTGGGTGAGAACGTATAATTCAGGTTAAGAGAAAGATTAATTTATGGGAAAAGAAGACGTTATTGAGATGGAAGGCGCGATCCAGCAGTCACTTCCCAACGCTATGTTTACGGTGAAGCTGGAAAATGGCCACGAAATCCTCGCCCATATCTCCGGGCGGATGCGCAAAAACTTTATTAAGATCCTGCCAGGGGATCGGGTAAAGGTCGAATTGTCTCCCTATGACCTGACTCGAGGCCGGATTACCTATCGATTGAAATAAGAGAGAAGAAGACGAATGAAAGTACGCTCATCTGTCAAACCGATTTGTATCAAATGTCGTGTAATCAAACGCAAAGGCCGTGTGATGGTGATTTGTGAAAATCCAAAACACAAGCAGCGCCAAGGATAATTTGCGAATATAATGAGAAGGAGTTAACCGGACGTAATCTATGGCACGTATTCAAGGCGTGGATTTGCCACGCAACAAACGCATTGAAATTGCGCTGACTTACATCTTTGGAATTGGTCTTAAAACCAGTCAGGGAATCTTAACCAAAACAGGAATCAGCCCTGATACCCGCACTTTCCAATTATCGGATGACGAAGTCGCCCGTCTGCGCGAAGAAATTGACAAGTATAAAGTTGAAGGCGATCTTCGCCGTGAAGTTCAGTTGAACATCAAACGCCTGATTGAAATCGGCACTTTCCGAGGCATGCGTCACCGTCGTGGTCTGCCCGTACGTGGCCAAAGAACCCGGACCAATGGAAGAACCCGCCGTGGCGCTCGTAAGACCGTCGCTGGACGCGGTCGGAAATAAGGAGAGAGTAGATAGCAGATGTCACGCAAAGCTAAATCAACCGCTAAACCCCGCCGCAAAGTTAAACGCAGCGTCAGCAAGGGTGTGGTACACATTCAATCCACCTTCAACAACACCATTGTTACCATTAGCGATAATCAAGGCAACACCATTTCCTGGGCCAGTGCCGGCACAGTGGGTTTTAAAGGCGCCAAAAAAGGCACGCCCTTTGCCGCCCAATCCGCTGCTGAAAATGCCGCCCGCACCGCCATGGATTATGGTCTGCAAGAAGTCGATATTTATGTTAAAGGTCCTGGATCAGGTCGCGAAACCGCCATCCGTGCCTTGCAATCCGTGGGTTTGGGAATTTCCCGCATCCGTGACGTAACCCCGATCCCCCACAACGGCTGCCGTCCGCCCAAACGGCGCAGAGTCTAATTTAGTTAGACTCACTTACCTCTGGAATCTGGAAAGGTTAAACGTTAAAACCCTATGGAAAATCCTACCATTGAGTGTGTGGAATCCTTTGAGACCCAAGACGGTCTCTATGGCAAATTTGTTGCCGAACCGTTGGAGCAGGGCTATGGCACTACGCTGGGCAATTCCCTGCGCCGTGTATTGCTCTCTGATTTAGAAGGCGCTGCAATTACGGCTGTCAAAATTGACGGTGTCTTGCATGAGTTCTCTGTGATTGAAGGCATGGTCGAAGACGTGCTCGACGTGATCATGAACCTCAAACGCGTGGCTTTTAAGTCTTATGGCGAGTCCTCCAAAATCGTGACGCTCTCGATGACCGGCCCGGCTGTTGTCACCGCTGCAGACATCGTCTGCGACAGTGAAGTCGAAGTGGTCAACAAAAATGTGCGTCTGGCTACCCTGCAAGACGGTGCCAAGATTGAAATGGAAATGCGCGTCGAAAAAGGCAAAGGCTTTGTGCCTGCGGAGCAAGTGCGCCGCGAAGACCTGCCCCTGGGCTGGTTGCCAATTGATGCCATTTATATGCCGGTTCACCGGGTCAACTACAAAGTTGAAAATACCCGTGTCGGTCAAATCACCAATTTTGACAAGCTCATCCTCGAAGTCTGGACCGATGGCAGCATTGCTCCCGATAAAGCGATCAGCACCAGTGCTGCTATTCTCTCTGAGAAGTTCCGTCACTTCACCGTTCTGGCGGGTGATGGCTTGGCAATTGCTGGCAGCATGATGGCTGAACAAGAAGACGAGCCCAAAAAGTCCAAAGAGGAAGAGATCAGCATCGAAGAGCTGGAACTCTCCATCCGCGCCTACAACTGCTTGAAGCGCGCCAATATCTTTAACTTGTCTGATCTGCTCAAGAAATCCGAGCGGGAACTGATGGACATCAAAAATTTCGGTAAGAAATCTGCTGAAGAAGTCATCGACAAGGTCAAGAGTATGGGCTATCTGCTGCGCAGTGGTGGCCGCAAAAAAGATGACGAAGACGAAGATGAGGCAGACGAGGAGTAAACTGATCCATGAGACACCAAAAGAAACGCCATAGACTTAACCTGCCGGCTGATCAGCGCAGAGCTCTGCTGCGCAATCTGACCACCCAGGTGCTCAAGCACGGACGCGTTGAAACGACTGAAGCCAAAGCCAAAGCCGTTAAAGCCGAAGTTGAGCATATGATCACCCTGGCCAAACGTGGCAAAACTGATCTGAGCGCCCGTCGCGCTGTGTCTTCTTATCTGTTGGAAAACCGTTCCAGCAAACCGGTTACCTTGACCGTGGAAAAGAAAGACGTGATCGACGAGACCAAGTATCGTGTTGTGAAACGCGATGACAAATCCAAAGAGGTCAAAGCCCGCGAAAAAACCGTGGCGCAGCGCCTGTTTGAAACCATTGCTCCCGGTTATGCCGATCGCAACGGTGGTTATGTGCGCATTTTGCACTTGCCCCCCCGTCGCGGTGACGGTGCCCCGATGGCATTGATTGAACTGGTCTAAGTTTTA
>CAZRFI010000318.1:0-5531 GCA_964598905.1 uncultured Candidatus Sericytochromatia bacterium | reverse complement strand
CACCTGCTGTGATTTCAAGCAAGTCAAACTTTTTTAAGACCGAAACGCTGTTGTTCTCAAGCACCAACACGACCATTTCAATCGGTTTTTCTTGGCCTGGGGCCACCGTGATTACTGCGGGCTGGGCCTGCATGGTTTTGACGGGAATGGCGGCATCGCTAGATACGGCTGCGACACCTGATGAGCCACTGCTGGGGCTGGGAGAGGCACTGCTCTTGGTCAGGGCCTTGAGCTGCTCTTGCAGCAGGGCAATTTGTTGGCTGTCTGTGGTGGTAGGGACGGTCGGCCCGCAAGCTGTGGTGATGAAACTCAGCAGTAGGGTTCCGCAGAGAGGGGAGAGATGGCGCATGGAGAAGATTACCTTTGATTGTGATAAACGCGTGATAGATTCACTCAAGATCCACCTAATTTTAGCACAGGGGTTTGGCTCCTTGGCAAGCAGGGGGCTAAGAACTGCCAAAATGCACCCAGGCATCTTGTACCAAGGCTTGAATCACCTGGGTATCGTCACTCCATTTAGGCAAGTTGGGCAGGCTTTGGGCTTTTTCGATATTCAGGCGTGGCGGGCCTGGCGGAGATGGCTCTGTCCTTTGTTCACAGAACTGGGGGTTTTCCCCAAATTTCTCGCGAAATGCTTGCAGCAGACTTTCGAGCAAGGGTTGAACAGGACGGGGTTTTCCGCTGAGATTTAAAATGCCCGGCCAGACATCCGGGCAATCAAGCAGGTAATCTATTTGTTTCACCAAATCCCAAATATAGAGATAATCCCGAATCTGTTCGGTACGCGAAAAGACAAGCGTTTCGCGTTTGAGCAAATGCCTTAAAACCTGCTCAGGAAACGTTCGACCCGATTGCGCGAGCCCCAGGCCAAACACGCCGCTGAGTCTTAAGATCAGGTAGGGGAAGCCACTGGCCACAATCTTTTGCTCAGTGGCCCATTTTGATTGGCCATATGCCGTTTGAGGCTGCGGCAGATCGCTTTCGCGCCAGCCTGATTCGGGGCTTGTAGAGGCATAGACCATGCGGCTGGAGAGAAAAAGCAAGGGGGTGGGGGCAGACAGACTCTCCAGCAAACGCAAGGTGCCCCCTTCGTTGCTTTGGTACAAAGCCTGTTGCGAAGGGTTGTGGACCTCGCGATTGGCTGCACAATGGACAATCAGATCCGCTTCCCGCGATTTTGGGCGCAGCGCTTCCAGACGTTCAGATATCACTTCGACCTGATAGCGCTGGGACAAATGCTGGTAAAGACAGGCGCCCACATACCCCCGGTGCCCTGTTAAGAGGATTTTTTTTGCCATTGCTGCTCATCTTTTAATTGCTGGAGGGCTTCATAAGGGATGAAGTCATCTTTGAGGGAGCGCATGACCATTCCCCGGCTCTCGCTTTGAAAGGGGTCACAAGGAAAATGGGCCTCGGGGGCAAACTGGGCCAAGAGTAGGCCCAGTTCGTCATAACCCAACAGCCGCCGGGCAGATAAACTGCCTGTCATGCGTGGGCTGAATTCAAAAATCTGCCATTGCTGCTGCTGATTGCGTTTGGCTTGCAAATTAAACGAACCCCGCCAGCCCTGGTCGCGAAAAGCCTTTGCGCAATTCAGGCCCAAGGCCAATAAGTCGCTGTGATATTGGCGTTCAACCTGCTCAACCCGACCCATGACCAATTTCATCTCGGCACAAAAGCCTTCTCCAATTTCGCCTTGGGGCCCAATAATGCACTGAAAAGCGTGTTGATGCTCGTCTGGAATCTGAAAAAATAAGGGCATGGCTTGCTGGTATTGACCGAAATAAGCCTGCAGATCTGGGGGGGGGCTGAGATAGGGCTGAAGCAAGAGGGGATTCTTAAACGGCCACAGTGCTTCGAGTTGGTCGGGAGCTGTCAGGATGTAGACGCCATTTGAGCCAAAACCAGCCAGAGGCTTGATAATCAGGGGGAATCCCACCTGTTTTAAAAAGGCCGCTAATCTGCTGCGGGTCAGTGTGGCATCGAGTAAACACGAATCAACAAAAGGCAGGCCGTGGCTTTTGGCAAAATCATGGCTTTTTAATTTGTCTCGCATGATCTCTGCCGAGCCAGGATCGCCATAGGGAATCAGGGGCGCTAATTCGGGGTGTTTGGCTTTTAAATGGGTCAAGAGCAAAACATCGTCATCCCGTCCGGCCAGAATCAGATCGGGTTTTTCGCTCGCCAAAATTGCTTCAAAGTGTGTCAAGAAGTCGCGATCCTGGGTGGAGGGAACCAGATAGACCTGATCACAGTGAAAATTGCGGGGGTTCTGAGCCAGAGAGTTGAGACCCACCACCCGAACGGCTTGGCGGCGATCGGCCAGGCTATCGAGCATGTTTTGGCCCAATAAGCTGCCGACACTGGTGAGCAAAAGGGTAAACGGAGACAGCGAAGACATCTTAAACCACCGCTTGTCGGATAAAGTTTGCATAACCCAAGCGCAAATAGAGTTTCCGCTGAGGGTCGCTAATCTGTCTGCGACCGTGTAAGATGCGGGTATTGTCAATGGCCAAAATATCCATCGCTTGCCAGCGAATGTCTTCCTGTTGGGCTTGGGCCTGGGCCTGGATCTGAACGACCCATTCGCTGGGAATGGGCTCTCCGTTTGCAAAACGTACCCTTGCCTGGGTTTGCTCGGGGGTTTCCAGCTCCCTCAGGGCAAAGGGCAAAAGATTGTTCACAAAGATCTGCCTCCCTGCCCGATGGCGAATGGCGCAACTGCGAAAATGGCTTTCAATGCTGCCGTCGGGCAGGTACCTACTCTCAATCCCCCGGTGCTTAAAATGGGCCTGTACGTGGTTTGGGTCTTTGCTGCCATAGAGTTCTTGCCAGATACTGGGGGCATGGATACGGGAGTAGACAATGTCTTGTTGCAACAATCCTGTTTGAATGGCAAGGGGCAGGCTTGCGAATAAGTTCTCTCCATTACAGATCAACGTCTCTCCCGCTTCTTGGGCGGGGTTTGCGCAAAAAAACCAGAGCAAATGGGGCGGGTCGCTAAAATGAAAATAGCCCTCTCCGTGTAAGGGCAGGGCATAGTTACCCTCTGTGGCTGAAAACAAGCTGTCATGTCCGGCAATGGGTTTGCGTCCAAAATTGGCCCCAAGCGCTCCCATGGCGCCCTTTTGGGGGTCTACCTGCAAAAATTGATCGGTGATCCGTTCTGAAACAGCCAAAAAATCAGCGAGTGTGTGACTGGGGTGGCGCAGCAAAATTGCGCCTGCCTGAAGCAAGGCGGTTTGCAAGTCTGAGTGTTCCAGTTCGCTTTGTTTTTTTTCGAGCAATAACACAGCTTTTCTCGTTTATTCGGTGCTGGGATCAATAACGCTGGGGCCCACCAAATCGGGCAAGAGCGGCTTGGCAGCCAGTATAAAAATCTGGTTGTGGCGGTCAAACAACAATTGACCTCTGTTTTCGCGGGTCAATTGCTGATAGGCAAAACGCCCGGTATCAAAAAAGCGCTGCATGCCATCAGACCAACTGTAGCGGTGGCCGGCCACATAATAATTGTGAAAACCCGCCGCTTCGAGCTGGTCGAGAATCATGCCACGGGTGAATCCAGGGGTGAATTTTTCCAGATAGACATTGGGGTGCAACTCCAAAAAGAGGTATTTCAAAGAGCTGCTGAGAATCCGCTGCATGCCTTTGAGCACCTTGCCTTCAAAGCCGTGAATGTCCATTTTGATCACCGTGGGTTTTAATTGCAGGCGATCACACATCTCATCGAGGGTTTCTGATTCAATTTCCAGCCCCCCTTCATTGCCAATGGCTGAGACACTGTTGTTGATAATCCGCAGGGTTTCAACCTGGTCTGAGAGTGCAGCATGAATGATCTCCACATTGCTGAGCCCGTTAAGGGTAATGCCCTGTTTGAGCAATTCCACATGCTCGGGATTGCTCTCAAAGGCATAGACTTTGTGTTTTTCGCCCAATAATTTGGCGGGGAAGAAGCTGAAATAGCCGATAAAGGCACCCAGATCAAAGTAGATGGGATTGGCTTCTGCCAGCAAAACTTTTTTTAAAAGTGCAGATAGCACGGCTTCGTATTCATAGCCCGGCCGCTCTTGATAGACCCGCTTAAATTTTTGGGCATAGGGGTTGTCTGCGGGGGTGATTAGCTGAAAGGCGGTGTTCTGAACCACCAGACTCATTGTTTCGTGCATCATTTTGCCTTCCTTTAGACGGGCTTTAGGAGATTAACCTGGAACGGTCAAGCGCGTCAATTAACTTCTGAGCAAGGGCCCACTGCTGTTAAACTGCGATTGCATTGCACCGCTTGAATGTGTGCCGCTTGAAAAGGAGAATCCCATGCCCGAATACCGCCGTGATCCTGGTACTGGCCATTTACACTATCTGGAATTTGGTCAGGGAGAGCCTTTGCTGCTTTTACATGGCAATGGGGCCGATGCTCAACTGTACATGCCGATTCTCGCAGCTTTGAGCCCACATTTTCAGATTCTCGCACCCGATTTGCCTGGGCATGGTTTTTCAAAAAAATCCAAACCGCGTTCAATCGAAGAATATCTCAACTGGGTCGAAACCTTTGTCGCCACCCATATTCAAGGCCCTTTTCGTTTGATTGGTCATTCTTTGGGGGGGCTGGTCTCTTATTTGCTGATGCAACGGGGGCTGCCGATTACTTCCGCTGTCTGGATGGAACCTGCCATTTTTGAGCTGCGCCCCTTGGTTAAAGCCTCTCTGCCGCTCTATGCCAAGGCCTATGCCCGCGCCCGTCATTACCGACCCGAGGTGGTACGCCATTTGAATTCGCTGGCTTGGGATGCCCGAACGGCTGACCCCGTTAGGGTTGTTGCTTTTGTGGAGGCCTATATGCGCTCCGACCGCGAAGTTCAGGCTCTGTGGTTGCGGGAATATCCCCAGCTTTTGCCCTGGAAATTCGCTGCGCTGTGCTTGCCCATTTTATGTATTCGCGGTCAAAAAGAGACCTTTATTTCGCGAGCCACCTCGGCCCTCACGCCCCATTTGCCCCAGGGTCGTGAGGTGATTCTGCCGCGCACAGGCCATTGCCTCTTAAACGAAGACAATGAAGGGCTGGTGCGTGAGATTTTGGGCTTTTTTGAACATCAGCCCTCCCAGGCAAATGCCATTTGCGTCTGAGCCGTGACCTGGGCTAAGCTGCTGCCTGCGCGTACAGGCGCCAAGGAGTTTTTTTGTCAAAAATCGGCTATGCTATAGATATGTCTGAGATGATTTGTCCTGCCTGTCACCGCTCTCAGCCTCCATCGGAGTCCTGTGCTTTTTGCCATACCCGTTTGCGGATTGCCCCCCTCTCAGCAATGCCACTCACGTCCCCCCTGCAAACCCAGGGCTATGTCCCCGAACCTGTGGCGGCTTCGCCTGAAGCCATCCCGCTGCTCTCGGCTCTGGGTCTGTTTGTGGCCCAGGAGATCTATTTTGAAGATGGAATCACGCTGGGGCGACTTGGACTTGGCGCGGCAGGCTTTCTTGGGGGGGCCTTTGTGGTCTCTCAACTCTGGGTGGTGGTCACCCCTTTCTGGGGCTGGGCG
>CAZRFI010000317.1:0-5558 GCA_964598905.1 uncultured Candidatus Sericytochromatia bacterium | reverse complement strand
GCTCAAGGCAGCCTTGCCCGAATCTGCGCCCGCCCAACGCTATCTCTGGTCTGCTAGCCAAAGCCCCGTGGGCCCCTTTCAACCGATCACCGAAGAGGGTGCTCAGATCAATTGGGAGCCCAAACAGGCAGGCTCTTATTATCTGCGTATTCAGGCCTTCCCAGCCCAAGGCGAGCCCGGCACCTACACCTCTTCTGAGGCTTTGGTCTTGGTCTCAGAAGCAGATAACGCGATTGTCACCGACCCGCCTTCGGGTTCGCTGATCCGCGGTGAAACAGTGAAACTAAACGCAGTGCCCCCCACCCCAGTGGCCGCCAATACAAATTACCGCTGGTTTTATGGCAGCAGTCCTCAAGGGCCTTTCAGCCCGATCAATGGCGACACCCAAAGCATCAACTGGAGCCCCGAACAAACCGGTGAATTTTATCTGCGCGTGCGCCTGTTTGATTCCCAAACCCAGCAAGAGCGGACATTCACAGGCTCCAAGGTGGGGGTTTCGGTGCGGGATTCCGACGCCTCGTTTGAACTCAGTCCTCAACCCGCCACTTTGGTGCGCGGCCAAGCCGTCAAGGTCAAATTGACCCGCCCGGCTGAAAAACGCACAGCGGCATGGTTCTACGCCACCTCTCCCCAAGGCCCCTTTACCTCAATTGCAGGCCAAGGCACCGAGATCAACTGGGCTCCCAGCCTGAGTGGCAATTATTATCTGCGCGCTGAACTCAGTGGCAATAATTTACCCAAATCGGTCTTTACCTCTGCAACAGCCCTGGTTTCGGTGGCTGAAAGCAACAATGCGATTCAGCTCGAACCCAATCGCTCGCTTTCGCTGGGAGAAGGGGTTAAGCTCGTGGCCAACACCCCTTTAAAAGGGGAAAATCTGCGCTATACCTGGTCGTATAGTTCAGCATCAACCGGCCCCTGGACAGCGGTTCAGGGCCTGGCCGCCCACAGCCAAAGCACCACTTGGTACCCCCCCCAAAGCGGCAGCTTTTATGTCAAAGTCGATGTCGCAGACACGGCAAATGCCACACGCATGAGCTTTGTCTCGGCAACCGCCTTGGTCTTTGTCACAGATACCCCCTCGTTCTTCCAAACCTCTCCCACCCCGGCCACCATTGGCACCCAGGGGGCCGTCACCTTGTCTACGCGCTTTACACCACCCAGTGCCAATTTTATCTATGCTTGGTCGTATAGCATGTCTCCGACAGGCCCCTTTACCGCGATTGGGGGCAGTCAACAGCCCCAGATCACCTGGAAACAGCCAGGGGTCGCGGGCAATTATTATATTAAATTTGACGCCATTGATACCAACAGCCAGCGCTATCTTTCGTTTATCTCATCGAATACGTTGGTCTTTGTCAGTGAGAGTCAGACATCTCAGCCGAGGTTTTAAAACATGAATAAGCCCCTTCTTCTGAGCTTGCTGTTGGGCATTTTGGTCAGCGTAGGCAGTTGCAAAAAACCCGATGCCAGCGCTGTGGATACCCAGACCGCAAAAGATAAAGTCTCCGAGCGGGTAGTCAATATCCGCACCCAGACCGTAAAAACGGCTGTATTTGAAGAAAAACTGATGCTCACAGGTGAGGTTGAGGCTTGGAAAAAAGCCACCGTCAGCAGTGAATTGTCTGGCAAACTCCAGTGGTTGGGCCTCGTCGAAGGCAATGTGGTGGGCCAAGGCAGCGTTGTGGCCCGCATCAACGGTCAGGTTTTGGCCGCCCAGCGCGATCAGGCCCAGGCCAATGTTCAGCTCAGCAAAGCCCAAGAAGCCTGGCAGCGCCGCACGCAAAACAAACAAGTGGCCCTGGCTGAGACCAATTACGGCAACAGTGCGGTCAATTTTCAGCGCCAACAAAAACTGCTGCAGGAACAGGTGGTCTCCAAACAGGCCTTCGACAATGCCGAAAATGCCCTGCAAAACTCCCGTTTGCAATTGGATATTCAGCAAGTCAGTCGCAATTCCACAGCAGAAATTAACCGCCTGCAAAGTGTGGCCGCCTCTGCCAGCTTGCGTTTGGCCCAGGTCAGTTTGACCAAGACAGCTGTTACCAGCCCGATCAGCGGCTTTATCAACAAGGTCTACGTCGAAGCCGGTGAATACCTCAACCCCGGTACACCGATTGCCGATCTGGTGCAAATCAACCAAGTCAAAGTCAATGCCGGGGTGCCCGAAAGAGATATCGCCAAGGTCAAATTGGGAAATCTGGTCAATGTCAGTTTTGACGCCTACCCCGATCAGATCTTCACGGGTCCCGTGATCTTCATCGGTGCCGCAGCGGATTCTGCCAATAAAACCTTTCCGGTCAAAGTGCGTCTGAGCAACCCCGATTTGCGCCTGCGGCCCGGCATGCTCGCTCATGTCAGCTTGGTCAAAGAGCGGATCGAAAACACCCTGGTCATCCCCCTCGATACTGTGATTGAACAGGAAAAAGGCCGGATTGTCTTTGTCGAAGAAAAAGGCAAAGCCCTGCGACGCGAAATCGAAACAGGCCCCAAATCTGGCGCAATGGTTCAGGTACTCAAAGGCCTCAAAGCCGGCGAGAAGCTGGTTGTTTTTGGTCAACGCAGTTTAATCGGCGGCGAAAAGGTGCGGGTGACAACCGGGCGATGAAAATCACCAATTGGGCGATTCGCAACGCCACCACTGTTTTTATCCTGATCTTTATTTCGGTCCTGCTGGGTTTAAATTCGTATATGTCCGTGCCCAAAGAAGCAGCACCCGACGTCAAAATCCCGATTCTGATTGTGACTGTGCCGTATATTGGCGTGGCCTCGCAGGATATTGAAACCCTCGTCACTGTGCCGGTGGAGAAAAAGCTCAAAGAATTGAGCAATGTGCGCTCGATTAGCTCAACCTCAGCCGAAGGCGCTTCGATGACCACGATTGAATTTGAACCCAATGTCGACCTCGATCAGGCCTTTCAGAAGGTGCGCGACAAGGTCGATCTGGCCAAACCCGATCTGCCCAAAGACGCCGAAGAGCCGATGATTCTCGAAATCAATATCTCTGAATTCCCAATTATGTTTGTGAACGTCTCCGGCGAGGCTGGTCTGGTCAAACTCAAACAGATTGCCGACGAACTCGAAGACGAAATCGAACAGGTCAAAGGCGTCTTGGACGTGAACGTGGTCGGGGGGCTCAAACGCGAAATTAAAGTCCAGGTCGATGCCGATCGCCTGGACTATCATGGCCTGGCCTATAATGACGTGATTACCGCCATTCAAACTGAAAATGTGAATATTCCCGGCGGTTCGATTCAATTGGGCAATGTTAAATACCTGGTACGCATCCCTGGCGAATTTACCTCTGTGCCCCAAATTGAAAATATTGTCGTCAAGACCCCTCAGGGCAAACCCGTATATATGCGCGATATAGCCCGGGTTGTCGATGGCTACAAAGACCGCGATACCTATGCCCGCTTAAATGGCACCGAAAGTGTCTCGATCTCGGTGCAAAAGCGCATTGGCGAAAATATCATCGAATTGTCGGATGCAGTCAAAAAGATCGTCGAGAAAAAACAGGCAGAGGTACCCGGCGGCATTGATGTGGTCGTCACTTCCGATCAATCGACCTTTGTGCGCAATATCGTCAGCGATCTGGAAAACAATATCATCACAGGTCTTTTATTGGTGATTCTGGTGCTTTTCTTTGCCATGGGTCTGTCCAACGCAACCTTTGTCAGCTTGGCGATTCCCCTTTCGATGTTAATGACCTTTATTGCCGTTGAGGCCCTGGGCCTGACCATGAATATGATCGTGCTTTTTAGTTTGGTGGTCTCGCTGGGCATGGTGGTCGACAATGCGATCGTGATTGTCGAGAGCATTTACCGCTTTATGCAAGAGGGCATGGACCGCATGGATGCAGCGAGAAAAGCAGCTGAAGAGCTGGGCATCCCGATGTTGACTTCGACCCTAACCACGTTAGCCGCCTTCTTCCCGCTGCTCTTTTGGCCAGGCATCATGGGCGATTTTATGAAATACCTGCCGATGGTCTTGATCATCACCTTGACCGCCTCGCTCTTTATTGCGACAGTGATCAACCCGGTCTTTGCCTCGCGTTTTATGAAGGTGCGCAAAGGTGATTTGATTGAAGTTGGTGAGTTGCGCAGCCCCTGGATGCGCGCTTACAAGCAGATCTTGTTAATATCCGTCAGACACAAATACCTGACCATTTCCATCTCTGTGGCCCTGCTGGTGCTCTCCTTTGTGGTCTATGGCAAATTTGGCAAAGGGGCGATCTTCTTCTCACAATCCGACCCCTCCAATGCCTTTGTGAGCGTCAAATGCCCCGAAGGCACCCGCGTTGAAATTACCAACGGTCTGGTCGAACAGATTGAAACGCTGATCAACAAACACAAGAAAAACATCGACTTTGTGATTGCCAATGTGGGCAGCGCCAGTCAGTCGGAGGGCGGCGGCGGTGGGGGCGGAGAAGGGTCTTATTCCCATCTGGGCCGTGTCTCGATTGACTTTATCGACCTGCAAAAGCGCACCCGTTCGGCCAAATCTATTCTGGATGAAATCCGCGATGAACTCAAAACCCTGACCGGGGCTGAATTTGAAGTGGGAGAACAGCAAGACGGCCCCCCCACCGGCGCGCCGGTCTCGATCAATATTGCTGGAGCCGAGTTTGAAACCCTCGACCAATTGCGCCAAGATGTGCGCACCGTGCTGCAAAAAATCCCAGGGGCTGTGGACGTGCGCGACAATTTCAGCACGGGCAAACCCGAAGTGCAAGTCACTGTGGATCGCACCAAAGCCTCTTTGGTCAAACTCAATACGTCCAATATCGCAGGCACTGTGCGCACGGCCATCAATGGCACCGATGCGTCCAACTTCCGCGAACTCGACGAAGAATACGATATCATTGTGCGCCTGCAAGAAAACCAGCGCCAAGCCATCGAAGACATTGGCCGCCTCAAGATCGCCAATAAAGACGGCGACCAGATTCCGATCTCAATGGTGGCCTCGATCGACACCACGGGCGGGATTGGCGCAATTCGCCGCAAGGACTCCAAACGCACAGTGACGGTCGAAGCCAATGTGCAGGGCCGGGTTTCCGGTGATGTGATTGCCGATGTCGAAAAAATCCTGAAAAAGAAAACCCTGCCACCGGGTTATGAGATCAGCTTTGGCGGAGAACAAGAAGATCGCCAGGAAACCGGTACATTTTTGGTCAAGGCCTTTTTGATGGTGCTGATGATGATCTTCTTGATCATGGTGATGCAGTTCAACTCTGTGCTCCTGCCGTTGATTATCATGAGCACGATTGTGCTCTCAGTCAGCGGCGTGCTCTACGGATTGGTGATCACCCAAAGCCCGTTTAGCATTGTGCTAACAGGTCTGGCGGTGGTGAGTTTGGCAGGGGTGGTCGTGAATAACGGGATTATCCTGATCGACTATATCCAATTGCTCCGTAAAGAGGGTCTCTCGGCTCACGAAGCCGTGATCACAGCCGGTCTGACCCGCCTGCGCCCCGTGCTGCTAACAGCAGGTACCACCGTGCTGGGCCTGATGCCCACGGCCCTGGGGGTCGGGATTGACTTCCGCACCCTGAGCCT
>CAZRFI010000316.1:0-5566 GCA_964598905.1 uncultured Candidatus Sericytochromatia bacterium | reverse complement strand
GTTTGGACCGTGCCCACGGGTGCACTGACAGCGCCAGTGGTGCTCGAACCTGAATTTTGAGCACCACTGGCATTGGTTGCCGTGGCATATTCGGGGAAAAGATGGGCCGGAAAGGCCGCAGAGTTTAAATCTGCAGCTGAGCCATCGGGCATTTTGAGCGGCACGGTCGCCGGAGCCGGAATGAGTTCATTGTCACGGGTCACCATCACAGCCTGGTTGGTTTCTGTGTCCTGTTTCCAACCCTTGAGTTCGCTTGGTTTATAGGTCAAAATGCTGCCATCTTCATAGGTCACGACCACGACCCCCTGATCGGGATAATAGACCTTGCTCTTGGCTTTTTGTTTGCGGTAATCGTAGGCCTGCCCCTCGGGTTTAAAGTCACTGCCCAAATCGGGGATTTGCACAACCTGAGTCGATTTGGCATCTTGCTTTTGCTGCAGATCTTGCACCATGTCTTGGGGCAATTGGCTGTTGATATCTTTTTCGTCGTGAATTTTCTTGCCGGCTTTGCGGGCCGCCTCTTTCATCGGGTCGAACATTTCTTGGGTGGCGCGGTTGATCTTGCCAAAGACCCCGCCAATCAATTGCTGGGGCAAACCCGAAGCCAAAAGCACACTCAGACCCACAAAAGCAGCAGCCAGGGCACCCACCTGACGGTTGAGCGGACTGCCACCCCCTGGGTGTTTTTTATCCGGCAGTTTAAACAGCAAATGGGCCACGGTCTCTTTGGCGAACATATACTGGGGATCGAGGCGCAGGGCTGTTTCGAGCTCAGATTCGGCAAAACTCATCCAATTTTTTTCAGCGTAGGCAATGGCCAAATGCACCCGATACAGGGGCCGATGGGGATAGAGCATGGAAATTTCTTTAAAATAGCGCAGCGCCATTTCAATTTGGTGCTGGCGAAAGGCTTTGACAGCCTCTTTAAACAGGCCATCAACTTGGTTGCTGATCGGCAGATTCTTGCGGCCGAGTTGGCGCAGATCATAATGGCTGCGCTGAATTGGATCGTTGAGCACTTCGTAAGCTTGGGTCAAACCCAGCATCTTTTCAGCCGAACGCACGCGCTCTTTTTGGTCGGGGTGATTGAGGTTTAAATCTGAAGATTGATGCTCAAAAGCCTCAACAACCTGAATGCTCGAAGCTTCAGGTGTGAGACCCATTAATTCGTAATAATCGTTTTCGGCATAATAGCTCTGCTCAAATCGCATGGGCGCCTCCCATATCTCATTATTATTATAGGCGATGGGAAGGGGGCAATGTGTTCAGTCAGTTTAAGAAAAAGCTAAGGATAAATCAAAATTACTTTATCAGACATAAACTTCCCATTTGAGTGCCAAAAGTCCTTGCTCGTCTCGAATTGCCTCAAACTTCAGGGCCTGATTCAAAAAACGCAGAACCAATGAGCGGTTCTTGAGCAAATAGACGCTGTTGAGAGGTTGGCGCAGCAATTCCTGTAATTCGAGCTGCTCTTCGCGCTCAAAGCCGAGAATACTCTCACGGGGGTCAGCCGGTTCGGAAATCAAGAGGTTCACGCCGACATTCAAGGTAATCGGAGACTGGGCGCCCTGCTTGCCCAATTGTTTGGTGTGAATCCCCAATAAAACTTCGCTGTCGGTGCGATCGAGCAGGCGCAGACGCACAGTCACTTTGTCTGAAAAGAGCAGGGGATCGGGCGTGTGTTCACGTTTAAAGCCCGTGGCAATTTTGCCCACCAGCGGGGAGAGAATATCGTGTTGCAGGGGCGTCAGAAAATTGGGATGGGTCATTGAAGAGGACTGCGTCTTCCTTTCGTACATCACTTGATGTCTTCATACATCTTGATGTCATTGTAATACAACTGAGCAGTCAGAGCCATCGGGCTTGAGGCTTTCCTGCGGATCGGCTAAGCTGATCCCATGTTTAACACCCTTTTGTTTGGCCCTAAACTTTTGTTTGGCTGCAATTTATGTGGGGAATGCTGCCGCCAAATGCAGGTGCCACTCAGCCATTTTGACCTGGCACGTTTGGCCGAGGCCTTCCCTGAGCAGCCGCTGCTCAATTGGGTGCGACTGGCTCCGATCGAAGCGGAAGACCCCGACGCTGTACGTTTGGAACAGAGTTGGCGCCAACTCTGTTTGCGCAATCGCGGTCCCGAAGAAGGCTGTATCTTTCTCAAAGACAATAGCTGCAGCATTTATCCACATCGCCCCAGTGCCTGCCGCACCTGGCCCTTGGATCTCAACGTCAAAGGCCAATTGGAGGTCTCTCCGGCCCACCACCTGCTCTACACCACAGCCTGTGACAAAACACCTTTCAAAGAGGCCAGGCAGATTAAACGGGCCCTGGGAGAAAATGCCGAAGAGTTTAAGGCCTATCGCCGCTTGCTCAAGCAATGGAATGCCATCAGCAAAGCCAAACCCGAGAAGCAGCACTTTGAGGCCTTTTGGGCCTTTCTCAAGCCCTTTGCCAGCGCACAACCCGAATTGCTCTAAATACAAAGGCGCAGTCTAAGGCGAGGCTGAGGCTTTTGTGCGGCTGATCAGCACCTGAAAAGTGCGCTCAGTTGTGACTGTTGGGGTTTCGGGCAAGCGCGGCATTTGGTAAAAAGTCAGCGCAAGCTCGCCCACTTTGAGTGCTTTAAATTCAAAGACTGTGTGCGGCACATAACCTGGGGGATAGCGGTTTTCAGGGTATTCTGAACGCCCAGGTCGCTCCCGCAGCAATTCCAGGGCAGTCTGATCAAATTCTTTTACGGCCCAGCGGTACAGGCTGTCACTGCCCAGGCTGGGCAAAACAATTTCAAAAGAATCACCCACTGCCGGATAATAGCGGGTCTGTTCACGTGTGACCGGCTCGGTCTTTAAAAAGAGCAAATCAGGCTGACGGCAGGCGCTCGGCACCAGCGTCAAACAGAGCAACAGAAAGAAACGGAGCAGAGGCCTTGGGTTCAGCAAGGGCATCCATCAGGCCCGATCTGGCCGGGGATAGCTGAAGCGCTCACGGGTGCGGCACCAATCTTCTCCACCCATGCGTCCGACAGCTTTTAAAAGGGCCGGGTCAACGGCCCCAGCAGCATCAAGCACCGCTTCGTCGATGTGCAAAAGTAAAATTTTGCCCACGACCAAATTGCCAGCCCCGCCTTCGCTGCCATAATTGCGAATCTCCACCAATTCACATTCCATATTCACAGGCGACTCTTGCACCAAATTGCCCCGAATCCGCTCAGCCGGCAGTGGCGTGAGCCCGGCATAGGCAAATTCACTTTCGCCATAGGGCAAAGGGGCCGAAGCCTGATTGACCCGCTCGGCAATCGCCTCGGTGACGGTGGCCACCACAAATTGGGGATGCACTTCGAGATTGCGCAGGGTGTCTTTTTTTTGGCCTGTGCGGCCGGCCAGTTGGGGGCAAAAAGCCAGATAGGGCGGGTTGCAGGAGATCAGGGTATAAAACGAAAATGGCGCCAGATTGGGCTGTCCTTCGGCATTGAGGGTCGAAGCCAGGGCAATCGGGCGGGGCTGGATGATCTCGGTTAAACGCCGGTAGATCTCCTGCCAGGGTTTGTCAGCCGTATCGAGGGTCAGGGTCATGGCGTGGGCTCCTTCCAGCTCATTTGGTAGCCCGGGTCTTCGATGCCATAGGCGTGGGCCGTGGGCATCAGCGGTTTAAAAGTATCCACCATGACCGCCAATTCATCGGTGCGAACCGTGCCAATCGAGGCTTCGTAAGCGCCCGGATGGGGGCCGTGGGGCAGACCCATCGGATGAAACGAGACCGAACCCGAATCAATCCCCCGGCGCGAGGTAAAATTGCCCGCCACATAAAAGAGAAATTCATCGCAATCGACCGACGAGTGGGGATAAGGACAGGGAATGGCCTGGGGGTGGAAGTCGGTCAGACGCGGCACAAACGAGCAGACCACAAAGCCCGGCCCTGTAAACGTGGTGTGGACCGAAGGGGGCAAATGAACCTGGCCAATCCGGGGCTGAAAGGCCCGAATCGGAAAGACAAAGGGCCAAAGCGCCCCGTCCCAGCCAGCGATATCAAAGGGATGGTGGCGATACGTCAAACGCGTGAGCTGCTCCAAGCGTTTGACCAGAACAGAGGCCGGCCCCTGCCACTTGGTCTCACGCCATTGTGGGGTCTGAAAATCGCGGTGGGTATAGGCCGCATCCATGCGCAATTGGCCTGAGGCGTTGCGAAAATAGGCGGGAATATCGATGCCACTGAGGCCTTCAATGATCAACAAGCGGCATGGGGCGTCTAAATGCCAGCGGTGAATCACGCTGCGGGGCAGATAGACATAGTCTTCGGCCTGAAAGGGCAAAACCCCAAACGGCGTTTCGACTTTGCCCTGCCCCTGATAAACATAGACCAACTCGTCCGCGTCGGCATTACACACCAACTCAGGGTCCGACGCCTCTGCCACGGCAAACCAGAGCGCCAGATCGGGATTGGCAAAGAGCCGCTTGCGGGCCAGAAAGGGGCTGACGCCCGTGGCGCTCTGGCCTGTGATCTGGCCTGTGATCTGGCCTGTGATCTGGCCTGTGCGAAAATGTCTGCGGCGCAAGGGGGCCGGATTTTCTGCCGCTGCAAAGCCCGGATGCAAAGCCAGCACTTCTTCTTGTTCAAGGGCATGGGGTGGGGTGAAGTGGTAGAGTATCGAATAGGTGCCGTCAAAGCCCAAGCGGGTGAAACAATGTTCATAGAGCAATTGTTCGTTGATCTTAAACACCGTATGGGGTTTGGGGGGGACTTGGCCCAATTGCAGTCGGTGAAGCATGGTGAAGCTCCTTTGTAACGGACTTGTAGCGGACGCGATTTTCAGTGCGCATTGTAACACAGCCCGATCGCATGGGGGGCTGACCTGTTCCCTTGAAACTGCTATGATAAGGGAATCGAAATGGTAATGGAATCCAGGTATGTTTCTCAAAGAGCTGACAAAAATACAAACGGCTGCTGCTGACCAAAAAGGGGATCGCCACAAGATCTCAAATGAAGCGTGTCAGCAGGGTTTGCGCTTATTGCAGCAGATTTGCCAAAGTAGCCAAAGCAACCCACCCAACCCGGCAGAGCTCAAAAAAGCCTTTCGCGATTTGGTCAAAGCAATTCAATACAACCGGCGCAACGGTGCGGCATATATGGGCTGTGCGTATTTACAGGTCATGGCAAAGAACGAGGCCATGGCCCGCAAATACCTGCAAGAGCCGCTCAAAATAGAGCCCGAACACGCAGCGGCACAAGATTTGCTGCAATTTATCACCAGGCAGGTCAAAGCGCCCCCCAAACTGCCCTCCCTGGCGGCACAACCGCTCCAGCTTATGCCAGAGCCCCAAACAGAGCAAGACCTCGATGCCCTCTACGATCAGGTTGAAGAGCGCCTGGTGGGTCTGCAAAGACAGCTGCTGGGTCTGAGTGCGTTGCTCAAACCCAGCATAAAGCCAAAGGCGACCGAAGCGCTGCGCCAGGAACACCAACATCTAAAGACACTTTTGCAGAGACTCAATCAGCAAATTGAAAAGATCGATCAAGAGATTGAAACCACTGAATTGCGCCAGCAAATCCGGCCCTTTGAAACCCTGCTCAA
>CAZRFI010000315.1:0-5616 GCA_964598905.1 uncultured Candidatus Sericytochromatia bacterium | reverse complement strand
CGGCCTGCCAGGCCTGGAGAATTTCGGCTGGCGAGGGAACGCCATAGAGAATCTGGCTACCAATGCACACACAGGGCACGATTTTTAAATGATAGGTCTGCATCAAGTGTTTTAATTCAGCTTGTTCAGGGTAGCGAAAGACAAACTCAGGGACTTGAACCGCGATCTGCTTTAATTGTTCATCCAAGGCTGGTTTACTCAAACAAAACAGATCACAAATCACAATTACGTCAGGTTTTGGCACCGGCTTGCTCCTTTGCTTTGGCATGATTATAACCTCAATCAAGTGTCCAAGAATGTCAGCTAGCTGATAGTTTTGCTGTTAAACTTGGGGCGGGTAGTTGAAATTTGAATTTGAGGAATGTGTATGACCGCCGTCTCTGAAAGCAAGCTCTGGTATCTCTCCCAGATCAACCTCTTCGCAGCCATGCTGCCCGAAGAGATGAAGCAGATGGAAGCCATGACCAGTATGTGCTCGACCCCCAAATACGAACCCATCTATCTGCCCGGTGATCCCGCTGATTCGATTTATCTGCTCAAAAAAGGCCGGGTGCGTATTTCGCGCCTGTCTCCCGAAGGCAAACAAATTATTCTCTCGATTTTGGAGCCCGGCGATATCTTCGGTGAAGTGGCCCTGATCGAGGATGGCAGTGAACAAGACAGCATCGCTGAGGCCATGGAAGACACCCTGCTCTGTATTGTGCGCAAAACAGATTTTGAGCAATTTTTAAGTATGCATCCCCAGCTTAATCTCAAAGTCACCAAACTGATAGGGCTGCGCCTACGTCAAATCACCAACCAAATGGACGCCTTGGTGTTTAAAAGTGCTGAACAGCGGCTCAAAGAACTGCTCATTCGCCTGAGCCAGGAATATCCCAAACAGGTCGCTGACGGCATATTGCTCAATATTACCCTGACCCACCAAGAATTGGGAGAATTGACCAATATTGCCCGTCAGACAGTCACCGAGCTTTTGAAAAAACTGGAAAACCAAGGCCTGATCCGTTTTGAAAAACGGCGAATTGTGGTTTTAAAGCATTGACCTTCCCATTATTGGAACCCCTAACATGGGGGTATCATACAGGTAGAAGGAGTCTTTACCATGGCCGAAACCCAATTTGCGATCCAAGGCATGACCTGCGCCTCCTGCGTGCGCCATGTCGAAAAAGCCCTGCTCGAAGTGCCCGGTGTGAGTCAGGTTGAGGTCAACCTGGCGAGTGAGAAAGCGCGGGTGATTCACGCCCCGGAGGCGACCATCCCCCAATTGCTCGAAGCGGTCGAAGACGCCGGTTACGACGCCCAAGCCCTGAGCGAAGACAGCCCCCACAACAGCCCAGATAAAACATCTGAATTGAAGCAACAATTCAGACAGTTTCAGCTTGCCGCGCTGTTTTCGCTGCCCTTGGTGGCGCCGATGTTATTCTTGCCTTTTGGCTTAAATCTGATGCTGCCCCCCTGGCTGCAATGGGCGTTGGCCACCCCTGTGCAATTTTGGCTGGGCAGTCGCTTCTATGCGGGGGCTTTTAAAGCGATCAAGGCCCGCAATGGCAATATGGACCTGCTGGTGGCATTGGGTACCAGTGCTGCTTATGGCCTGAGTGTTTACCAACTTTTGCGCGGTGGCCATGCCCACGCCCTGTATTTTGAAAGTGCCGCTGTGGTGATCACCCTGGTGCTGCTGGGCAAATTTCTCGAGGCCCGCGCCAAACAGCAGACCAGCGAAGCGATTCGTTCTTTAGAGGCCCTGCGCCCAGAGACGGCCCGCGTCTTGAAAAATGGCCAAGAGACAGAAATCCCATTGGCCCAGGTGCGGGTGGGGGATCGGGTGATTGTGCGGGCTGGCGAGCGGATTCCGGTGGATGGCAAAATTACCAGTGGCCAAGCACAGGTTGACGAAGCCCTGATCACGGGGGAATCGCTGCCCGTCAGCAAAGAGCCTGGCGATGCATTGATCGGGGGCGCGATCAATCTCGATGGTTTTCTCGAAGTTGAAACCCGCGCCATTGGGGCACAAACGCTTTTGGCCAAAGTGATCAAAATGGTGGAATCGGCCCAGGCCGCCAAAGCCCCGATTCAAAAATTAGTGGACAGAATCAGCGCGGTCTTTGTGCCTGTGGTGCTCGGCATTGCCCTGCTTACCCTCTTGGGCTGGCTGATCGCAGGGGCAGGCCCAGAGCGGGCCCTGCTCAACGCTGTGGCTGTGTTGGTGATTGCCTGTCCTTGTGCCTTGGGCCTGGCGACTCCGGCCTCGTTGATGATGGGCATGGGCCTCGGGGCCCGCAATGGCATCTTGATCAAAGACGCAGAAGCGCTGGAAGTGGCGCACTCCGTGACGACTGTGGCCTTTGACAAAACCGGCACCTTGACCCAAGGCAAACCCCAGGTGCAAGAAATTCATGCCCTGGAGGGCAGCAAAGAGGGTTTATTGGCGCAAATGGCTTCCCTGCAACAGGGTTCGAGCCACCCCTTGGCGATGGCCGTTCTGGCCAAAGCCACCGAAGCCGGACTGGAACGGGCCCCGATCAGTGGCTTAAAAACCCTGGCCGGGCGGGGTCTGCAGGCTGACATAGCGGGCCAAACGCGGGTGCTGGGCAACCAGCGCCTGATGGAAGAATCGGGCATCGACCTGCAGAGCGCAGCGGGTGTGGTGGCGGCCTGGCAAAACAAAGGCCTGACCCTGGCCTATCTGGGAGAACCCAGCTCCCGTCGTTTATTGGGGGCGGTGGCCTTTGCCGACCAGATCAAACCCTCTGCCAAAGCGACAATTGAGGCCCTGCACAGCTTGGGTATTCAGACGGTTTTGATTACGGGTGATCATCAGATCGCGGCCCAAAGTGTGGCTCAAACCTTGGGAATTGATTTGGTTTATGCCGAGGTCTTGCCGGGCGACAAAGCCCAGATCATCCAAAAGCTCCAGGCCCAGGGCCAAATCGTGGCCATGGTCGGCGACGGCATCAACGATGCGCCCGCTTTGGCAGCCGCCCAGGTGGGCATGGCCATGTCGACCGGCACCGATGTGGCCATGCAGGCGGCAGGGATTACCCTGATGCGCGGCGAGCCGTTGCTCATTCCCGATGCCATTGCCATCTCGCGGCGGACCTACGCCAAAATTCGCCAAAACCTCTTTTGGGCCTTTGTCTATAACCTGATTGGGATTCCTCTGGCTGCTCTGGGCCTGCTCAACCCTGTTTTGGCGGGGGCTGCCATGGCGTTTAGCAGCGTCAGCGTGGTCAGCAACGCGCTTTTGCTGCGGCGCTGGAAGCCCGCCAGCCGTGAAAAAGGGCTTTAAACCATGCGCTTACTGCTGATCGAAGACGAACCCAAATTGGCCCAAGCCATTGCCAAAGGTCTGCGCGAAGAAGGCTATGTTGTTGATCAGGCTATGGATGGCCTGCAAGGCGAGTATCTGGCCTTCTTACAAGAGCATGACCTGATTATTTTAGACTGGATGCTGCCGGGTTTGGAGGGCGCCACCCTCTGTCAGAATCTGCGCAGAGAACGAATCCAAACCCCGGTCTTGATCCTCAGTGCCCGCAATCAGGTTGCCGATCGCATTGCCGGCCTGAATTTCGGGGCCGATGATTATCTCAGCAAGCCCTTTGAATTTAACGAATTGCTGGCCCGTGTTCGTGCCCTGCTGCGTCGCCATGCGCCGATTAAAGCCGTCTTGTTACAAATAGCTGAGTTGAGCATGGACTTAATCAGCCACCAGGTCTGGCACCAGGGGCAAGAAATTCCCTTGACCCAGCAAGAATACCGGCTGCTGGAATACCTGCTCCAGCACCAGGGGCAGGTCATCAGCCGAGCCCAATTGGCCGAACGGGTTTGGGACGACCCTGAGATTTCTCCGGGCACCGTGGATGTCTATATTGGCTATTTGCGGAATAAAATTGACAAACCCTATGGTACGCACTTGCTGCAAACGGTGCGGGGATTGGGGTATTGTTTGCGTTTTAATCCTGATAATCATTGAGTATGATATTCTTAGCGAATTCTTAGAATTTATCCTTATAATTCAATATTGTTCGTCTTCTTGTCTTCTGCTTTTGTGTCTTTGAGAACAATTAAACACAGGGTAATACATTTATGCTCAGACAATTCTTTCTGCTCACTCTTTCTTTCTCTCTTTCAGGCTTTTTAATCGGTTGCAACACGTCTGACCTGTTTAAAAATTCACTCCAAGACAATCAGGCGAATGTAGAGCCGTCTGTCCGCACTCAATTGGCATTTCCTCCTCAACAATCAGTTACAAATGCAATGCTCACCCCTCAAGAAGTGAGCCTGCGTTTGGGTAACAAAAATATCAAGGGGATGGGGTATCATCAAGGCCTGTTAGGCCCCACCCTGATTGCAAAGGTTGGGGAACAGGCTCAAATAAAAGTACAAAACCAATTGAAAGAGCCCACCAATGTACATTGGCATGGTTTAGTTGTACCCGCAGACCAGGACGGACATCCTGAACAACTTATTGCCCCGGCTGGATCACAGACCTATTCGTTTCAAATTAAACAGGCTGGGGGGCTCTACTGGTACCACCCGCATCCCCATAATTTAACAGCTAAACAAGCTTACTTGGGTTTGGCGGGATTATTCGTGGTGAGAGATCCGCAGGAATCTGCACTAAATCTGCCAGTGGGTGAGCAGGAAGCTTTTTTAGTTGTACAAGACAAACGCCTGAATGGAAATGCTTTGGATTATAATCCCAGTCAACAGGATATAATGAGTGGTTATCTTGGGCTGGATATCTTGGTTAATGGTCAGCAAAACGCACAAATGCAGGTCAAGCAATCGATCTACCGTCTGCGAATTTTAAATGGTTCAAATGCACGGGTGTATAACCTTGGTTTCAACAAAGAAACACCATTTTGGGTCATTGGTGGAGATGGGGGACTCACAGAAACGCCTTATTCCGAAAAATCTGTTTTATTGGGGCCGGGTGAGCGACTGGATATTTTGGCAGATTTTAGTGCTCACAAAGAAGGCAGTTTGCTTAAATTGATTTCCCTACCTTTTAAAGGGGTAACAACCCAAGGTCAGCAAGAATTAACCCTTTTGGAGATGCAGGTTCAAAAAGGACAGGCCAAATTTTATAAAATTCCAAATCAACTGGCTGCTCTGGAGAAAATTTCAACGCCAACGGGAACAAAAACAAGGACGTTTGAATTACAAGGAATGAAAATGTCTGGTGTAGACGCGATGACAGAGATGGGGCATGGCTCTATGATGATGTCCACAAGTGGCAATCCAATCATGAAAGGGATGCACACCATTAATGGAAAAACCTTTGCTATGAATAGGATTGACGAAACCGTCACAGCGGGAACATCTGAAATCTGGGTTTTTGATAATTCCAAAGGCGACGAAATACATCCGATGCATCTACATGGAGCTCAGTTTCAAATTATCCAAAGAGAGGGCGGTCGAAACAGTATTTTTTCTCATGAGAAAACCCGAAAAGACACCGTTTTATTGATGCCCGGTGAAAAGGTTTCGATTGCAATTAAATTCCCTGACTATAAAGGAAAATATGTTATCCACTGTCATAACTTGGAACACGAAGACGATGGAATGATGCTCAATTTTGAGTTGATCTAAAGCTGTTATTCATCAGTTTAT
>CAZRFI010000314.1:3976-5642 GCA_964598905.1 uncultured Candidatus Sericytochromatia bacterium | reverse complement strand
CACAGGTCGAACCCAACCCCAACTCACAGGCTTTGCGCCAATCGGCCAGGGCTTTCTCGGGTTGCCCCAGGGCCTGATAAACCGTCCCCCGGTGGTTGTAGGCAGCAGCAGAATTGGGAGCGAGTTGGAGGGCTTGATTCAGGTCTGCCAGGGCCTGGGGGTATTGCTGTAGTTCGAGGTAGACAGAGCCCCGGCTGCTATAGGCCTGGGCGTAGTTGGGCAACAAACTGAGGGCTTTGCTGTAGTCGCTGAGCGCTTGGGTGTAGGCTTTGCGCTGAGAGTAAATATTGCCCCGATTGTTGTAGGCATAGGCAAATTGTGGGTCGAGTCTGAGGGCCTGGTTATAATCGGCCAGGGCTTTGTCAGATTGCTTCAGTTCACTATAAACCGTGCCACGGTTGTTGTAGGTTTTGGCATACTTCGGGTTGAGCTTGAGGGCCAAAGCGTAGTCAGCCAAGGCTTTGTCGTATTGCTTGAGCTGTTTATAGAGCACACCGCGATTGTTATAGGCCTGGAGCAGTTGCGGATCGTATTTGAGGGCCTGGGTATAATCGGCCAAGGCCTGGGGATATTGTTGGCGCTCATAATAGACCACACCCCGGTTTAAGTAAACCGCTGCATAAGTCGGGTCGAGCTTGAGGGCCTGATTGTAATGCCCCAACGCAGTGTCGTATTGTTTGCGCAGATAGGCTTCGTAGCCCTTGCGAAACCAGTCGGTGGCATTGTATTTGTTTTCGAGCTTTTGCCCGGTACTGGCGCGCAATTGCTGCACTTGGTTGAGATTTTTGAGCTTCTTTAATTGCGCCTGATACGCCCGGATCTCCTGTTCCAATTGTTTGTTGCGGGCCAGCAGCGCTTTTTCCTTTTCAAGCGCCTCGCGGTTGACGGCAAAGTGTTTGATCCGGTTCTCGACCAGGGAGGTGTCCACCGTGACTTTTGCCACGATCTCCAGGCCAAAGCTTTGGTCATGGGTAATCGCTTTTTCGCTCAGCAACTCGGTTTTGCTCACCCCACCGGTAAAGGCCAAAATTTCGTCTTTGCTCAAGACCGAATTTTTGACCAAAGTCAGCGACTCGACATAGGTGCCCGCCTGTTCGAGGGCCTGGCGTTTGGCTTCGAGGGTGGCCAGATGGCGGGCTTCGTTTTTGGTCTGGTTATCGCCAATAAAGGCCTGGGCTTTGACTGTAAAGGTTTTGAGCTCGGCCCAGGCGGGCAAAGCCAGGGTCCAAAGCAGTAAAAAGATCAAGCTGGTTTTAAACACGGGCAGGGTTCCACCTTCTCGGGCAGGTTCGGGCAGGGCCTTCTTTGTATTTTAAGCGCATTTGTTGCTGTCTGGGCAAAACTAACCCAACCAGCAAAACGGATGAAGGTTAAAATTCCGCTTAAAATAAGACTAAAAGACAAGTTTGCCTCTTTTGGCAAAGATAAAACCTGCAAGCCCCTTATTTCAGCCCCTGCAGGCCTTTTCCCGAAAGGACAGTTTTTTTATGGTTGATGGTTTTTCCCCAGAGCTTTCCAGAACCTCATCTTCAAGTGCCCCCGCTTTTCCTTTTGCCTTGCCTTTAAAACCCGAAGCGCAGGTCTGCAAAGCCCCCCAACCCGCCCAACCCCCGCAAGCCAGCGCCGACAACTCGGCCCTGACAAACGCCTCCCCCAGCGGGCGGGC
>CAZRFI010000314.1:0-3876 GCA_964598905.1 uncultured Candidatus Sericytochromatia bacterium | reverse complement strand
CCGGTCCAGGCCAGCACCGAACTCAGCCTCTCGGTGAGTGATCGCAATGGCCTCAATCGCACAGGCCGCGAAGATATCACCGGCACCCTCGATGGCCAGGTGAAGATTGAAAAGGAGGTCTTACACAGCGCGCTGCAGGGGTTGGTGGGCCTCAAAAAAGGCGATGCGAGCATTACCGGCATGCGTTTTGATGCCAAAAGCAGCAGTTATATACTTTCGCTTAAAGCCGATGTCTTTTGGTTTATCGAAGACGATCTGGAGCTGCAGATCCGCACCAATGAAAAGGGCCAGCTCTATTTGCAGGTCAACGAAAACTGGACCCCCAATAGCTCGGTGATCAGCCGTGTGTCCAATGCCTTGCACGGCATGTTGAAAGACAAGATCAATGGCCAGCAGGATATTGTCTCACTCAAGCTCAACACCCGCCGCGAGGGCGACAAACTTTATCTCACCCCCGAATTGGAGAGCATCAAGGTGCCGCTTGGCAAAGGCCAACAATTGCGGATCGATGGCCTGAATACGGCCCAGGCCGGGAAATTTGAAATTGACAGCAGCGGCCATTTGCAGGTGACATTCGACAGCCTGCACTTTTCTGGCAGCTCCGATGCCCATGGCCCCAAAGCCACGAACCAGGGCAAAGCCGACACGGCCCAATTGGAGATCGCGGGCAAGGTCTTCAAAGACAAAAACAGCGAAATCTCGGCCCAGGGCCGCATCAGCCTCGATCTCGACAGCCAAGACACCCAGCAGATCAGCTTTGGTGGCGAGAATCTGGGCAAACGGGTCACTTCGGCGCGTTTGGAAGCCCAGATTGACAGCGATATTGCCATTGATGCCAAAGGCAATGTGCAGGCCGAGAGCCGCAATCACTGGCGGATCGAAGATGCCCAAATCCAAGGCCGCCGCTATGATATTGTCTCCGACCAAATTGATGTCTCCCTTGATACCCAATCGGGCCTCAAGCTCGACGTGCGCACGGCCAGCCGCCCAGCGCCACCTTATACGCCACCCCTGAGCCAGAATGTGGTCGAGTCGGTGATTGATGGCCCCAATTACAATAGCGAAATGCTCAAAGCGATTGCCGGGGCCCGTGAGAGCATTGAACAAGAGACCTTTCTGATGTATGCCGGCGACAAAACCCAGGTGCTGATGCGGGCCCTGGCTCTGAAAGCAGCAGGCCTGAAAGAAGAAAGGGGCCAATTGGTGCGCGATGCCCTCGCGCCCAAAGGCATTCCCGTGCGGGTCTTGTTTAACAACAACAAGCTCAACCACGAAGGGGCTTTGCCCACCATTCGTCAATTTGAGGCCACGGTCACGGCGCTCGCAGCTGAGATCGCCGCGCTTAAATTGCCCGACAAAGCCAAAGCCGCCTACACCCAACAGCTCAAAACCCATCTGGAATGGGGCTCGCTCGAAAGGGGCGTGGCCAAAGCCGATCACCGCAAATTGCTGGTGATCGACGGCAAAACGGCGTATACCGGCGGGATCAATATGGGCAATCACTTTTTGCAGCAAGACAGCTACCACGATATCATGCTCAAGCTGAATGGCCCGGCGGTGCGTGAGATGCAGGGTGCATTTATTGAAAATTGGAAAGATTTCACGGGTCAAGACCGCAGCGATTGGAATACCAAGTCAGTGCCAGAACTCGGCAAACACCGTGACAATTACGCTCGGCAGCACAAGCTGCAACCCACAAGCGTGGCTGTGGCCACCACTGACGAAACCAAAACCGAGATCGAATCAGCCTATCTCCACGCGATCGAAAAGGCCACCGACAGCATTTCAATTGAGCAGGCCTATTATTTCTATCCGCCCGTACAAGCGGCGCTCAAACGGGCCCTGGAACGGGGTGTGACCATCGACCTGATCGTGCCCAAACGCAGCGACGAAGAACTCTTTGATATTATCAACCTGGCGCAGATCCGCGATTTGATGGAGACCCAGCAAAAACTCGGCAAAGGCCAGGTCAATGCCTGGTTGTATACCGGCGATCCGGGCAAATATGCCCACACAGTGCACACCAAGGCCCTCAGCTCCGATGGCATGCGGGCCGTGGTGGGTTCTGCCAATTTATTGCCGCGTTCCCTGCGCTCACCTTTTCAGGAGGACATGCCCGATGGCAGCAAGCGGCAGGTGCTCTTTAACGAAGAGATGAGCCTCTATCTCGAAGGTGATGCCGCTGAAAAGCTCCAGCAGCAGCTCTTTGAAAAAGACAAAGCCAAGGCCCAGAAGATCGATTTTAAAGCGGTGCAGGAGCAGATTCAATTGCTCGGCGGTGAAAAGGCCCTGCAAACGGCCCTGCTCAAAGCCCAACTGGCCTAGGTAACGACTCCCAACAAGCGCATTTGCTGAAAAATGCCAAAGAAATACCCCAAAGAAAAACCCCGCCGAAGCGGGGAATGAAAGTTAAATTCAGTGGCTCAGTTTAGCCTGGGGGCGGAGTTGTCTCCTTGCCCCTTAGCGAGCCTGGTAGGTGATCATCGAATAGGTTGCTTTAAATTCACTCAGGGGCATTTTGAAGGTCCCGTCGTTTTTGCCATCGCGGGTGCTGCCGCTGGCATTGTTGACTTCGGTGTGGCCCCAGGGGTTGCGAATTGTGATTTCATCTGTTTTGGCGTTATAGTCCAACACGCTGTAGGCGTGGGCCATCGGCAGGCCATTGGCGGTGCGGCCTTCGTTCCAGGGGTTGAGGCTTTTGTTGATGCCCGCAGTTACCACCCGTTGGCTGGCCATGGCGGTTTTGAGTTTGCTGCGCAGGCTCTCCAGAGAGGTAATCAAGAGCACGTCGGTATCTGTCGATGTGCCGCTGACGGCTTTCACGCCAGTGCCCAAAAGGGCCCCATTGCCAATTTTATCGTAAGGGTTGCTGCGTTGCATCAGGGGAATCAGGGTATCGCGGTTGGTCACTTCAGCATAGGCTTTTTCAAGCACACTCAGCCACATGCCGTCTTGACCGGCATTGGAATAGAGCGATAGTTCCATCTCGGTGGGGGCGTGGAAGGTGATTGGCTGTTTGCCGGGGAAGTTCACGGTATAGGTGCCATTGCCATTGTCTTTGATCATATTCATGATCTGTTTTTTGCCTTGGGCAGTATTGGCCTGAGAGGCCACAGCCGCCAGGAAATAACAGTCGCCAATTTCACCCTGTTCGATATGGTCGGGGCGAATGCTCTCCATCCCTTTGGGGAAGAGTTCGCGTTTCATGCCCGCAGCAGGATAACTCGACATTGAAAAGCGGCCAAAGACCTCGCTCACACGGGCATCATTGGGGCTTTTTCGGGCAGTTTCGACAAAGGCGTCCAGGTCTTTGCGGCTCAGGCCCCGTTCGTCGTAATTTTGCAGCGGAAATTTGTCCAACCAGGCGTGTTGGGGCAATTTGGGCAAGACATTGGTATCGTCTGAAAAACCCTGGAAATCGCTCACCAATTTATACAGCGTGGTCACAGAGGCGGCGGTCTCGCCTTTAAATGCGGGGTTGCCAATCGCTTTGGCACTTTCAGCACTGGAGATCAGGCCATTGCTGTCTCTGTCGAGTTCGGCAAAACGGGAATTGAGTTCGCTGGCGATGCCATGGGCCCGCATTTCGTTCTGAGAGAAAATCACGGCACTGGCTTTGGGCAGAAGACCTTCTTGCAGGCGTTTGTTCAAAAAGAGCAGATCTTTGCTGTCGAAACCGACTTTTTTGCCTTCGTCGGCGGAGATTTTGCCATCGCTATTGCTGTCTACGGCTTTGAGTTCCTGGGCAGAGAGACCACGGTTGCGGTCCAAATCCAGAGTTTGCAGGGCTCTCAACGTTTGCAATTGCAGGGGCATGGGCATAACCTCACTTTGGTTCAGGAAAGATTAAAATTATCCAATTATTTGGTTAACTTT
>CAZRFI010000313.1:0-5648 GCA_964598905.1 uncultured Candidatus Sericytochromatia bacterium | reverse complement strand
GGCACAGGCGCTTCTGGCAGCGAAATTGTGGTCAATGCCACCACAGGCTTTAACAACGGGGATAAAGTGCGTATGAATGGCCAAGTGCGCACCATTTCCAATATTCTCTCCACCCCCGCCCGCGTTCAGCTCGATCAGCCGATCTCAATGACCATTACCAATACAGCTGGAGACGGCACTGCGGGAAATGGTGTGGGCGTCTCTGCGACCCAAGGGTTTGCCTCGGGCAACCAGGTCTTGATTGCGGGCCAACAAAAAACCATCACGATTGTCGGAAATACCTTGGAGTTGAACACCCCGATCAGCACCACGATCACGGCAGGGAATAATGGCGATGGCTCTCTGGCTGCTCGCATAGACATGACAGATGCCTCGGCCTTTGCCGTTGGCAATACCCTGCGCTTCCCAACCTTGGGTCTGACCCGGACAGTCACAAGTAAGCTGGGGAACGCCGTGGAATTGAGTTCTCCTCTTTTAACCACCACCACAGCAGCTGGCAGTAGCACCACAGTGATCAATCTGGCCAGCACAGCGGGTCTGGCAGTAAATGACTTTGTGCGTTTCCCTGGTTCGGGTGAAGTACGCCAAATTACAGCCCTGACCCCTGGCGTCAGTATTACAGTGACTGCGCTTGCAGTCGCTCCAGCAGCAGGTCTGACGGTTAATCTGGTTCCGCGCAATATCCAGGTCAATTTGGTACCCACTGCAGGCACGATTGTGATGCAAGCCAATGCCAATGCCGCTGACTTCTTGGATGTGATGAATCTGGTGCCCACAGCTGGCTCCTTTAATATTGTGCCGATCAATCCAGCCCAGGATCGCATCAGCCGTATTCCGACCAGTGGAACGGTCTTGCTCGCTCCCACCACGGGAACTGTGCGCAAGTTCTTCTCGATCAAATACAGCGGTGCTGGCAATACCGCGGCGGGTCTGACAGCCACCTCTGGTCCCAACGCTGGAACCAATCAAAACCCCTAGGTTCTTGATAGATTAAAACAGCCAAGGCCCGCCCCAAAAGCGGGTCTTTTGCTGTTTGCGCTTTTTTAAAGTGATTGAAGCAGCTGGGCCAGACGGCTGTAGCGTTTTTGCTCTTGAAAATTGTTCACAGCCAATTCCACGGCCTTGACCTGCCCGACCAGAATCAACAATTTGCGGGCCCGTGTCATGGCGGTATAGAGCAAATTGCGCTGCAGCATCAAAAAATGCTGGGTACTCAGCGGCAAAATCACCACCGGGTATTCGCTGCCCTGGGATTTGTGCACCGTCAGCGCATACGCCAGCCCCAGCTCATCAAGATCGGCAAAATCATAGTCCACCTGGGTTTCGCCAAAAGCGATCTTTAAAAGCTGTTCTTCGCCATCCAAATCCTGAACCAGCCCCAGATCGCCATTAAAGACCGCGCGGTCATAATTATTGCGCAATTGAATCACGCGGTCTCCCTGGCGTAGAATACGGTTGCCGCGCATCAGCTCAGATTTCTCTGGGCTGGGCGGATTTAAGACGGCCTGTAACGCCTGGTTCAAACGTTGGGCGCCAATCAGGCCCCGGTGCATCGGACAGAGCACCTGCAGATCTTCAGTTTGATACCCCGCTGATGGCAGGCGGCGTGCAACCAGATCCAGCAAGATGTCTAAAATGGCCTCAGGGCTCTCAGCCCGGATAAAAAAAGCATCAGCGTCGCGGTGGCTGCCTGTGGGGGGTAAAAGCTCGGGTAACAGTCCACGATTGACCCGGTGGGCATTGCGCACGATCAAACTGGCTTCGGCCTGTCTAAAAATCTGTTTGAGCGTCACCGCCGGAACCTGGCCCGAATCGAGAATATGTCTGAGCACCGCGCCAGGCCCGACCGAAGGCAATTGGTCGCTATCGCCAATCAGAATCAGATGGGCGCTTTCGGGCAAGGCTTTGAGCAAGGCATAAAAGAGGGGCAGGTCAATCATACTGACCTCATCAAGCACGAGTACGTCCAATTCCAGGGGAAAGTGCTGATCGCGCATAAAGGCCTGTTTGGAGGGATCAAACTCCAGCAGACGGTGCAGGGTTTTTGCGGGCCGGCCCGCCACCTCGCTCAGGCGTTTGGCCGCCCGGCCTGTGGGTGAGGCCAATTGAATTTTGGCTTTTTGCTGGGCAAACCAACCCAAAATGGCTTTGCTAACAGTGGTTTTGCCCGTCCCTGGCCCACCCGTGAGTACAAAAACTTTGCAAGCGGCCGCCAACCTCACGGCATCGCGCTGTTCAGGTGCCAGTTCGAGCTGATTATCGCGTTCAAACACCCCCAGCCAGTCGCTCAAAGCAGCCGGATCTGGGGGATCTGAATGTGAGAGCAAAAGCCGCAAAAGCCGAGCGGCCTCACTTTCGGCAAGCCAAGCCTCTTGTAAATAGAGATCGGGATTCTCCGGATCACCGAGCAGGCCAACGTCGCCAGAATCGCCAAAATCGCTATGGGCCACCAATTGCTGGGCTGCGATCAACAGCGCCAAAACCGGCACACATAAATCAGGTTCAACCTCCAGCAATGCCGCCGTTTTGTTGAGCAATTCGGTGCGGGGCAAATAGAGGTGGCCGTCTTGACTGGCTTTTTGCAGGGCATAAAAAAGCCCAGCCCGCAAGCGCAAAGGGCTGTGGGGATCCAGCCCCAGACTTTGGGCCAGGGCATCGGCCGTCTTAAAGCCAATCCCCCAGATATCTTCGGCCAAGCGGTAAGGATTGGCCTGAACCACAGCAATGGCTTGGTCGCGGTACTTTTTATAAATTTTTACCGCATAGGTCGTGGAGACCCCATGCTCTTGCAAAAAGAGCATCACATTTTGAATCTCGCGGTGCTCATTCCAACTGCTGACAATCATCTCGCGCTTGCGCGGACCAATTTTGGGAACCTCTTGCAGCCGTTGCGGGTACTTCTCAATCACATCAATGATCTCGGTGCCAAAGGCCTGAATCAAACGTTTGGCAGTAACCGCCCCCACCCCACGAATCAAGCCCGAAGCCAGGTATTTCTCAAGTCCCACGGCGGTAGCGGGCATGAGTTTTTCAATTTTGCTGGCGCGAAACTGGGAGCCATGTTTGGGGTGCAAAGTCCAGGCCCCGCACAGGCGAACAGATTCGCCCGCATAGACCGGCGGCATCTCGCCCACAGCGGTGACCCATTCCGGCTGCTGACCCGGCTGTAGAACTTGCTTTTGACTTTGGGGTAACAGCTTTAAAACGGCATAACCAGATGCCTCGGACTGGTAAGTCACGCGCTCAATAATGCCTTCGAGAATGTCCATATCCCTATTTTACCGCGATGCGGGGCCTAACTGCTTTTGTGCTAGAATAGGGCCATCATGCCAGGAGTCTCCCTATGCCAAACACCCGCGTTCCCGCCGCAGAATCCCCCCAAGCAGCTTTGCACAAACTCTTTTCCCGCCTCAAGTTGATACGCAACCTTTCCCTCGGCGCAGCAGCATTGGGAAGTGGGCTGTCTTATAATGCCCAGCGCAAAACCCTGGGCACACCCAGTATCGTTGCCGCCGCCACGCTCACGGGTCTGGCCCTGATTTCAGCCGCCACGGCGCAGGTGCTGTTGAGCCTGAACGAGCAGCTTGAAGAGAGTTTGAATCAAGCGGGAGCCCCGAAAACGAATCCAAAATCCGAAACCCCTGCAGCGCCACAGCCCAATACAGAGCCCGCCCCCCCCGCAGAAGCAGACCCAGAAACACCCGCTGACCCCAGTTAAAACAGCCGCTGGTGCCTGAGTCAGGTGTCTGCGACAAAGCGAGAAAAATGCCCATAAAAAAAGAGAGCGGTGTTCCGCTCTCTTTCTGTTTTAAAAGGCGATTAAGCGATGGTCACGTCATTGCAGAGATAGACATCCTGAATAGCGTGTAAGAGCGACGCGCCGGTCTGCATATCGCGCTGGAAGGCTTTGCGGCCAGAGATCAGGCCCATGCCACCCGCACGTTTGTTGATGACAGCCGTGCGTACAGCTTCGGCCAGATCGGACTCGCCAGAAGAAGCGCCGCCGGAATTGATCAGGCCCGCACGGCCCATATAACAATTGGCCACTTGGTAACGGGTCAGATCGATCGGGTGATCGGTGCTGAGCTGTTCGTAGACTTTTTTGTGGGTTTTGCCAAATTTAAGGGCATTGTAGCCGCCATTGTTTTCGGGCATTTTCTGTTTAATAATATCCGCTTGGATGGTCACACCCAGGTGGTTGGCTTGGCCAGTCAAGTCAGCAGCGACGTGGTAATCCATATCCGGCTGGTTGAATTCAGTATTGCGCAGATAACACCAGAGAATGGTGACCAAGCCCAATTCATGGGCATATTTAAAGGCCTGGCTGATCTCCCAGATCTGGCGGCGGGATTCTTCGGTGCCAAAGTAAATCGTGGCCCCCACAGCAACCGCACCCATATTAAAGGCCTGATCGACATCTGCAAACAGCGTCTGATCATAGGTATTGGGGTAGCTGAGCAGTTCGTTGTGGTTGAGTTTGACAATAAAGGGAATGCGATGGGCATATTTGCGCGAAACCGAACCCAGCACACCCAAGGTCGATGCCACGGCGTTACAACCCCCTTCAATCGCCAGTTTGACGATATTGGCGGGATCAAAATAGATCGGGTTGGGGGCAAACGAAGCACCTGCAGAGTGCTCAATGCCTTGATCCACGGGCAGAATCGAAACATACCCTGTACCACCGAGACGACCGGTATTGTAAATCAACTGCAAATTGCGCAAAACCGAAGGCGAACGGTCGGTATCAACCATGACACGCTCAATAAAATCAGAGCCGGGCAGATGCAACACGTCTTTGGAAATCGTGCGGCATTCATGATCCAGCAGGTAGGTTGCGTCTTTGCCCAGGAGTTCCTGGATTGTGGCAAAACTGCTCATAATATTACCTCTATTGATATAACTTGACGCCAGGATCGTAACCAAAGGGGTGCGTTGTGATGCGCTGACGTATGCGCAGGCATTATACCACGGGGCTGAATCCCCGTTTTGAAGACTTTCGGGATAAATCACTTCAATCGGAATTTATATCACCCACAGGCCTTGCGTATATATTTTTAAAAGAATTTTTCCGAAATATTGACATCAGATCCAAAATAGGACTATAATAAACTCATAAGGTTAAACGAAGATTAAGAAAAGAATAACAACTGGTTGTTCGAAGGACAAAAAATAGAATGAACGCAATGATCAAAACCACCCTGACCCTGACTGTCGCCACCCTCGCCCTGAGCCTGACGGGCTGTGGCAAAACCGCTCTGCCGATGCAATCGCAAGCCCCCGCGCTGGTACAAAGCTACCAAGCCCAAGCCCCCCGTCAATTGGTGGTCAAATTCAAATTGTCCATGAGCACCGCCGCTGTGCGTGAGTTCAACGCCAAATATGGCTTCCGCACCGTCAAAGTCCTGCCCGAAATCAATGCTCATGTCGTCGAAGTCGACAGCACTGTAGGCCTGAAATTGGCCCAAATCATCAACTACCTCAAAGCTGACCCGACTGTGGCTTATGCCGAAGTCAATGGCACGATGCAAGTCGCTCCCATGCCTGTAATGAAAGTCAGCCCGATTCTCTAAAACGCAATTTGTTACCATTACCCTCAAATATAATCCCTGAACTTTGGCCCCTCCTGTGAGGGGCTTTTTTATTGG
>CAZRFI010000312.1:0-5655 GCA_964598905.1 uncultured Candidatus Sericytochromatia bacterium | reverse complement strand
CTTCAGACCCCCACCGCCACCCCCTGCTTCAACGGCAGCACAATCTTAAACACCGCCCCGCCATCGGGCGCATTGCTGACTTCAATCCGCCCCTGGTGCCGGGTCACAATCTCATGGCAGATATACAGCCCCAGTCCCGTGCCTTCCCCCACCCCTTTGGTCGTAAAAAAGGGCTTAAAAATATCCCGCAATTTATCCCCCGGAATCCCACTCCCATTGTCCTGGCAGAGAAAAAAGACCGTATCGCCCTCGCAGGCGGTTTCAATCCGCACCTTCCCCACCTGGCTGGCCACCGATTGAATCGCATTTTGGATAATATTAATGCAGACCTGGCCAATTTGGGAAAAATTACCCTGTAAAAGAGGCAAGTTCGGGTCAAGTTGGGTTTCGACGCAGACATTGAGGTATTTGTATTTGTTGTGCATGATCCGAATCGCGTCATCGATCACCAGATTGAGGTTGACCGGCTCAGCATACGAAGTCGTCTGGCGCGAGAGATCGAGCAGTGAGCTGACAATCTCTTTGGCCCGGTTCTGCTCCTTGAGCACAAATTTGAGGTCATCGACCACGTCTTCCTGGTCGGGGGTCAACTCGGACTGTTCTTCGAGAATTTCAATCGCCGATTGCACCAAACTGTGGGCCGAACCCAGTGGGTTATTGAGTTCATGGGCCACCCCCGCCACCAATTGGCCAATCGCGGCCAGGCTTTCGGAGCGAATCAGCTGGGCCTGGGTCTTTTCTTTCTCTTGCACAGCGCTGGTCAGGGCCTGGGTGCGTTCTTCGACCTTTTGCTCCAGGTTTTCGTTCAGCTCGCGAATCGTTTCGTAGAAGCGGGCATTTTCCAGGGCAATCGCGGTTTGGTAGCTCAGGGTCTGCAAGACGCTTAACTCCTCTGCAGCAAAGGGCTCGGCATTGCTTTTGCCTGAGAGAATTAGCAGGCCTTTGAGGGTGTCTTGAAAGATCAGCGGCAAAAACACCACTGCCGCTAATGTCTCAAAGACCGGCAGGTATTGCTGCCGCAGTTCTTCGGAATAGCGCTTGCTCTCAAGCACCTCGCTGATAAACAGCGGGGTTTTGAGGTTTTGCAAATTGCCCGCCTGTTGGCGCAGCAAGGTGGCTGAAGCGACATCGCAGACCTGATCGGGCTTGCCCTGTTCATAACAAAAAATCGTGTCTTCTCCGGCCTGCCAGAGCATAACCTTTTCGACTGAGAGGTCTTCGATCAAGACATGGGCCAGCAGATCGAGAATTTCCTGGCGGCTGAGCAAGGTCGCCAATTGCTGATTCAGGCGGCCACTGGCTTTAAAAAAGTCCTGTTTGCCCCGGTTAAACAGCCTTTCCATCGCGTTGCTGAGCAGGGTGTGCAAAGGCGAAAAAAGCACCATGATCAAGAGCGCAAAACCCAGCGAAAAGGCCGGTGAGGCCCGAAATTTTTGCAGACCCATCTGCTCAAAGTAGACATAGAACAAGACATAGAGCAGCAGGGTTGTGTCGACCGAGAAAAACAGCACCAACATTTTTTTTAAGAAGGCATCGACATTAAAGAGATTGTATTGAATAATCGCAAAGCTGGCGCTGATCGGGAAGATCACGAGCAACAGGGCCAGGTAATTAAAGGGAATAGACCAGCGCGGAAAAATAACTGATACCACCGCCAACAGTGCAGGCAGAACAAAGGCCACAACGGCGCCCGTCAAGAGCAATTTGACCCTTTGTTTGACCACCGTGGCCTGTTGGTGATCCGCCAATTCCCGCGAACGGTAGAGTCGAATCATGGAGCCAAAGAAAAAGCTGCCACTTAAGCCAGACATGGCCAAAAACAGCAAGAGCATATAATACAGGAAATGGGGCTGGCTGGAGAGGAGTGGCAAAGAGGGCTGGACCCCAATCAGGGCAGCCAAGACATATGATGCTGGCAAGAGCCATTTGAATTTTTGGCAGAGCAAATTCTCGCGGGGAAATTGCAAGGTCAATTGCAAGACTGTGACGGGCAAAAGCGCGCTGGAGAGCCAGAAGAAAAAGGTGGTACTGTGGTTAAAACTGGCCTCAAAACCTGTAATCGAGTAAATGGCCATGACTTGGCTAAAGAGCACAAAGGCCCAGGTGCCTTGCGCCTTTGTGCGCAGAATATACACGGCCAGACTTGTGCTCAGCAGGGCCAGGGTGGCCGCCAGACAGAGCCCAAAAACCAACCAGAAGTCGATCCAGGTAAAGTGCATCACGGGAATGTACAGATCTTTGGGCTTGCCCTGGCTGAGCAATTCGTAATGCAAGACATCTCCAGGTTTGTGCGATTGCAGCATTGTTTTGAGGTGGGTATGGTCTTGAACGGGTTGACCATCGACGGTGTGAATCGTATCTGTCAGCATCAGGCCCTCCTGATAACCGCTCCAACTGTGTTGGTTGAGGGCATTCACAAAGAGATAGCCCTGGCCAATATCCAAATAACAAAAGCCTGGAAAAGGCTGATTCACCAGTTTAAAGGCCTGAAAACTGCCAAAGCCCGTCATGCCCAGCGTAAACAGGGTCAAGAGTACAAAGGCCAGATGGGAGAGTCGGCTGCGCCAAGCCCCCATCTTCAGACCGCGCCTTGCACCCGGTAAATCTGAACGGGGGCAGCAATTCCTTTGATCAGGGTGGGTTCCAGGGGTTCGACCTGAACCTGGGAACGCACCAATTGATAGGTGCTCTCAGAGATCAGTATTTCGCCAGGCCCGGCCAGGCTTTGTAGACGGGCGGCCACGTTGACTGCCGAGCCAATCACGGTATATTCCTTTTTCCAGGTCGAGCCCAAGAGTCCCGCCACCACCTCGCCACTGCTGATGCCAAAACCCACGGGCAGGTAGTGCTCGGTGGCCAATTGGTGTGTCAGCAAAGCGCCAGTTTTGCGCTCGCGCAGATCCAAATTGATCTGATCGACTGCCTTACGCATGCTCAAGGCTGCACAAACGGCCCGGTAGGCGTCATCGGGCCCCGAAAGCGGCGCGCCAAACAGGGCCATGATTGCGTCGCCAATGTGTTTGTCGAGGGTGCCCCGGTGCTCAAAAATAATCTGGCCCAGCGGCGAGAAATAATAGTGATTGAGCAAATAGGCCAGATCGTTGGGGTCGAGTTTTTCGGCCATCGGGGTGAAGCCGCGAATATCTGAAAAGAGCACAGTTACATCGCGTTTGCAGGGCTGGATTAAATCCGGGTCTTTTTGCAATTCGGCAAAGACCTGGGGCGAGACAAATTGCTTCATGTGCTTTTTGAGAAAATACTCTTTGATCTTGGCGCGCAGCTCTTCGTTTTCAAAGGGCTTGGTCAAAAAACCGTCAAAGCCTTCATTGGTGGCCTGAATCGCACTTTCGAGCGTGGCATAACCCGTCAGAATCACACGGGTGATGTCGGCATTGATGCACCCAATGGCGGCCAGGGTTTCGATCCCATCCATGCCCGGCATTTTATAATCTGAGATCGCAATCGCGATTTGCTCAGGGTTTTGGCGCACGATCTCCAGGGCCTGCTGGCCGTTTTCAGCCATCAGCACCTCGTATTTTTCTTGGCGCAGGGCGCGTTTGACCGAGCGGCGGATGCCCTCTTCGTCGTCGATGATCAGCAGGGACTGGAGTTTGTGGTCCATGGGTGTATAACTCAGGTGCCAGCCGGCACACGCTGGCGGCGCATGGCCTCCAAAAATACCAGCAACACCGAGATATCTGCTGGGGTCACACCCCCGACCTGAGCGGCCTGCCCCAGTGAGGCCGGACGCAGTTTCGTGAGTTTGTCTTGCGATTCGCGCGAGAGGGCTTTGACACCGTAATAGTCAAAGTCGGCGGGGATCGCCAGGTTTTCCATGCGCTGGGTGCGGGCCAATTGCACCTGCTGGCGTTTGATATACCCTTCGTATTTGACCTGGATCTCGACCTGCTCACCCACCTCGTCACTGAGCGGGCCCGATTCGGGCGGATAAAATTGCTGTAACTGAGCGTGGGTAATTTCGGGGCGGCGCAGCAATTCGATCAGGGTCTGGCTGCCGAGTTGTTCGTCGATGCCGCCGAGTTTGTCGTTGAGTTCGGCCGCTTTGACGCGGGTGTTTTTGAGGCGATCGAGTTCGCGTTTGATCGCCTCTTTTTTGGCCTGTAAACGCTGCATGCGTTCTTCACTGGCCAGGCCAATCCGGTAGCCCAATTCGGTTAAGCGCAGGTCGGCATTGTCGTGGCGCAGCACCAGCCGGTATTCTGAGCGCGAGGTCAACATGCGGTAGGGGTCGGAGATCTCTTTGGTAACCAGATCATCGACCAGGGTGCCGATATACGATTCCGAACGCTGGAAGATAATCGGGTCAGCCTCCTGGGCCCGGCGCGCGGCGTTGATGCCCGCCACAATGCCCTGGGCCGCAGCCTCTTCGTAGCCACTGGTACCATTGATCTGCCCAGCGGTAAACAGGCCGGGAATCTGCTGCAGCTCCAGCCAGGGGTGCAATTGGGTCGCGGGAATGGCGTCGTATTCCACCGCATAAGCCGGGCGAATAATCTCGACGTTTTCGAGGCCTTTCATGGTGCGCAACATGGCCAATTGCACGGGCTCCGGCAGGCAGGTCGACATGCCCTGCACATAAATTTCGTTGCTGTCAGCGCCCTCGGGCTCCAAAAAGACCGGGTGTTGTTGGCGGTCGGCAAAGCGCACGACCTTGTCTTCGATCGAGGGGCAATAGCGCGGGCCGACCCCGTCGATCATGCCGCTGTACATCGGCGATTGCTGAATATTGTCGCTGATCACCTTGTGGGTGGCGGGGTTGGTGGCCGTGATCCAGCAGACATGCTGGGGCAATGCCTGTGCAGGGGGCTCAAACGAAAAAAAACGAATCGGCTCTTCGCCGGGCTGTTCTTCGAGAATCGAGAGATTGATGGTGCGGCGGTCAATCCGGGGCGAGGTGCCGGTTTTGAGCCGGTGTGTGCGCACGCCCATTTCGCGCAGATTGAGCGAGAGGCTTTCGGCTGAAAACTCGCCCGAGCGCCCGGCTGAGAAGGCCGTTTTGCCGACAAAGATTTTGCCCTGCAAAAAGGTGCCGGTGGTCAAGACCAGGGCGCGGGTCTGATATTCCATGCCAAAATGGGTGCGCAGCCCTACAACTGCGCCATCTTCGAGCAAGAGCTGATCGACCATGGCCTGTTTGATTTTGAGGTTGGGCTCATTTTCGAGCACCTGGCGCATCATGCGGCTGTACTGTTTTTTATCGCTCTGGGCGCGCAGGGCCTGCACAGCGGGGCCTTTGGAGCGGTTCAGGGTGCGAATCTGCAAATAGCTGCGGTCGGTGATTTTGGCCATTTCTCCGCCGAGGGCGTCCACTTCGCGCACCAGGGTGCCTTTGGCCAAGCCGCCCACGGCCGGGTTGCAGGGCATCCAGGCCATGGTGTCGAGGTTGATCGTCAGCAAAAGGGTCTTGCAGCCCATGCGCGCAGCCGCCAAAGCAGCTTCACAGCCGGCATGGCCCGCGCCCACCACAATTACGTCAAAGCGGTTTTCGTCCTGGTTGAGTATCAGCATAGGGAATCCTTTAAATTGCAGGGTCAGAAACAAAACAGACATTTTGTTCGGTTTTAGGGTAATTTTAACACAGGCCCCAGAGCCCTCAGTAGCCTTTGTCTTTTTGCGGTTACTTTTGCTTTAAGA
>CAZRFI010000311.1:0-5660 GCA_964598905.1 uncultured Candidatus Sericytochromatia bacterium | reverse complement strand
TTTGAACAGCCGTGGGAGGGGATGGCTGAACCCTTCAAATCTGAAGGGAGAAATCTTGTACAATAGAGTGTTCTCAACACAATCCCCCTAATTAACCCATCACCTGGCAAAAACTGAAACCTCGCCTGTTTAGGCGTAAAGATAATCAGAGATAGCTAAACCAGCACCGCTTCTTTTGCCTGAGCCAAGTCCACTTCTGCTTCTATGTTGCGCTGGGAAGGTTTCTTCTCCAGTTGCTGGTAAGCCGCAAAGAAAACCTCTTTTTCAGATACCTGGGTCAAGACAAACAGGCGAATATCTTTTTCTGTGCTCCAATTCATACCTGTGGCGGAATCGCCCTTGCTTTCCCATTTCAACACTGCTGGATGGGTGACATAAAAACGTTTGGCAAAATCTGTCAAATTCATTTCAAAGTGCAATCGGATAAATTTTAACTCATGCCCTGTGAGCGGAGAGGCTTTTAAAGCCAGGGTTCGGAGTACCCTGACCGTCAATTCGACATAATTGATTTTGGGGGTCCATACGCCCCTGACTTTCATCATGGGCACATTTAAGAGATGAACCGGAAAGCCAAATCCGGTATCAATGTATTCAGCTTGAATTTTGATTTCTCTGCTCATGAAACCTCCAAATCAATCACGAAGGGACCAATTGTAACTCAGTTACATATTGGAATTCAATCAGTTTTCAGCCCCGCAGCCTGGTAAAGTCGCAACCAATTTTCGAGTTCCTGTTCGGGGCTAAACTCCTGGCCCATTTTTAAACGGCCGGCTTCTCCCCAGGCTTGGGCCTTTTCGGGCTGCAAATAGACCTCTTCCAAAGCGGCAATCAGTGGTTCCAATTGATAGGCCGGAATCAGACGGCCCTCTTGGCCATCGCGGATCAAATCGGGAAATCCCCCCACATCGGTTGCGACCACGGGCCGGGCGCAGCTCAGGGCCTCCATGCAGGCATTGGCCAAGCCCTCTTGCAGCGAGGGAAAGACCACTGTGTCGAGCCAGGCGTAAAGCGCAGGCAGCTCGGCATGGGGTTGAGAGGGGATTTCAATCAGGCGGAGGCTGAGCTGGGGATTTTGTTTGCGAAAGAGCTGCAGCAATTGCCGATCGGGGCCGGGCCGCACCTCTCCCACCAAGAGCAGCGAGAGATCGGCATATTTTTGCGCCAGGGATTGAAAAGCCAAGAGCAGCAGGCCCAGCCCTTTTTTCTGACGCAGCTCACCGACAAACCCCAAGCGGGTGCCTGTCTGGGGTATACCCAGACGTGTGGCTACGTCACTAGAACGCGGCCGGGGAGCAAAGAGATCTGGATTGACACTGTTGGGCACCCATTGAATCACAGGGCAGGCTGGGGCCAGGACCGCCAATTGCCGGCTTAAGGCACGGGTCACCCCGCTCAGGGCCGAAGCCTTGGGCAGTAAATGGAGCAGCATTTCACGTTTCTCAGGCAGCCAGAGGTCTCTGTCGAGATCGTTGCCCCGCGCCGACAAGACCACAGGCACCTGCCAATATTCCCCCAAGGCCAAGGCCAATTCAGCTGTGGCGCTGAGATAATAACCGTGAATGAGATCTGGGGGAGGGCCATTTAAACACTGAGTTGCCAAATCTGAGAGCGCTCTGATCGGCGCAGCCATCGTATTGGGGCGCCAAATGGGGAAAGGTGCAGCAGGCAAAGCACCCGGACTCAACCCCCAGAGTTCCACAGTAATGCCCTGAACATGTAATTGTTTGGCCTGACGCCAAACGGCCTGGGCCACCCCACCCGGATCGGGTGGGGTGCGGGGACTGAGCAAAAGAATTTTTGAGGGATTTTGCGGCATACGATCTCCAGAACTCTAGCGTACCATACCCCAGGGGGCATCAGCTTTGGCGCATTTCCAGAGACAAGAATGAAAGATAATTCAGTTTAATATGATGCAATGAATCAAAAAAAAGAGAAATGATCTAAGTTATTAGATATAACCAGTTGGTAATATGAGCAAATAAACAAGCCTATCTAAAAAAATAAAATCGTGTAAATGCTTTAATTTTTGCTGGAATTTGCTATCATAGAAACTTGTAAAAACACGCTCGAAAGGCGCGGCAAATTATTTATGAATTTTAGGAGTATAAAATGGTTAAAACTGATTTTTTTGGTCCACACCTGACGTTAGATCTGAATGATTGCAATCCCGAAAAATTAAGGGATTTTGACCTTGTTTTCGATATTTTAAACAACTTACCCGATAAAATCGGGATGACAAAAATCACCCAGCCCTACGTATTTAAATACCAAGGGCTTGTCCCAGAAGACGTCGGAATTACCGGATTTGTGGTAATTGCTGAAAGTCATATTTCCATTCATACCTTTCAGGAAAAAAATTACGTATTTATTGATTTATTTTCCTGCAAGCCCTTTGACTACACCTTTGCAGAAAAATACCTGATCGAGATCTTTGAATCCAAAACACCCACGATTCAGATGTTGACACGCGGGCACGATTTCCCCCGCTCAGCGGCCCTGTCTGGCCCTCCTCACCTGCCTGCCCTGGCTGGAGTTGCTTAATGGCCCCCGGTTTCGGCGGGCTCGATCCCGAATATTGCCAGTACGAAGAGGCCTTTTACGCGGTCTTGCCTGTGCCTTACGATCAGACCAGCACCTGGCTGCGGGGGTCAGAAAAAGGGCCTGAAGCCCTGCTCGCGGCCTCGACCCATCTCGAACTCTACGATTTGGAAACAGATTCAGAGCCCTATTTGGCAGGCATCTATACCGATGCCCCACTGCTCTGTGATCAGACGCCCGATCTGCTCTTTGGACAGGTCTATGCGCGGGCCCAGGCCCTGCTCAACGACGGCAAGTTTTTGGTCACAATCGGCGGCAATCACTGTGTGCCGATTGGCTCCAGCAAAGCCTGCTGCGAGCGCATTCAAGGTCCCGTTTCTGTGCTGCAGATCGACGCCCACTCCGACATGCGCGAGAGCTACGAAGGCAATGCCTATAACCACGCCTGTGCCATGGCCCGCATGAAAGAATGGGCTGCCCCGGTGGGCGTGGGCATTCGCAGCATGGATCGCTCCGAATTGGTAAATGCCAAAGCGGGCAAAATCTTCTCGGCCCACTATCTGCGCCACAATCCAGGCTGGATCCAAGCTGTGGTAGACAGCCTGGAAGAGCACGTCTATCTGACGATCGACCTCGACGGACTCGATCCCTCGATCATGCCCGCCACGGGTACCCCCGAACCCGGTGGATTGCTCTGGTACGAGACCCTTGACTTGCTCGAAGCTGTGATTCAGAATAAGACCCTGATTGGCTTTGACGTGGTTGAGCTGTGTCCGGGGGAGAATACCTTCCCCAGTCATTTTTTGGCGGCCAAATTGGTCTACAAAATCATGGCCCTGCATCAGGCCAAATTGGCTCAGATGGGCCCTATTCCCGAAAAACCCCAACCCCAACTCTCCCTGAAAGGTGAAAGCAATTATGCAAAAATCTGAAATTCTCTCAAAACCCGTTCAACATCTGGATATCTCCCAATTTGACTCTACGCCTTTGATCCAGGCCTATGGCGGCATGGCTTTCCAGGCCCGCAATCTGGCCCGCGCAGCGGATATTTGGCAGCATATGTTGCAAGACAAAGACTGTACTGTGATTCTAACCCTGGCGGGTTCGCTCGTCAGCGCTGGGCTGAAAAAGGTGATTGTCGATTTGCTCAAATACCGTTTGGTCGATGTGATTGTTTCAACGGGCGCCAATATTGTCGATCAGGACTTTTTCGAGGGCCTGGGATTTAAACATTACCAGGGATCTGTCATGGCCGATGACCAGAGCCTACGTGCCCTGGGCATTGACCGCATCTACGACACGTATATCGACGAAGACCAATTGCGGATCTGCGACGATACCATCGCTCAAATTGCCGATACGCTCGAACCCCGCGCCTATTCATCTCGCGAATTTATTCACGAAATGGGCAAATATTTGGCTCAAAAAAATCTGGGTGAAGATTCAATTGTGCGCACCGCTTATGAATTAAACATTCCGATTTTTGTGCCCGCCTTCTCGGATTGCAGCGCCGGTTTTGGCCTGGTTTACCACCAGGAGAAAAACCCTGATCGCCATGTCAGTATCGACTCCGTGCGTGATTTTCGCGAGCTGACCCAGATCAAAATCGCAGCTGGCGAAACCGGACTGGTGATGTTGGCGGGCGGCGTGCCCAAAAATTTCACCCAAGATGTGGTCGTGGCGGCAGATATTCTCGGCAAAGAAGTCAGCATGCACAAATACGCCATTCAGCTGACAGTGGCCGACGAACGTGATGGCGCCCTTTCCGGCTCGACCCTCAAAGAGGCCTGTTCATGGGGCAAAGTCGATACAGTCTATGAGCAGATGGTCTATTCCGAACTGACTCTGACCTTCCCGCTTTTGGCCAGCTATGTCTATCACCAACGCGCTTGGGAAAGCCGCAAAAACCACCAGTGGAACCAGCTCTTCCGCCCGCTCGCGGTGGTCTGACCCTGTTGAGATCAATCTGCGGTGTGCTTTTGCACAAATTGTTCGAGCAGCCGCAGATCTGCAAGCATCTGGGTTTGGGTCGGCGAACCTTTGGCAAAACGCGCGTATAAGCTGCGCTGAAGCAAAGGTTCCAGACCTGAATCCTGCCAATGCACCTGGGGCTGAGCCTTGAGAAAATCTTCCAGCTCCTGATCGGTAAATCCTGTCACGGGTTTTTGGTGCATTCCCTCTAAAAAGCGCTTAAAAATCGCCTCCAATTCCAGATAGACGTCTTGGCCCCGCTCTTGTTTGATAGCCTGAGACTGGGCCAAGCGTTCAAAAGCAGCCAGGGCTTCTGCGCGCAGGGTTTGTGGCTCGATTTTGTTGGGAACAGGTTCTTCTGTTTCTGCTGGGGGTGTACGTTTGAGCAAGCGCCAGACAATCCAGCCCAATAAAAGCGTGAGGCCCAGAATAATCGCAGCCGTGGCCAAAAACGCCAACCAGGGAAAATCCAGGGACATCAGGGGTTTGATCGCGTGAATATCTTCCATTTTATGACCGGCCCAAGTGGGTGCCCAACTCCAACATTTCGAGATTGACGGGCATGTCTTTAAAGCGAGAGGGCCCCAATTTTTGTTTGAGCACCCAGGCCACAACGTCTTCGCTGCAGAGCGGATATTGTGCCAGTAAATGTCCCAACATCAGCAAATTGAGGGCCTTTAAAGCGCCTTTTTGATGGGCCAGGGCATAGGCACCGCTTTTGAGGGCATCGAGAATCAGCGCATTTTCAGCCAGTGGCGGCAAAGGCGGGGGCGCAGCAGGATAGAGCGAGATCAGAATATTATAGTCGTCGCTGGGAGTCCATTGGCTTTGAGGCTTGCTATCGGCAAAGACCCGCGCAATCACTTGGCCACCGCGAATGGCCCAATCACAACTGGCTTGCATCCAACTCTGTTTTTTTTCGGCAAAGAAGACCGCATTCAGCAATTCGGCCAAAAATTGCACGCCTTGGCCTCCCCGGCCACAAATCCAGATGCGGTTGGCTGCTTCACTCATCGGATCATGGTGACCCCTTTAAAAATGCCTGCAGGGTTGTGTCGCAGGAGGCTCTGTTTGAGACTTTGCTGAGCTTCTTCGGGGCTTTGGTGCCAATAGGGTGGGCAAATACCCAAAACCTCAACAAAGCTCAAACC
>CAZRFI010000310.1:0-5676 GCA_964598905.1 uncultured Candidatus Sericytochromatia bacterium | reverse complement strand
TTCATCTGGCCTATCGGCTTTTTTAAGGGGTACACTGCCCTCAGATCGCCTCGGGAGAAACCGCCATGTCATTTGCCATTGCCACTTTTTATCGCTTTGTTTCACTGCCTGATTACCCCGCTTTGCAAGTACCCTTGCGTGAACAGTGTTTGGCTTTGGGCATCAAAGGCTCGATTCTTTTGGCTGCAGAGGGCATCAACGCCACCGTTACGGGTTCCCGTCAGGCTTTGGATCAGCTGCTGGCCTATCTGGGCCAAGATCCGCGCTTGGCAGGTTTAGAGCCAAAATGGTCAGAGGCAGATAGCTGGCCGTTTAAGCGTTTAAAAGTTCGGCTCAAACGCGAAATTGTCACCTTGGGCGTGCCTGTGGATCCCACCCAGCGCGTGGGTCAATATGTCAAACCCGAAGCCTGGAATGCCCTGATCAGCGATCCTGAGGTATTGCTGCTGGATACGCGCAATGGCTATGAGGTCAAAATTGGCAGCTTCAAAGGGGCACTTGATCCCCAGACTGCCAGTTTTAGCGAGTTTCCCGCTTATGTTCAGCGCCAGCTCGATCCGCAGACCCACCGCAAAGTGGCGATGTTTTGCACTGGCGGCATTCGCTGTGAAAAGGCCTCGGCGTTTCTGCTCGATCAGGGCTTTGAACATGTCTACCACCTCGAAGGCGGTATTCTCAAATACCTCGAACAGGTACCTGCCGAAGAGAGTCTCTGGGAGGGCGAGTGTTTTGTCTTCGATCAGCGCGTGGCGGTTGAAGAGGGCGTGCAAACCGGGCATTATGCCATGTGTATGGGCTGTGGCGAGCCGGTGGGCGATGCCGAGCGTTTAAGCCCTGAGTATGAAGCCGGGGTCAGTTGTCCAGCCTGTTTTGCCGAGCGCAGCGAAAGCCAAAAAGCGCGAGCGCGGGAGCGGCAGCGCCAATGGGAGCGGGCCCAAGCAAAAATTGAAAAAGAGCGGCAAAAACAGGCTCAAGAATAAGCCGCAAAACGCGCATCAGCGCTTTCAAACGCCAAATTCAGCTCCTGAGCAAAAGCCCGGCTGAGTGTCGCAATCAGCACAGCAATGGTGAGTTCTGGCAGCCAGTCGGCGAGGCTGGTCTGGGGGCGGGTTTGGCCGTCTGGGCCGTCTGGGAAAACGCGCTGCAGCAGAGCCGGGGAAGACAGGCTCAAACTGCTCTGCTGCAAAAATACGCGCCGATTGCGCATTTGGGCCGAACCAATCAGTTTTTGGCCCGCAATCTCCAGATCAGCGGGGGTCAAGCTGGCAAAACAGGAGGCCTGTCTGCGATAATCTTGGTGTTTTTCAGGCATTTGCAAGCTGAGACCCAATTGGGCCAAGGCTTTGATCGCCACGTGGGAGAGCTGCTGATACGTGGCATGTAGATCTTTGCCCAGCGGCCCCTGGGCATGGCTGACCACACTCCAGCAGAGATCGCTGCCATGCAAAATGGCCTGCCCACCTGTGGGGCGGCGCACCACCGGCAGGGCCAATTCCGCGCAGCGCTTTTCCAAGTCGGGATCAGTTTGAAAACGTCCCAGAGAGAGAGTGGGGCATTCCCACACAAAAAAGCGCAAGACACCATCACAGTTTAACTCTGAAAAGTGACTGTAAATAGCCCGGTCGCGGGCCATATTGATTTCGCCAGCCAGGGGCGGATCCTGGAGTAACAGCCAACGCGGCATGGGTGGGCTTACAGATCTTGGGTGTCTGGACGAAACTCGTAAATTTCGATCACGGTGGGCAGATTGCAGAGGGTTTTGCTATTGACTTCAAAGGCGCGTACGCTCATCCGCAAGCCTTCTTTGAGAATCTCTACGCTGGGGGTGATCACTTCGTAATAATTGTGTTTATCGTCTTGAAAGACCCAGCAGGTTTTACCCAGATATTGAATGGTGGTCATTTTTCCGTGTAGCTCCATGTCCCCTTCTGAGCAGGCGGTGAGAGCCAAAGCGGCCATTAACAATCCCAAAGTATAGCGTTTCATGATGATCTCTGCGTTTTTCCCGGTGGCGTGTGGAATAGGTAAATAAGACTAGAGGCTATTATACAAGGCCTGGGCACAGAGCGCAAAATATTTTCTGGGTTGGTCGGCATTTTTGCCTCAGGCCTGCAATTGGGGCTGAGCAGCGCAGAATTCGGTGTGAGGGAGCACTGTTGAAAGCCACCTTTTCGTGCGATAATAAAGCCCATGAGTAGCACCTCCGAGGCGCACTCCCGTTGGTGGGAGGGCGGAAATCTTCACGATAAAACTATTGAAGAATGGTTGGCCGCCAGTGAGCAAAATCGCTTGGCGACCGCTGTCGATGTGCTCTTTGCGCTTAAAGACGAGCTTGGGGCTCAGATTGATTACCAGAACGGCGAAGAGCTGATGGGCCATGTTCTGGCTTTCACCGCCTGTATTACGGGAGCCACCGCTGAGCACCCAGATACCTATCCGCTCAAATTGGCGGATGTGGCTTTGGCCAGTGCCAAGGCCTTGGGTTATTTAGCCAGCGAGACATCGCCGTCTGTGCCGCTTTAGACTGCGTTAGGCCTGAGATGGGCCTGAGATAGGCCTTAGATGTGAGCTTCCAGCGCCTCCCTTTCAAGCAAAGCCTGGAATTGAGCATATTCCAAGCGCGGAGAAGAAAGCCAATGACCCGTGTGGAAATCAAGATGACTCACTAGCCAGAGGGCCATGGGCATTTTATACGGAAAATGCCTGTGGAGTTGGCGCAGAGCCTGCTTCCAGTCCTCTGCTTTGAGCAAATGACTCTCTCGGCCTTCCCGAAGCAAGATTTGCTCGTGTCTTTCCCAGTCCAAATCACAGGTATAGGGTGTATTGCCATAAAAATGGCCGACCCCAAACAGGCGGCAGGTCAGGGGGCGTCCCGCATAGGCCCGGCAAGTCTGGGTCTCTGGATCCAATAAAAAACAGGCCTGGTCCTGTTGCGAGGCAATCAATTCCAGGTGTTTGATTGAAAATTCAGGGGTCTGAACATCGTCCATCCCGGCATCAAAAAAATGCAAGAGCGTGTGGATGAGTTCTGTTTCCCTTTGGGCCCAGTCAGCAAATTGCTTGGCAAATTCCATTTGTTGCACCTGGGGCCATTCATTTAAAACCTGCCAGAGCACAAGCCATTCACCGGGTGGTGTGAGCATGAGCAAGCTGCCCACGCCTTTGTGACAGCACTGGGCACAGCCAGAGCCACAACTCAGGGGATAAGCGGCATAAGCCGTTTCAGTGGCCGGGAGCAGTTCACGGTAGAGGCGATTGACACGCGCAGCCAAACCCTCAGCGAGCTGAGCGCGGCTCAAGTCTGATTGCCAAACCCGAAATGCCTGGTGTAAAAAAACATCTGCCATGCGTTCAGCCAATTCAGTTGCCGGTTGGCTTTCTCGCCATTCCAGGCCCTGCAGATCGCGAAATTGAAAGAGTTTGTCTTGAAAATCCAAGAGCAATTTTTCGGGTGAATTAATCTGCAATTCGAGGGCGGGATGGGCCAGGAGTTCTGAATAGTCAAAGGCCATCATCTGCGCCCAAACCCGCTCTGGTTGAGAGTCCACAACCAACAGACGTTGGGGCTCTGAATCCAGCAATGCTTTCAATTGTTTGGCTTCGGGCAGCCCAAAGAGTACACTCCGACTGGCGCTGGGCAGGGGCTGTGGTGGTTCAAAAGGCCAATGTCTGCCCAAAAAAGCCAAGCCCTCTGCATCTGCTTCAAAGGGACTATCAAGCAGGGGTGCTAAAATCCCATAACTATCGCTGTGAAAGGCCTGTAATGCCTTTCGGTTCTGCATCCGCATCGCACAGTGAACTAACTGGCCTGATTGAGCAGCCCCATAAACAAGACCGAGCGCGTGGTTTGATCGTAGATCAGATAGACAAAGGGGTGGTCGGCTTGAAACGAAAAGGGCTCTTGTGGCAATTGAACGCTGGTGGCCCCAACAGTGACGGTGGTGACAGCGGCAGCTTCTGTGCCCTCTTCGTTGACTTCGACAAAACTGTTCTGTTTGACCTGGGAGATAAAAGCCTGGGTGCTCTTGATCAGCTCGCTGAAATTGGCGCGGTTTTCGTCAAAGGCCTGGGCCATGCCCATTTGTTTGAGCGTCTCATTGAGATTTACCTCATACTCCATCTTAAAACGGGGCAGCATCACTTCGCCATCTTGGCTGCGGAATTTGCCCAGCCAATCGCTGAGGGTATCGCCAGAAAGCTTGCCCAGCAGGGCGTTGGCACTGCTTTCGCTGTCAGGCAAAAAGACGTACATATTGACAGCTTTGTCTTGGCCATAAGGCAGGGCCACAGCTTGGAATTGGTTTTCGCTGTCGCGCAGATAGCGGTATTTGCCATAGCGGCGCATCATCTGGACCTGTTTGCTCTGGCCATTGGCCTGTTTAAAGTCTTTGGGGGCTGTTTCGCCTTTTTCAAAAGGGGTGGTCCAAGTGCCTTTAAAATAAATGGCGTTCATCAGAATCATCAGGGTCTGGGCCTCAATTTGGCTGAGGACCTTGGGGATTTTGCCCTGGGTATTTTCACTGGCCCAGGCATTGATGGTCTGAACTGAAAGAGGGTCAGCAAAATCCAAGGCTGTCACACGGGCCCCAAAGAAGTCCTGGTTGGTTTTGACAAAATTGGGATTAAACTCAGTGCCTTTTCTGGCCCAGAGGGCATTGGCGAGATCGACCCGAACGCCTGTGCCTTGATTCATCAGGCGCTTGCGCAGGGTGAGTTGGGCCTGATTAAATTGGGCGGAATCCAGGCCTGCGACCTGCAGGGTTTTGCCCATTTCGGCACGGGTTTCGCCAGCGGCACCGTTATAGACCATACCCAAGGCGATCGAAACACTTAAAGGGGAGATAAAATGATTGGCCTGGGGTTGAGCTGCCACCACTTTCTGAAAGAGGTCAACGCCAAAGCGGGTATTGGCACTGGCCAGACCGCTGTCTTGAACCTGTTGAAGCTCTGCTGTGGTGGGAGCTTGTAAGGTACGCAGGCCTGGCGTGGAAGGATTGCTGGGATTATTGCCATTGTTGGTGGGATTATTACAGGCGCTCAGGGCCAAGGTCAAGGTCAAAAGGGTTTTGAGAACAGGGTGCATGGGCTGAACCTTTCAGTATCTGGATTCTAGACTTAGTCTAACATATTTGTTATGATCGCCCTCAAATACCCTGCAAAGTGATCGGAGAACGTGTATGGCACAGTCAGTCAGTCCCAAACTTCAGACTTTTTCGGCTGGAGAGGTGCTTTTTCGCGAAGGCGAACCGGGGGACCGGGTCTTTTTTATTATGCAGGGCCGGGTCAAGGTTCACCAAACCCACAGCGATGGCCACGAACAGGAATTGGCCCAACTCGGCGACAGTGATATCGTCGGGGAGATGGCCGTCCTCGACGAGCGCCCACGTTCGGCCACGGTCACAGCCCTGGAAGACACCGATGTAATGGTGGTCGAAAAAGCCAATTTTCTGGCCAGCATGGAACAGCAACCCCAATTGGCGATTCGCTTTCTCAAGCTGCTTTCGGAGCGCATTCACAGGCTCAATGACAAATTCAGAGATGCCCTGGATCAGCCTGGTTAATACAGCACACCATGCCGATTGGGCGCCATCGGAGCGGGCAAATCCGTTTCTCCCAGCATCTCGCGCAAATTGATCTCAATTGTGCGGCTGATGGCTTCTAGGGGCAGATCGTTGG
>CAZRFI010000309.1:3785-5743 GCA_964598905.1 uncultured Candidatus Sericytochromatia bacterium | reverse complement strand
GTGAGCAGCTGTATCGTCGGCAGCCGCCAATTGGGGCATTTGCAGGCTTTAAAAACAGCCCTTGAACAAGGGCCTTTGGATTCAGAAACGACACGCTTATTGCACAAGGCCTATTCAGAAAAGGGCCAAGCTTGGCGGGGAGAAGTCTAATGAAAAATTGTCCAGTTTGCCAACGGGTCTTGGTCAAAAAAACCGATAAAAGCCTGACCTGCATGTTTTGCGGTTGGAAGGGCAAAGCCAATACCTCAGAATTAAAGGCCGAAGCCCTTGAGAAAAAAACCGAAAAACCCAAAATTGAGACAGATCCGCATAAACTGGCCCAACAACAGCTCCAAAATGAAAACTCAAAACTGCCGCAAATAGTCTTGATTGGCGCGATTGTTGTGACTTTTTTGGGCTTTCTCTCCAGCCAGATGTTTAAAGATTCTGGGACAAATAAAAAAAATACCGAACAATCAGCCAGTCCCTCAGCCTTTGCACCAACGCCCACAGCAGAAACTTCAGCGACCCCCAGTTCAGACAGTACAACGTCTGCCTCTGGCAGTCCAAACACAGTGGTCAGCCCCAGTGTCAATCCCTCTGCCAGTCCCAGTCCTGTCGGAACAGCCAGTTCAGGCAGTTCCGATGGTTTATCAAGTTCGGCCAGTCCCAGCCCATTAAGTTCAGCCAGCTCCGATGGTTCTGTCACCAATTCGGCAAGCAGTTCAGCAAGCTCTGGCACTCAACCCAAAGAGGGATCTTTGGTCTCGCCCCCGCCCACCCAAGAAAATGCAGGCACAGCCCCGAATTCAGCCCCGAACACAACATCCGGCACTCCAGCGCCGATCCTTTCGACGATTGCCACAACACCCCCAAAGGCACCTTAAACCCGCGAAGCACGCAAAGTTTTGAAAAAATCCGCCAATTGTGCTTGGGCTTCGGCTTCGCAGATACCGCCCAGCACCTCCATGGGTTGGGCAGGAAAAAGACCCAAAAAGTCGCAGACACTGCCGCAGGCCCCCCATTTTAGATTGTTGGCGGCAAAGACCACCCGGCCCAAATGGCAATGCATCAGGGCCCCCATACACATCGGGCAGGGCTCCAAGCTGACAAAGAGGGTGCTCTCCCGCCACTGAGCCTGACTCAAACGCCCAGTGGCAGCAGCCAAAACGCGCATTTCAGCATGTTCCAGTGGTTTTTCGCTGTGTTCGGTGTGGTTGTGATCGGCGGCAATGATCTGGTTTTGCCAAACCAAAACCGCCCCTACGGGCACTTCACCGGATTCAGCCGCCAAGGCAGCCTCTGCCAGGGCCCTGCGCATCCAGCCCTGCAAATCCATTATCTGAGCCTGCTATTTTTTGCCATGTTTTTCTTTGAGAAAACCAAACGAGGCATTGATCAGCGCCATTACACGGGTGGCTGTCTCACGTTCTTCGGCATTCTGAAAGCGATCGGGGTGGTATTTGCGCGCCAGTTTTTTATAGGCTTTTTCTATTTCTTCCCAAGAGGCAGATGGAGCGATTTCGAGGGTTTTGTAGGGGTCGTACCCCTGATTGTCGTGATAGGTATTCTGGCTGTGGGTGCGGTGTTGTCCACTGCTTTGCTGAGAATACCCGTGGCCATTTTGGCGTTCGTATTCGCGGTCAAAGGCTTCGCGGTAATTGTCATAACCGGGCTGGTGGCTAAACCAAGCCTTAAATTCGTCACTCAGCTCACGGTCCGGTTGGTGTCGATGTGAGATCTCGGCTTTGGCCAGATTGACCAGCCGTTTCAGAATATCTCCCATGGTTATCAGGGCTCTCCTTTGGATAAGTCAGAACAGTATAGGCGAATTCACGGTAAGTGGAAAGTGAAGGCCCGCCGATCTGTTCCTGTAATAGCGCCAAGACCTGTTGGACTTGGGGCTGAACTGCGTTTTCACGGGGTGAATAAGACTCCTTGCGCAAGGGACTGATGCTTTCAACGCTCAGCCCGTCTTG
>CAZRFI010000309.1:0-3685 GCA_964598905.1 uncultured Candidatus Sericytochromatia bacterium | reverse complement strand
TGAAAGGTTTCATCGCCAATCTGCCAGGGTTTGACACGGGTGACTTGCAATTCCAGCTCAAGTTCTTCAAGCACCGAACTGACCGACATGCGGGTAAAACCCGAAAGTTCCAGGACTTTTTGACCCTGGCTCAGGCTCTTGAGCGCTTCGGTGTAAATCGGCTCCTGATAGCCCACCAAGCGGCGCTCGTGGTCCTCCATGCTGATGCCAAGATTGTTGCGATCCATGACGCTGCAGAAATGGGTGTAAGCAGCTTTGAAGGTCTCAAGCGAATAATTTTCATTGAAAAAGAGGTAATCGCGTTTGTCCATGTCGAGATAATTAAACGGGCGCCAGTCTTCGATTTCGTTGTGTACAATCCCGCGCTGCACGGCCTCTTCCCAAAACTTGGTGCCGGGGAACGGCGTCAGGCGAAAGACCCCCGCCATCGACATGGGCGGATAATTGCCGCGAATAAACCAATAGGCCTGTTGTAACTCAGAATAGGTTTCGGTGGGTGTACCAATGATAAAATAGCCCCCCATGCGAATCCCGTGGCGGGCACAGATATCGATGGCGCGCACATTTTCGGAAACCTTGTTGCGTGGCCCTTTGAGGTATTCCAATTGACGCTGCACCCCCGACTCCAAGCCAAAGGTGACAATTGAGACGTTCATATCGCGCATCAACATCGCCATTTCGTCACTGAAGACACTGGCTTTGGCCATGCAGACAAAGGACACTTTTTTATGCAATTTGGCAGCCCGGATGCCCTGTGTGAGTTCATACAACCGTTTTTTGCTCAGGGCAAAGAGATCGTCATGAATCGAAACGCTCTCCTGGCCAGGGTTGTGGCGCAAGATATCTTCAATTTCACTCACCACGCGGTCGACCGAATGGTAACGCACTTTTTGTGTCTCCATACTAAAAATACAAAAAACGCATTTAAACGGACAGCCTCGCGAGGTATAAATCGGCTGGGGCCAGTTGATCACCGATTGTTGCGGCGGCCACCAGGTCTTCATAATGCTGCGATCTGGGGGCAGGATTTGATCCAATTCCATCAGGGTTTCACGGGGTTCTGTTACCACCCGCTGGCCCTCGTCCCAATAGACCACCCCTTTAACCGCCTTCAGGTAATCAGGGGTCAGGCGCTGTTTTTCTGCCAATTCCAGCAATTCGACAAAGGTCTGTTCCCCTTCGCCGACCACACCCAAGTCAAAGATTGGGGCCAGGGTGGTCGGCAAGGCGTTGATATGAGGGCCTCCCAACCAGATCGGCACCTCTTTACCGAGATAGCGGCGAATGTGGTGAGCGGCTTCGATCGATTGGCTATAGGTCTCCGTAAAGGCGCGAATGCCGACAATATCTGGTTTGGAAGCGATCACCCGGTCGGGATCGACCTCGATCCTGATTTCTACTTCGGGAAAGCGGGCCTTGGCTGACGAAGCCAGATATGCCAACCCGATTGGCCCACTGGAGAGGTTGTGGTATTGGTGGAAATCAGAGATATTCAGGAAGGTGATGCGCATTCAACGCTCCCATCGGTGCAGATTACTTCTATCTTACCTCAGGAAGCAGGCTGGTTTAAAGCCCTGTCTTGATTCTCAATCGTCTTCATCCAAGCGATGGGGAATACCCAACCAACCCTTGTATTTAAAAAAGAGCAAAAGGCCAACCACCGTGGCGACCATCAAAAACAGGGCAAAGGGATAGCCATAATACCAATTGAGTTCGGGCATATTCCAGGGGGAGAGATCGGTTTTAAAATTCATGCCATAAACACCGACGATAAAGGTCAAGGGAATAAAAATCGACGACATCACAGTTAAAAAACGCATGACTTCGTTCAAACGCTGGCTGGAACTGGCCATCGCCATTTCCATCAATGAGGTCGCCACTTCGCGGTAGGTATCGAGCATGTCCATCAACTGAATGGTGTGATCATAACAATCACGGAAATAAACTTTGGCATTATCACCAATCAACTCCTGACTGCCACGCATCAGTGAGTTGATCACATCACGCAAGGGGCGAATCGCCCGGCGCAGCAAGAGAAATTGGCGTCGAATTGAATAGATTTCTGCCGTCAATTGGGTATGTGGATGTGCCAAAATTTCGTCTTCGAGGTCTTCCAAGCGAGAGGCAAATTTCTCCAACAGGGGAAAATAATGATCCACCAAGGCATCCAAAAGAGCATAGAGCAAATAGTCTGCGCCAAAATGCCGGAGTTTTCCCAAGTTTTGACGCAAACGCTCGCGCACGGGTTCAAAAGTATCCCCCGGCAGGCCCTCTTGAAAGGTCAGTAACAGGTTTTGGCCCAGAAAAAAACAAATTTGCTCACCGCTGTGTCCCATCACCGATTGGGGCATGCGGGCCACCACAAAGAGCAATTCCCCATACGACTCTAATTTGGGACGTTGATGCACATTGATCACGTCTTCGAGGGCCAAGGGGTGCAAGTGGTAACGCTCTCCCACGGCCTGCAGAACCGCTGCATCACCCAGGCCTTCGATATTGATCCAGGTTACTTGATCGAGCCGCTTGGGATCGGGTAAATCTCTGGGTTCTGAAATTTCCCATTCCCGACATGAATCTGGCCCATAAGCCAATACTTGAAAGCGGGGGGTTTGTGCCGCAGGATGAGGGACCAGGGTACCCGGCATAGCCCCCGGTGGCGTGCGACGTTTAAAAAACTTCAGCGATCTTAAATCAGAGGGCAGGTCTTTGAGTTTGACTGCAGGGTGAATTGGTTTGCGGGACATAGCTAAATAAGCGGCTCCCGCAATTTAGAAGGGCAAACCTGCATTGACACTGATGGTCACCCCTTCAAGCAATTGCTCTGGTGACCAACGGTGACTGCGATAGCCAATTTCAGCCCGGATAATCCCATAAGGGGGAACAGCGATGCCCAAACCCGCTTTGGCACTCCAGCCCCAAGCCAGGGGATAACTGACGCTGCCAGCAAGGGAGGCAAAAGGCGAAATAACGCCCATGATATATTCCTGAAAGCCAAACCATTTGGGGGTAACTCTGACTCCCACATCGAGCAAAAAACCTTTGTATTGGCCTTCGGAGATCAGAATTTGGGGACGGGCCTCTAAGCCACTTGTGCCAAGATACAAACCGGCCAATAAACTCGGCTGTCTGTCGGTCAGGTCCGTGGGATAACCCGGACCACGAATATAGCCCAATTCAGCAACTCCGCCTACCAAAATTTCAGCCTGTGCAGGGGCCGAAATAAGCAGCGGCAGCGAGGCCAACAGAATTTGACAGGGTATTTTCAAAAATCGATTCATACTCTGCATCATAACACTGTCCCAGCGATTTTGTCCCACAGCTAAAATCGGATTGATCGGAATCAATTTCGACTTTGATAGCAGTCATGCATCTCTCAGACCAAAAGCCCCATGATAAACATACCCCTATCGATTGAGAAAGCGAGGAACTGACATGTGAATCCCCCCTTCTATCCTGAATACCTGCGGCAAATCCGCTCAAAGATTGGTCACACACCGGCAGAACAATTATTTGTTTGGTTTATGACGGCAGATGCGGCCCTTTTTTTGAGCTTTCTGGCTGCTTTTTACCTCAATCTAGCCCAAGATCCCAGTTTAATTTCGCTGGGAGGTTTGCCTGTCTGGCCTTTACATTGGACCCTGTTTAATTTTTTGTTTTTGGGGGCCAGCTTGCTGTTTTTATTGCG
>CAZRFI010000308.1:4417-5804 GCA_964598905.1 uncultured Candidatus Sericytochromatia bacterium | reverse complement strand
GATAATAACCAAAGCCTGAGCCTGAGTTACCCGATCAACAGCCGCGATCGGGCGATTCTGGCCACCCTCTCAGGGGAATTGGCCCGCCGCCAGCACTTCAACCATTTGGCCGAACTCTCAGCGAAACCCTTGCCTTATCCGGTCTTTGATCAGACCTTACAGATCATTCTCACCGGCAGTGCGGGTCAGGGTTTTGGGGCCTTTTTAACTGCTGGTTTGCAGGTTTACCTCTATGGTGAGGCCAATGACTCGGTGGCCAAATCCATGTCGGGGGGCCGCATGGTGATAATGCCCACGCCCCACACCCGTTTGCAGCCCCAGCAGGACGTGATCATTGGCAATGGTGCCTTGTATGGGGCCACGGGTGGCACACTCTATGTGCGCGGTATGGCTGGAGACCGCTTTGCCGTGCGCAACAGTGGTGCGATCAGCGTGGTTGAGGGCACGGGCTTTCATGCCTGTGAATACATGACCCATGGCTGTGTGGTGATTCTTGGCCCGGCGGGCCCGAATATTGGCAGTGGCATGACCGGGGGCCAGATCTTTTTGCTTGATGCCGTGCCTGAACAGGTCAATGGCGAATATATTTCACCCCGGCCCTGCAGCGAAGCGGATTATGCCCAATTGCGGGCCCTGCTCGAAGACTATTTTCGCGAAACCGGCAGCCAAACGGTGGAGCCGCTTTTACATGCCTGGGAGCAGGAGCGGCAGCGCTTTGTGCGCTATTTACCTGTCAATCTGCTTGAGGCCGCTCCGCTCTTATTGCCTGTGCGCAGCTGAGTTTGCCCATGTCGCTAAGTGTGATTATCTCCTTCTCACCGGGGCGGCAGGCCAATTTATTGAGCTGTTTAACGCTTTTGGCCCGGCAAAGTCTGGCCCCAGACGCGGTCTGGGTGGAATGCGATGGCGAAGAAATCGCTTTGCCACAAGGCTTTGAAGCCCCTTGGCCATTGGTTTGCTCTGGTCGCCCCCGCGATTATTGTGTGGCCCGCTCACGCAATCTGGGCGCATCTCGCTCGCAGCACGATCTGCTGGTCTTTCTCGATTGCGATGTGTTGCTGCAACCTGAAAGTCTGGCAATTTATACCCAATTGGCCCAGGCCCACCCCCAACACGCTTTTTACGGCTCAGTTACCCACCAAGTGGAGGCACTCCGACCCTCGCAGTTTTTCCCCGAACAGCAGGTTTGTGCCGAAGATCTGCGCTTTTTGTGGCGCGAGGGCCAACTGCAGATTTTGCCCACACTCTGGCAATACCCCCAGCTCTTTGCCTGGACCGGCAATTGCTGCATTCCCCGCCCACTCTTTGAAGCCGTGGGCGGCTTTGACGCAGGCTTTGTGGGCCCCGGCTGGGAAGACGTGGACTTTGCCAATCGCCTGCTCAAAGC
>CAZRFI010000308.1:0-4317 GCA_964598905.1 uncultured Candidatus Sericytochromatia bacterium | reverse complement strand
ATTGGCTGCCTGGATCAGCCTGCAGGTCTCTTGTTTTAAACCTGCGATCTCTGTTTGCAAGCGCAGGAACTCAGCGCTGGTCTTGAGGGCCTTTTGGTAGCGGCGCAGGATTACTTCCAGCGGATGCAATTGAAAATACAGGGGCGTTGTATCCAGTTCGTCTTCCAAAAGCTCAATCTGCTTTTCAATGCCCGCTTTGAGTTCAAGCAGTTCTGTCGATTGTTCCCTGAGTTTGGCCAGGGCCTCTGGTTCGAGCGCGGGTTCTGCCTGGTGGGGAACAGACATCACCTGCTTGAGGGTTGTGGCAATCATTTTTTCCAGGCTTTGGTATTGCAGATCCGGATCGCTGCTGGTCTGAAAACGCTCAAAACGTTGCAGGGTATCGTGGGCCTGCAATTCAATCTCAGCAGCCTCTGCCATGCTCGCCAGAAAATTCTGGGCGGTCTCATTCTGGGGATCCAGTTTTAAGGCGGTGAGAAAATAGCGCTTGGCTCTGTTGCGGTCGGCGCTGATCATTAAAAGATAGCCCATGGCAATATAGGGCCGGGGGTTGTTGCGGTTTTTTTGCAGGGCCGACATCAGGCGTTCACAGGCCTGCTTGAGCAGGGTTTTGTCCTGAAAACCAGCGGCTTTGGCCTGAGCCAGGGCCTGGATGCCCGCTTGGTAATCTTCTTCTGAGCGCTGTTGCCGGTTCTGGGCTAAGGCGCTCAGCTGATGCTCAAATCCGGCCATTGCTTTTAGTTGGGGCACCCTGCTGCTTCCTTTGTTTCAGATTGGCGCAGGGGTTTCATCTCCCCTGTCTGCAATATGTTAGCAGCACTTGGATCAGAAGGGAATTGTTCAACCCGCAGGGGCGTCTTTCACTGCTTTTGTTTCTGTGTTAAGATGCAGCGCATCTTCATTAAAACAAGTGAGAGCCGTGATTATGCAGGTCAACCAATCTAAAGCTTCAATTCCGACCCAAATTACCCCCACTACGCAAAAACAGACGGTTTCCAGCCCCCAGCCCACTGTGTCAGAATCTCCTCCCCAGCAGACCAAACCCACCACCCAAACCACCGAAACCCCGCCTTTGGGCAGTTCCCAAGAAGGCCAGCAAATCCAGTCCCAGCTTTCCAGCACCCCCCCTGAGACGATCCAGACCGAGGTGCAAACCCTGGAAAAAACGGAGAAATTTAAAAAGGGCGAAGAATCCATTTTTGGTGAAGTCAAACTCGAAGAACAGCCCAAAAAAGTGGGAGATATCATCGCCAAAAAGACCCAGCAGACCGTTCCGCCTGAAATGCTGGGGCAACAACCGCAAGATCCCTCCACGCTGCCACCGGGTCAACAGCCCTCGGATCAGGTTGGGGTGGGTGGTGTCTTGATTCCCACCGCCAATGGGGTTGTCGCCCGCTTCCGCCTCACGGACAAGAATATCGCCAACACAGGTTTGACAGCCGTGCTCAGTGGGGGCTTTGCGGTGATCAACCAAGAGAACCACCTCGACGACGGGCGGGTCTTGCTGGTGCGGGCCCGGCAGGTGGATGTCAATGTCGGGGTCAAACTCAAGGGCGCAGAAAACTCCCTGCCCGTGGGCGGCTCTTTGAATATTGGGGTGGAGGGCAGCTCCGATGTTGCTTATGCCCGCAAACTCCAAGAGGGAGAAAGCCTGATTCAGGTCAGAGAGACCGATCCGCCTAGCAAAAAAGAGATTCAAAAAGACCCGGTCGGCAGCTTGGCACCTGGGGACGAAATTGCCTACCGGGGCATGCTCAAGGTCTCTGTCAAAGCGGGGGTGGTGGAGCCCCACAGCCATGTCAAATTTTCAGTCGGCGGCAGTGTCGAGAATGAATTTATTACCTCGATCAAGCGTATGGAGGGAGACCCCCCCAAATTCCTGTTACATGTCGAGCCCGGCAATCGCAAGATCGACGTCAACGCAAGTGTCGGCTGGGGGCCTTTTGCCGTCACAGGTGGGGGTGGTTTTGCCTCGACTGTGCATTACCAATTTGAGATGACCCCCGAAGCCCTTTCCAAGTTTATGAAAGATGGCAAATTGCCCAAGGTTCCCGATCCCAACCAATATCTGCGCTCGATGGACTCGCTCAGCCAACGCAAACAAGAAAAGCTCTTGGAAGCGTTTAAACAGGAGACCAATGGCGTTAAATTGGTGACCTTTGGTGCGACCAAATCCATGGAAGGCTATCTCGAAGCCAGTGCCACCGTGGCCAAGGCCAAAACCAGTTCGACCCGCATGGAAGCCATTTATATCCGCAATGGAGATATCTTACACGAAGATATTCACACCATGATGGCCTCCCATTCCGCTTGGTTTCATGGCGAGTTGAAAACCTCGCTCAGCCTGAATCAGGCCAATCGCTTTACGATCGAAGAGGGCAAAGATCCGGTAAAGACCTATCAGGGCTTGGATGTCGGTTTTAAAATTGGGGATACCAAAACCAACGACAAAGATTTGCGCAAGCGCATCGAACAGTTCAATACCCTGCTCGGGCCAGTCAAGGATTCCAAGGGACAAACGGGAGATGCCTTGGTTCTGCCCACTCGCTCAGATAGCAGTTGGGGGGAATCTTCGGTTTCGATGAAGGCCAATATCACCCCCGAGATTCTGGGTAAATTGGAAGAATTGGGTTCCGAGCTGATTGCCAGAGAATCCCAACCGAGTACCATCAGTGGTACGCGTTCGGTGACCTCCACAATAGAACACCTCAAAGAACAGCATGGCATTTCTCGCACCGAGCTCAAGTCTCTGCTCAAAGATTTGCGGGCGATCAGCGAAAAACCCGAACTGCAGGGCAATCAAGACGAAATCCGGCGTGAGCAAGGCGTGCGGGTGGCTGCGTTTTTGGCCAGCGGAATCACCTCCCATGTGGGCGATGAAGAAATGAAGCGCGTGGCTGCGTTGCAACGCTTGCTCGGGCCAGATACTTCGCTGGTGGAACTCAAGTTCAGCAGCGATATCCACACCCGCCGGATTGATGGCTTGGCGATTGAGGGGTTTCTCGCGCCCGAGCGTTCCGATCAGCTCTCAGAAATGACCCACACCCTGCCGACCAGCTCAGATGGTCTGCAGGATCTCAAATCGCGGATCACGGGAGCCCCCTGGGATCGCTTCAATGTGGGCGCCCAAAAGCTCAAGGCCCTCGAACAAATTCGGGTAGATCTGGTGGCGGACACCACCCTCGATCCCGAAGAGAAAACCAATCTGCTCAAAAAAGTGGATGAATTCCTCGATGGCCTTGATTCCGCAATTACACGCCAGCTCGATACGCCAGAGGGCCGTTTGGCGGTAACCAAGGGTCTGATGGCCGCAGGCCCGATCTTGCCCAAAGAGTTGAAGAAGCTCTACAGCTCGCCTGAAAAAATGTATGAAGACTCCTCGGTCAGAAGTGAATTCCTCGATATGGTGCTGCTGACCACCCTGCGGGATATGTCACCGAGCAATACCTCTGAAGTGGCGAATTTGATCAAAGAAATCGCAGGCGAAGACAAAGGAACCATCGGCATGGAGCATGCCTTTAAGCTGCTCAACAGTGTCAAAGAGTTCAGCCCCGAATTGCAGGGCGATGTGATTCGGCAGGTGGGGGTCAAAACCTTTGCCAGCATGGTGCCCCGCATGACCGATGATCAGAAGTGGAGCCTGTACCATGAAATCATCCCGGCAGGTTTTCCCAAGCAGCCCAAGGCCTTGGAAACGATTGAATCTGCGATTATTTCTGCCAGCAAATCCGGGGCCAAACGCTTTAAAGAACTCGATGGCCGCCTCGATGATATCGCACACGAAATCAATAAATTGGGAGATAAACAGGACAAATTATTGGACCGCACCTCCGGCATGACCACGCTGACCTCGTCAAAAAGCGAAGACCTGCTGGAATTGGTCAAAAATAATTACAAAGAGACCCAGATTCCGCTCGAATCGGTCAAAGAAAAGATTGCCGAAGACTTCTTTGTCTTGGGTGGGGTGCGCCACCAGCAATTGGTGAGCCGGTCTGAGCAATTGACCCAGGAAGTTGAGACCCTGATCGGGGGCATTGACCGCATGGAGACGGGGCAACGCAAGGCCCTGTTCTCAGAAGTGCTCAAACAAGACATCATGGGGGATGTCAGCCAGTCGATTCTCAAGCGCCTGATTGGCAGCAGCCAGGATCAGGGTGAGTTGATTGGCTTTGCCCGCGCGATTGAAGAAAAAATTCGCAAAACCAATACCACCACCGGCGATAAAATCGCCTCCCCTTTCCGCAATTACAGCAAAAGTGAAACGCGGGAAGGGCTGCAGCAGCGCCTCTTGGAGATTCAGCTGATGGTGGGGTAGGG
>CAZRFI010000307.1:0-5805 GCA_964598905.1 uncultured Candidatus Sericytochromatia bacterium | reverse complement strand
GAATTTGAAGCCGTGCGCGAACTCACCCTGAGTGTGCCCCAGGGGGCTTTTTTTGGCTTTTTGGGCCCCAATGGCGCAGGCAAATCGACCACCCTCAAAATGCTGACAGGGCTTTTGCAGCCGGACAAAGGTCGGATTCAGATTCTCGGTGAGGATATTTGGCAGACCCCTGCCACGGTCAAGCGCTGGATCGGTGTGGTACCCGAAAACATGAGTTTGTTTGAACGCCTGACCGCGCCTGAATACCTGGAGTTTGTCGCAGGCATGTATGGCCTCGATGCCAGCACCGCCCGTTCGCGCAGCCAGGAATTGCTGGACCTGATGCAATTGTCAGCCAAATCCGAGACCCTGCTCGCAGATTTTTCCCACGGCATGAAGAAAAAAACCGCTTTGGCCGCCGCTTTGATTCACAGCCCCCGGATTTTGTTTTTGGACGAGCCCTTCGAAGGCGTGGACCCCGTCTCGGCACGCACGCTGCGTGAATTGCTGCAGAGCCTTACAGCCCGCAATGTGACAGTTTTTTTGACCTCACATATTCTGGAGACCGTCGAAAAACTCTGCAATTACCTGGGCATTATCCACAAAGGCCAATTATTGACCCAAGGCCCCCTGCAAGAGGTTTTACACCGCATCAATGGTTCCATGCCTTTGGGCACAGCCTCGCTTGAAGATGCGTTTATTCGCCTGATTGGCCACGAAAGAGAACATTCGGATCTGTCATGGCTGAGTTAATCCTGCCGCAACAGCTCAAAAGCCTGTTTCAACTCCAGTTCAGGCTTTTAAAGCGGGCCTGGAGCCAGCCTTCGGCCCTGCAAAAATGGGGGGTTGTTGTCGGTTTGCTGGTCACGGGTGGCTTGGCCTCTGTGCTGGGCTGGGTGAGCGGCTCGTTGGTGGTCATTTTGGGTATTTACGCCCGTGAGGGGCCTTTTCAGTCCCAAGTGGTGGGTTATTTATTCTTGATTTTGCTCGGGCTCTTTGGCCTGATCTGGCTTTTCTCGCCGCTGCTTTTTGCCTTGCAAAACGACAATTTGCACCTGGATCTGAATAAACTGCTGATCTACCCGCTGTCTTTTCAAAGCCTGTACGTATTGCATACCTTAACGGGCCTGATTGAACCCTGGAGCCTGTTTTTTTATCCGCTTTTGATTGGCCTGATCTGCGGCGGCGTGATCGTGGTGGGTTCAAGCGCGCTGGCCCCACTGATGATTCTGGCCCTGCTCTTTGGCCTTTTGCATATTGTTTGGAGTCGTTTGTTGGTCAACAGTCTGAATTCGTTTTTGGCCCATCGCCGCCTGCGCGAAAGTGCGATGCTGTTGTTGTTATTGGGCATTGTGGTGCTTGCTTTTTTGCCTGCGCTGCTGGGCCAACAGATTGAAAACAACCCCGATTGGCAGAGCTGGATCAAGAGCCCGGCGGTTTGGACCCAGCTGACTTTGCCGCTCAATCTGCTCTTGGCCTTTTCCCCTGCTGGCATGGCCAGTCTGGCCCTGACTGGGGTCTTGCAAGGCCAATACAGTCAAGTTTATCAGGCCGAAGTGGGGCTCTTTCTCTGGCTGGTGCTGGGCAATTATTTGGGCACGGCCCTCCTGCGTTATATGTACACAGCCTCACCGGGTTTGGCAGAGCAGGCCAATGCAGGTCCCCGCTGGTGGAAAAGTGATCCGCTGTTTTTTCTGCCTTATGATCTGGGGCTGATCGTTAAAAAAGAACTGCGTTCGCTCTCCCGCAGCGTGATTGGCAAACTCTGTTTTTTTCTGACCCCCTTCTTATTGGTGATTCTGCGGGTCTTCGCCTTTGGGTCGGTGGCCCATGCGATTCCTCCCACTGCTGTGCTTTTAAGCGCGATCACCTATATCTTTATGACCTCGCTGTTTTTGTTTTGCAATCTCTTTGGGCTCGATGGGCAGGGCTTTAAGCTCTATCTCTACGGGTCTTTGCCCGCTTCGCGCCTGTTACTTGGCAAACAATTGGCCATGGCCCTCTTCTGCAGCGCTGAATTTTTACTTGTGCTCTATCTCTATCTGGTGATCTTTAGTCCCCTGTCTTGGGAAACCCTGCTCTTTGTGCTCTTGGCCTTTGCCACGGTGTTGGTGGGGGTCTTGGGCCTGGGTACCTTGATCTCGATTCGCTTTCCCACCCCACTTGATCTCAATCAAACCCGCTATCGCCAAAGCGCGACCCCGGTGCTGCTGGCCTTTCAAATACTCTCACTTTTATTGGCCCTGCCCGCTCTGGCTCAATTTTTAGCCCATTTTGGCCAACAGCCGCGCAGCCTGATCATGGGCTTTTTCCTGGGCTGTGTCTGTTTGAGCCACAAACTGCTCTTTCAATTCTGCACAGAGCTGTTCCAGGCCCAAAAGCTGTCTATTCTCGAAAAGATCACCCAACCCGCCCAGGGGCAATAGAGAGTGGCCCCGATCACAATCGAGCAAACTAGGCCAAAAGCAGACGCAGATCCAGCAGTGCTGCGGCCTCTGTTTGGGCGGCTTCACAAAGCCCGATCCAAGCCTGATACTCGCCCAAACGCGCTTGGTCGCAGAGGTTCTGTTCCCAAATAACCTGTGCCGCTGAGGGCAAATCTGGAAAGATCAACAGACGCAAAGGGGCGGGTGTGGGGGCAAAAATCGGGTTTAAATCGTTGGCAAAACCCAAACAGGCGGCTTTGAGGTCGAGGGGTTCGACCAACTTAAGGGCCAAGAACTGGTCCATAGCGGCTTGTGCCGCCGCCTGCCAAGGGTGGTTTTGGCCCAATTCCAAAAGCTTGGCAAGACTGCGGGTGGTATGCCCCGTGCCCAAAACGGCCTCGACAGCGGCGGGCAAGAACCAGGCTTCGAGCCAGTCGCGCAGACTCAGCGGCGAAAAGAACCAATCAAAGCCGCTCACGGCCTCCCCCTGGGGGCTTAAGATCTCAGACCAAACCAGCAAGGGGGTCATGGGCTGTGGCATGTTTAATTCTCCCGCAGGGCTGAGGCCCGCATTTCCAATGCCACTTGGTGGCCCAAATAGCGGTCCATCAGGCCATGTACGCCGTAGATCACGGGAATCATCGCCAGGGCACAGAGAAATTTATAGACATAATTGACCAGACAAATCGCCAGTACAAGTTGAATGCTCCAGCCCGCGCCGATATAAAAGGCGATAAAGAGCACGACAAAGCTGTCGACCAATTGGGAGACCAGGGTCGAACCTGTGGCCCGCAGCCAGAGGTACTTCTCGCCGGTTTTGCGCTTGAGCATTTGAAAGATGGTCACATCGAGCAATTGGCCCAGCAAAAACGCGACCATCGAGCCCACGATGATCCACAGGCCCTGGCCAAAAATGGCCTGAAAGGCCTTGTTCATATCGGGCACCAATTTGGCCATGCTGCCCGGCCAAAAGCCCGCTGGCGGCAGGTGAATGCCCAGATAAAACATCGCAAAGGCATAACAGACCAGCCCGGCTGTCAGATAAGAGATCAGCCTGACGGCTTTTTTGCCGTAATACTCGTTGATGAGATCGGTAAAGACAAAGACAAAGGGCCAAAGCAGCACCCCGGCGGTGAGATTAAAGGCCAGGCCCTCTTGGCCCAGTAGGGAAAAACTGACGGGTTTCATTCCCAGGGTCTGTTCGAGCGAAAAAATCTTGACGCCGATAAATTCGGCAATCAGGGCGTTGGTGATAAAGAAGCCCGAGAGCATTAAAAAGAGCAGGGTGGGCCGGTCTCGGACAATGGTGTGGATCATGGTGTTTTTCCTTTGCAGTGAAGTGGCCAGCCAGGGCAAGTCAGGGGTCTTTCAGGGTTTTCTGAGGGTGAGTGGTTCAGAGCTGGGGAAGCCGTGACTGGGCATCCGGGCCGCTCGTTGCGCACGTCCTGTGCGGCACTCACTAAGAGTCACCCCGCCTTTCGCCCTCGTGGCGCGGCGGGGTTCCTGTTGCCCGTCTTACCCAGTCAGGCTTTTCCCCAGCTCAAGCATCCCTTGCTCAAAAATCTGTAGAGGACTGGCCAGCCTTGGCTGTAAGCGTTGTTTTTTTCATGTTACTCTGAAACACAGGTCAGTCCAAACTATGCCCGAAATAGACATTCACAACCACACTCTCTCTTGGCGTCACGAGGTCAAAAAAAACCTCAAACACAGCTATATCGTGATCAAGCCTGAGGGCGTTGTGCTGCGCTCCCCGGCCATCAGCCGGGCCGAGGCCGAAGGTTTGCTGCGCAGCAAGGGGCAGTGGATTCTCAAGAAACTGTCCCAATTGCAGCCGCCGGATGCCCGCCAAGCCACTTCGCTCGAAGAGGGCAGCTTGGTTCATCTGCTCGGACAGCCCTATACCTTGCAACTCGATAGCCAGTCCAGTCAAGCGGGTCAACCAATGATGGCCGTCTTTCTGGTCGAAGAGAAGCTGGTATTGCAAATGCCTGAGCGGCTTTTGGCCCACGTCTCTCTGCGCGAAGAGGCCCTGCATCACTTTCTGCGCCGGGAGGCGATCACCTTTATGAACGAACGCCTGCGCTATTGGAGCGAGGCTTTGCAATTGCACCCGCGCGGGGTCAAATACAAACGCCACAAACGCCGCTGGGGCAGTTGCACCGCCGACAATGAAATCAACCTGAACTACCGGGCGATCCAATTGCCGCCGCGCTGCATCGACAGCATTTTGGTGCATGAATTGGCGCATATTCGCCACAAAAACCACGGCCAGTCTTTTTGGGATCTGGTCTACCGCTTTGTGCCCGACTACAAGGCCTTCGATCAGCAGATTCGCGACCGCGCGCCGTATTTGTTGTGAGGGGTATTCTCTTTCAACGAAATTTTCATGGAGAAATACATTCTAAATTTGCCTGTGAAAATAGATTCCAATGCAAATGCCTGTCGGCGTGTGCCTCCATTTTTGGAGGACACCCCCAAACGGGTGCGGCTCTTTTGGAACAGTCACTTTTCATAAGGCGCAATCCATTTCATATTCATTGTTGAGAGGCCAATCACATCGTTTCGGAAAGAGGTTAATATCCGCATAATTGCGTTCAAAGGCCTGTGCTTGATAAAAAGCCCAATACGCCTGAAAATCCTCGTTGCACTTAAGAGCTCTCATCTTGAGTACAGCTTCTGCACCTGGAATCCGCCAGCGAGCCCCGGTACGATCCATGCGATCTTTCACCAAATAGCGGCAAGCGCCTCGCTTCGCGATCCGCCCTACGGGCTACAATCACACCTGTTGCGACTGGAAAACCTTGCCGCAAATACTGATCATACTTCATATATTCTTTCTGATTCAGCAAATAATTGGCACAATTATCTGCTTCTTTACGGGCTGAACCGGATAATCTTTTACAAGTTGCCCTGCGCCGGATGGCAGCTGCAACCGAACTACTTTGCCCCTGCAAAATCTTCAACATTTTGTCCTGAACCCATACATCAAGATGTTCTACTGCCAACGCTTTAGCTGCATTCCAGACATACTGAGAGACATGAATAAAGTCGAGGATAATTGTAAGCGAAAGGCCTTGTCTTTTGGCTTCTCTTTTCAGGCAGCGCTGTTGGGTTAAATTACCGTCGACCAGTGCAACCCTTTGCTTGTGGCATTCGGAGTCTATTTTTTGAGCCTCTCTGAAGCAATGTTTTACAACCTGCTCGATAGACGATTCTAGACTGGCCCAAACCTTTTTTCCCTGAGGTTTGGGGCGTGGTTCAGGTTCTTTCTGTTTTGTTTTTCCCGGATGTAGGCTGGAGACAATCTCTGTAGGTGTTCGCACAAAAGGCGCAATGCAGTTAACAGGCGTCAATGGCATCTCAATAGGGGCGCTCACCACCCAGGCCCGCAATGTGGATA
>CAZRFI010000306.1:3923-5862 GCA_964598905.1 uncultured Candidatus Sericytochromatia bacterium | reverse complement strand
ATTCCCTCCAAGGTGCCGCCCCTGATTGCTGAGACCCCTTCATTTATGCGGGCCATGACCTTTGCCTCAATGGACACACCCGGCCCCTTTGAAGCCAAAGCCACCGAGGCCTACTTTAACGTGACCCTGCCCGATCCCACTTGGCCGGCAGCAGAGATTGCGGAGTATATGGCGGGGTTTAACTATGGCGTGATTATTTCAACCGCCATTCATGAGGCCTATCCCGGCCATTATATCCAGTTTCTCTGGGCCCAAAAGGCCCCCAGCAAGGTGCGCCAGATTCTCTCTGCGGCCAGCAATTTTGAGGGCTGGGCCCATTATTGTGAGCAAATGATGCTCGATGAGGGCTACGGCGAAGGCGATCTGAAACTGCGCCTGGGCCAATTGCAAGATGCCCTGCTGCGCAATGCCCGTTATATTGTCGGCATTCAAATGCACACAGGTCAGATGAGCTTTGAAGAGGGTGTGGACTTCTTTGTCAAAGAGGGCTACCAATCGCGCACCAATGCCCTGCTCGAAACCCGGCGTGGCACCTCAGATCCGACCTATCTCTACTACACCTTGGGCAAACTCATGTTGCAGAAACTGCGTGTGGATTACCAGGCCCTCAAAGGCCAAGATTTCTCGCTGCGCGAATTTCACGATGCCTTTTTGAGCGAAGGTCTGCCCCCGATCAGCCTGATTCGCAAAAAGCTCTTGGGCAATGACAGCCCTGTTCTCTAAGCGCGCCTGCTCAGCCCTGCTACTGGCTGCTTCACTGGTTGCCTTGAACCTGCCTGCGCTGGCAGAGGTTCCCTGCATGCCCTTTTTTCCCTTAAAACAAAACTGGCGGGGGGGTGATGGGATCTTTTCAGTGCCTCTGCTGTCTGGCAAAACGGTCTGGCTCTTTGGAGACAGCTTTGTCTTGGATTTTGAAAACAAAGAGGCAGGCCCCAACCGCACCAAAGCCACCATGGTGGCCAATAGCCTGGGGATTTCAGAATGTGGGCCCGAGGGCTTTGAGGTCGATTATTTTTTTCGCCAAAGTGCTGCTCAGATCGGACGCCGTGTTGAACACTTGCCTGCCGCCTTTTTTCTGCCCCCTCCTCAGGCCTCACACAAGCACAAGTACTGGCCGATCCATGGTTTTGAGCAGGGGGGCAAACTCTATTTCTTGCTGGAAGAGGTGGAGACGACCTCAGGGCCTGAAAATGGCTTTAATTTTGCAATCAAAGGCGTGACTGTGGCAGAAATCGCCAATTACAGCGATCATCCTTTGCGTTGGCAGATCAGCTACCGCCCCCTGAGTCAGAGTGCCACCACAATACCCGGCATCGCCGTGGTCAAATCTGGCGACTCCCTTTACCTGCTGAGCTTTCGCGAAGATCAAAGCAAAAAACACCCCCTGATTCTAAACCGGGTCGCACTCCGTGATCTGGGCCAATCGCCCTGGCCATTGCATTATTTTAGCCAAGATCAGCGCTGGAAGCCAGGCCTGGATGGGCCTGATGCACAGGTTTTGGTTCCCGAAGGCGCCACTGAGGCCTCACTGCACTTCGACAAAAACAGCCAAAGATGGGTGATGGTACATACCCATCCGGTTTTTTTTAGTCGCGAGGTGGTGATTCGCACAGCTCCCCAGCTCACAGGGCCCTGGACAGCGCAGGTCAAACAAATCCCCCTCTACAGCGAAATGAAGCCTGAAAGCCCCGACTATGACAAAAACACCTTTTGTTATGCTGCCAAAGCCCATCCGGCTTTTTCCGAGGCGGGCAAACGGGGTAAAGAACTCTGGCTGGGATATGCCTGCAATTCGCTCAATTTTGAGACCTTGCTGCGCAGGAATGATCTCTACCGACCGGTGTTTAAACGGCTGGCCATGCCAGAGACAGATCACTAGTTTACTTTTTTGAAAAGTTAACCTATACTGGAAAAAGTCTCTCAAACAGCAGGAGTTAAA
>CAZRFI010000306.1:2264-3823 GCA_964598905.1 uncultured Candidatus Sericytochromatia bacterium | reverse complement strand
AACAGATGAACGACTTTTACACCCGCAACCAAGCTCAATTTGCCAAAATCGAAGCAATGACAGCCGAAGTACAATCTATTTTGGTTGGTTTTAAATTGGATGGACTGCGGGCAGAAAGCCGCAGCAAACAACAGGGTAGCGTTTTAACTGCGGTGGATTATAAAGCAAAAGCAAAAGCGATTTTTGCCAAAGCCGGTACGAGTGGCAGTTCATTTTTATCGCTGATGCCTTCACTCTCAGCACAATCCCCCGTTGCCAATCCTTCTGAGCAGCCCAAAGATCCCATCAGCCGAATTAAGCATATGAATGCAGAAAGCCTGGCAGTGGTTGAAGCCTTTGCCGCTTTACATCCGCCAGATGAATTACAGACTGCCCATTTGGGCGTTTATGCCTACTTAAAAGACGGACAAGTATTGCAAAGTCGAATGAGCGAATGGGTGATCAAAATTTTGGAAAAAGATCCCAAAGCTTTAGAAAATACACAAACCCTGATTCTTGGCCTGTACACTGACACGGATTTATTGCAGCTCACCATGGATTTTTACCTTTTGGCTTCGTCTTTGTCAAAATACATGGCAGAACTCAATTAGAGCCGGGGTCCCCGCCAATTTCTGACATCCGTGGCAATCCTTGCAGATACGTTCAAGTGGATTTCGAGACACACGAAAAACGCCTGGGCCAAAGCGCAGGTGTGAGTTGTTTTTTTGAAATCAGGCTTTATACTGAAACTAAAGAGTAGTCAAACAAGGTGTAGCCAAATATTTAAAGTGGGTGTGTTGCGATGTCTAAAATCCAAAACGGTCTTCTCTCTCTCTGCCTCTTAACAGCGTTTGCCTGTCAGCCAGTATCCCAAATTGCCACAGCCCCTGCCAAACTCAGCCAGGGAGACTACAGCCGCCAGGTGGCCAGCCTGTTTAAAGACTATGGCAAATCCAATCTCGAAGGTGTCAATACCAGTTCAATGGCTCTCTCCATGGCATTGGGTGCAGGGCTCTCCACCACCCCAGCCTTGCCCACCACAAGTTTGACAATGCCCAGCGCGCTTTCGGGATCAAGCAGTCCCTCTTTGGGCGAAAACAGCGAACTCCAGAAGAAATCGCTCGAAGGCAGCATCAAAGCGCTGAAAAACCTCAAGAACAAATTACAGGCTCTGATCCCGCCGCCAGAAGCCGCCGAAAAACACGCCCAAATCCTGCAATTTTTCAGCCTCAATGATGCCCTCACCGAAAAAATGCAAAAAGAGCTGGATTTTTCGAGCATAACAACCTTTAAACAGGGTTTTGAAAGCTTTCGCAAGACCCACAAAACTGACTTTGACCTGCTTGAAAAGCAAACCCCTGCGGTGATGGAGATCTTCGCGGATTTTACCCTGGAAAGTTATCGGGCCGAGAGCCTGAGCAAACAACAGGGGGCAAGTTTGGAGCGCGCAGCTTACCAAGAGAAACTCAAAGCCCTTTTTGCCAAAAACAAGCTCAGCAACCCGATGTCGTTTCTCTTTCCGACGATGCTCCTCTCCGGCGGCCGCAGTGGCAGTGAAGCGGGAGATAGCCAAAGCCAGG
>CAZRFI010000306.1:0-2164 GCA_964598905.1 uncultured Candidatus Sericytochromatia bacterium | reverse complement strand
CCCGAGGCATTCATGGTCTCGCAGAGGTCTTGAATCACGGGCTGCGCGGCGCTAAAATCTTCCACCGCCAAAGCAACCTGGCGCAGCAATGGATGGGGGTAGACCAAGACCTCGCGGATGGCCATGTTTAGATTTCGAGCTGTTCAAGCGGGTGAAAATGGGCATCGACACCCATGTCAGCAGCCACGGCCTGCAGGGCCTGTTTGAGAGACGTCAGATCCAGACTGGGGGGTACAAAGGTCTCCATAATCATGGCATAGAGCGGGGGTTGGCTGCCGTCGAGCAGGCGGGTGTTCACGTCTGTGATATTCACTTGTTGCTGGGCCAAAAGCTGCGAGAATTTAAAGATCATGCCTGTTTGATCGCGACCGAGCACCGAGAGAGAATAATTGGGCACACTCTCAGCATTGCCGTGTAAGGTCTCGGCAGGCAAAAGCGGACGCAAAAACACGCCCAAAGCCTGATTCCCCAAGGCATTTAAGTCTGCTTCAAAGCTTTCAAGTTCCAGGGCTTCGGGCAATTGCACAATCATCATCATTGTGAATTCCGAGCGCAGGGTGGTCATAAACGAATCGGTCACATTGACCCCATGTCGAAACAGCAGCCCAGTGGCTTCTGCCACGATGCCGGTTCGGTTTTGGCCCTGAATTGCAATCAAAAATTGGCGCATGCTGTATGGTATCATACAGAAGCCCTAATTTTGAGGTAAGCCCCTATGTTTGACCCATCTTCGCGTCTCAGACTTCGCTTCAGTTTTGCACATTTCAGGGCCCCATTGGCCATGGCTGTGTTTTTGGCCAGCTGTTTGGCCTGTGCCCCCCGTGACGTCAACTCCGCACCCGCCACCCTCAAAATTGCCACTTACAATGTCGAAAATCTCTTTGATGGCATTCCCGACAATTCCCGCAACAAAAAAGAGCGGGCCAAGCCCAAAAAAGAACTGCGGGCCCTCGCGGATATTTTTCATTTGGAACAGCCCGATGTGGTCGCGATGCAAGAAGTGGAGTCGCAAAAGACCCTCAAAGACTTCCGCGATAAATACCTCAAAGACATGAATTACCAAGAGCCGATTGTGATTGATGGCAACGACCCACGCGGGATTGACGTGGCCGTCATGAGCAAATTCCCGATTGTTTCAGTCAAAAGCCACAAAGACTTTAAATTTGAACTCAAAGGGCGCAAGCGGGGCTTTGGCCGCGATTTGCTCCAGGTCACGCTCAAAGCCCCCAGCGGCTATACCCTGACCGTCTTTGCCGTCCACCTCAAGTCCAAACTCGGCGATAAAAATGAGTCCGATGCTGTGCGCGAGGCCGAAGCCAAAGCCATTCAAGGCCTGCTCAAAACCTACCAGAGTCAAAATCCCAAAGCCAATTTTGTCGTGATGGGCGATTTTAACGACGAACCCACCTCGGCCCCTCTCAAACCCCTGCTCGGCCCGCAAAACCCCCTCGGGCTGGTAGACATCGCCGCCCAAGACCTGGGAATCAAACCCTCGGTCTTCACTTACCACCCCAAAAGATACCGCTCGCGTATCGACTATATCTTGGTCTCTCCCAGCATGATGCCCGAGTACCGCCCACGCTCGGTGCATATTCAGCAAAACCCCGAAGCCTATTGGGCTTCTGACCATTTGCCTTTGGTCGCGGAATTTGATGCCCTAGATAAGTAAACCCAGATAAATAAACCAAGATAAATAAATACATACTAAAGGATCCCCCCATGCTTCAGATCAGTGTCTGTCTGCCTGTTCGCTCCGATGAAAAATTGCTCAAACAGAGCCTGGATGCCCTCAACGGCCAAGTCAGCGAAATCCTGGTCTTGGATCTGGGCGCCGATCAGGCAAGCTTACAGGTGGCCAAAGCCTTTGGGGTCAAAATTCTGCCCTTGCAGTGGCAGAATCATATGGGTGAGATCTGGGCTGCAGCCCGGCAGGCCGCTGAACAAGATTGGCTGGGCCTGGTTTTTCCTGGCGAAATCCCGGCGGCAGGCTTTTGGACAGACCTGAATACCTGTTTGGGCCAGACGGACCTGCTCGAAATGGAAGTCGTTTGCCGTTCGCCCCAGGATCAGCGCAGTGAAAGCCGCTTCTTTAAACGCACAGCCGCCGAGCACGACAGCCAGGTGTATTTTCCGCTCTTTCGCGAAAGCCTGAACCGCAGGCCCG
>CAZRFI010000305.1:0-5871 GCA_964598905.1 uncultured Candidatus Sericytochromatia bacterium | reverse complement strand
ACAAACCCGACCTCAAGCGCCTGATCCTGGCTGCCGTGATGTGTATCGACATGGTGCTCAAAGAATAAACCCAACCCCATGGGTTTAGAGTTGGGTTCAGGGTTGGGTTCAGGGTTGGGTTCAGCAAATCCAGGCTTCAGTGCGGATCTCTTCAGATCTTGAGGCGGGATTCAATCAAATGGGCGGCGTCCAACAGATTTTGGTAGGCCTCTTTGCCCGGTGAGGTGGTTAGCAGTGCTTTTTGCTGATCACGGGCGTCGTCTACTTTGGATTGGTATTGATTTAATTCCTGAGTCAGCCGGTTTTTTCTTTCCATTTCCTGCGGATTGGTCGATTCAATCGCTTTTTTGATTTGCTCAATTGAATTGAGATCGTTCACAATTTGATTGTCCAATCGCACGAAGGTGCTGGACGCGACTTTGCCAAATTCCTCTGCGGCGAGAATCAGTTTCTTCAGTTGCTGGCCATCGACTTTCTCCAGGTTTTTGATATACCCGCTGTTCAGAATCCCTTGGGGAGTGATTCGTTCAGCTGGGTCTTCAGCCAAGAGGCCGCGTTTGAGATTGCCCAAGGCCGTATGATCATTGGGGTCGCCCTTGAGCAGTGTGCCAGTGGGAGGTGGGCCCCCGCCGTTGAGCATGTGCAGCATCACACCCAGGGCATACAGGTCATTTTTCTGGGTGATATTGGCATTGTTGTTGGCATTGACTTCCCACTCTTTGCCAGCATAGGTGGTGGGCACGTTGAGGGCGGAGGTCATCACGGTCTGGGTATGGGTCGAACCCAAATCCGCCAATTTGACTTTGCCTTCGTGCATCAAGAAGTTCATGCCTTTGATATCGTTGTGCATCGAACCAGATTCTTGGAGTTTGTTTAACCCCAGCGAGGCCTCCTTGAGGTAATGCTGAACCAGCAGTGAATTGGCAATTTGGGGCAGGCCTCCCTGGCGGTTGGCAAAGGTCAGCAGGCTGGATAATTTGTAGAGATCGCCGCCTTCAGCTTTGTCCATGACCATAAACAGGCCGTCGTTGGGGCCTTTGACCACCCCCCGCAGGTTGATAATATTGTCATCGGGTTGCATGTTTTCGCCCCCGAGCACATGGCGGTGAGCGATGACTTCTTTGCACAAATCCGCCCGTTGCAGGGGATTGAGAAGGGATTTGACCACCACTTTTTCGGTGGGTGCGCCCACTTTTTGGTATTCGAGAATCAGGCCCACGCCCCCTTTGCCCAAAAATTGGGGGTTTTCGTATTGCTCGCCATTCAGCGTAAATCTGGTGGGCACATTTCGGGTTTCGGGTATGCCCTCATGGGTAAATTGCAGATTTTGTGAAGCCATAACGCGGTTGGGCAACTTCTGGTCCAGGGTATGGGTGATGCCTTTGCAAATGGCTTCCAGGGTTTGAACCTGAAAGGGGTTCAATGCCTGTTTCCATTCGTCGATTTCATGAATGCCGACAAAGGTTTCTGCGTTTTCACGGGCTTTGTTGACCTGATCCTGGGTGACCCAACCAAGCTGAATGGCATATTCTGCCTGGATATCCAAGCTGCCTTTCAGCGACCAACCGAAACTCTTATCGCTGTTGGGCAAGAGATTTCTCAGCTCGTCATGCATGGTGCGAATGGCATTGCTTTCGAGGGCCATTTGGGTATCCAAGCTGCGCAGATCTGCAGATTCGCGCATACCTTGGGCAATCGCCCGCACCAAGGCCTGTTTTTTGCTGGAGAGATCGGCATAAGTGGCTTGGTTGCCATAGCGATCAGAGCGCAGGGCGCCAATGTTTTTGGCCACCAGATTGAGCAGGTCTTGATCATTCAGGCCGTTGATTTTTAACAGGATTTCGTTGTCGGGATCTTTTTGGCTGATCAGGGTTTTGGCCAATTCTTTAGCAGCCGCTGTCTGTTTGTCGGTGCTGACCAGTCTGTCCCGCAATTTATGTTCAAACACCACAAATTGGCTTTGGATCAAGGTGTCGAGGCCCTGTTTGTCTTTGCGAATGATGCGATCGCTGACCTGGGTGCTTTGAATTGGCTGAAACTGTTGTTTGTTGACATGGTTCAGGTCTTTGGGCAATTGGCTGTCTGTTTTAATATTGCTCAGGTATTCTAATTTGGCCCGCTCCAGAGCCAGATCGAGAGGAGCGTCGACATGGTTGAGTTTGAGCGGGGTCTTTTTCAGGGAGTCGATTTCCTGTTTTAGGGCCAGCACCTGTTCTGAAGGGGTCTTTTCGATTTTTTCTTTGATCACTTCGGGTTCGGGCAGGGGCTCTGCTGACACTTTTTTGACCGGCGTCTGGGTCTGATTCACACTCTTAACCGAATGGACCTGGGTTTCAGAGGGGAGATCCGTATTTTCGACCTTGACTTGGGGTTTGTTGTTTAAAGTGGGCAAGGGGTTGATAATCTGAGAGCCTGAAATACTGGGTTGAAAGTTCGACATGGAATAACTCCTAATCTATGTTTACATCGTTAACATTATTCTCGCAAAAAAGGGGGAATTTGTCAAACCCCCTTTTGCAAATTGTTCTCAGATTCGCGCTTGGCGCATATCCCATTTGCGGCTGGCAAAGGCAATGCCAATGCCAATCAAGACCACACAGATTGTAAACAGCAACTCGGGCAATTTGACCTGTTTGATCAGCCAAGCCGAGACCAGACAGGCCAGCACGGGCAAAAAGATTCCGCCGGGGATTTTAAATTGGCGTTCAAGTTGGGGCTGTTTGATCCGCAGCCAGATCACGGCCAGGCAGGTTGAGCTGTATTGGCTGATTACCGCCAGATTGGAGATATCTACCAGGGCATTAAAGTCCAGCCAAATAGCCATCACCGCCGTCAGGCCCATGGTGATCACAATCGCGCGCGCAGGGGTGAAATAGCGGGGGTGAATGCCTTTGAGCCATTGTGGCAAAAAGCGGTCTTCGGCCAGGGCCTCTAAATAGCGGGCCGAACCCATGGCATTGCCGGCACTGTAACCGGTCATGGAAATCGCGGCCCCAGCGGCCATCAGGGTCGCACCCAGCGGACCCATAAAGCTGGCCGCCGCATCTGCCAGGGGCTTCTTTGAACCCGCCAAGCCATCAAAGCTGCCCACGGCCACAATCTGAATCAGGGTATAAAAGACGGCCACGGCCAAAAGCGAGCCCACCGTGGCCAGGGGCACATCGCGGCGGGGATTCTTGCTTTCACCCGCTACCACGGGGGTGGTCTCAAAGCCTTGCAGCGGCCAGAGTGAGAGAAAGATCGCAGCACCGAGGGTGTTCATGTCGGTGTTGAGCGCCCCCTGAAAATTCCCCATTTTGATATGGAAAAGCCCAATGCCCACAAAGATCGCCAGGGGCAGGGTTTTGGCCAGGGTAAAGAAGTTCACCGTCAAAGCGCCCATTTTGACGCCGAAATAATTGACGGTGCCAAAGGTCAGAATCAAAGAAACGGCCAGGATTTTGGTGGCGAGGGTGCCGTTAAACACCGGATGAAACCAGGCCAATTGGGAGCTGATCGCATTGGCCACCGCCGCCCAAGAAAAGATCGAGGTGACCCAGGCCATCCAGCCCACGACAAAGCCCACTTTGGGGCCAAAGGCGGTCAGGGCATAGATATACGACCCGCCGTTGCGCTGGGTTAAACCCGCCATTTCGGCATAACACAGGGCCACGGTCACAAGCAAAAAACCGCAGAGCACAAAGGCAAAGATCGAGGTCGGGCCAGCGACAGTGGCCAATTTACCGGGAAAGAGAAAAATACCAGAGCCAATAATCGCGTTGACACCGAGACAGAGAATATCTGGCAGGGTCAGGCGGCGGGCCAGTTCAGACATGGGGGATTCCTTCTATTGATGTGCTTGGACAAAGTCCAGATAGTGCTGGAGGGCTTCTGCCCGTGTTTTAAACAGGTGATAGGTGGCGCGGGCTTTGAGCCATTCGGATTGGCTGCCAGGCACAAAAAAGGCCTGTTCCAGGTAGAGGCGCTCAGATGCCAGGTAATGCTGCCAAAGCAAATGGCTGTGTTTGAGCGCAACATTGCGATCTCCCCCCAGGGCAAGATACAGTCTAGCCACTTCTTTTTCCAGGGCCAAACTCTGTTCTCGGTAACACTGGGCTTCGCTGCTGGTGCCAGGGTACGTTTGCAGGCAGAGCTGCAGGGCTTTGTCGGGGTTTTCAGGAGGGGCCATGGCCAAAACAGGATCCAGTCCGCCCGCCCCAAAAGCAAATAACAAACCCATAAAGTAGTTTTTAAACATCGCGGATTTGAGCTGGAATCATCTTCGGCTGGGTGTCCTCCGGACAGATTTACTCTTTTTAACTATCTTAAGCTTAAACTCTATTCTGAACCAAATTTTTGAGCAAAAATTTGAAACTAAGCCTGGTCCCATTTTTTGCCCAAATACGCCCCAATCTGAACCAAGGCCGATGTGCTGGCGGTGCCTGAGTTCTCTGTCTCCCGTGCCCACTCCACAAGTGCGTACGACTCAATTACTCCCGCAGGCCGGGGAACGGTCAGTTTTTGCCCTGTCACCAAGACCACGGGGATGTGTAACGCTTTTGCCAGCTGGATTAAGCGCGCAGGCCATTTGCCAAAACCGGATTGCGCGTCGAATTGGCCCTCACCCGTGATGAGCAGATCGGCCTCGGGCAAAGCGCTTTCGAGCCCTGTGAGCTGCAACATCTGATCGGCACCCCTGAGCAATTGTGCGCCCAACAGGGCTTTGAGCCCCAGTCCCAGGCCTCCAGCCGCCCCCGCACCGGGGGTCTTGATCAGGTCTGATGCTGATTCTTTGAGCTGCAGATCTTCGCAGAGCCGTTGTGCCCAATGTGCTAAACCCGCTTCAAGTCTGGGGAGATCTTCGGGGTGGGCCCCTTTTTGCGGACTGTAAATGGCGACACCGCCATTTGGGCCCAAGAGGGGGTTCGAGACGTCACAGAGCGCCATCACAGGTGTATGGGCTGGAATGACAGGGTTTGCCGGTGGGACAATTTGGGCCAGTCTGTGAATGTGGTCGGGAAAAGGAGGAATCTGCTGGCCTTGGGCGTCCAGCAGCAGATATCCCAAAGCTTGGGCCAGGCCCATACCACCATCCACGGTGCCACTTGAACCCAAACCCAGCAGCCATGCTTTGGGCTGCTGGGCCTGTGCTGCCCAAAGCAATTCACCCAGACCGATACTGTTGACGTGTAAGGGATTGCGCTGCGAACGCGGGATCAGATGCAGGCCCGTGGCTTGGCAGGTTTCAATCACAACGCGTTGGGCACTGGCTTGCCAACCAAACTGGGCCAGGGCCAATTCCCCGTGAGGGGCATGAATAGCGGTTTGCTGTAGGGTTAATTGCAGCGGCAGATGCAGCGCTTCCAAGAATCCTTGGCCGCCATCACTGACGGGCCAGATTTCAGACACGAGACCCGGATGGGATTGGGCCATACCTTCAACCAAGGCCTCAGCCACTTCCAACGAACTCAGGCTGCCTTTAAATTTATCCAGCGCCAGCAGGATCTTCACTTAAACACAGACAAACGCACTTTAACGCACTTTGGAAGGCAGCAAGTAGTTCCAGACCACTTCGGAGTGGTGGGTCACCTCTAAGACCTGCCGGTTGCCGCTGTGTACGATCATTGTGTGGCCATTGTCGAGGCGGTAAGCAGCCGTGGGGTTGCTGATTTTTTTGTGGGATTTCTCCGAATTTAAGCCGCCAAATTGCCAGAAGATCCCCCCAGCGGGATCGACTTCGAGCAGGCGGTGGTTGCGGGTGTCGATGATCAGCGTATTGCCGTTGATCAGGCGAATTGCGCGCTCGGGGTACATTAGCTGATGGGGGCCATTGCCGGGATTTTTGAGCGTGCCATATTGCCAGACTATTTCCCCCTCGCGGTTGACCTCGAT
>CAZRFI010000304.1:0-5872 GCA_964598905.1 uncultured Candidatus Sericytochromatia bacterium | reverse complement strand
CACCCAGGCCTCTTGCGCCACCACAGCAGCCACAGCGGCGCGCAATTCTGCCTGGGCGCGGGTCTGCCAGCCGGGCAACCAATGCAAATCATCGAGGTCAACAGGGGGAAGGGCACAGAATTGCCCCAATTGGCGCGCCAAGGTGGTCTTGCCACTGCCGGAAGGGCCGACAATTAAAATACGTTGAGGCTGAAGAGCAGGCCACCAGATGGGCAGACCTGAGAGATGAAGGTGCGGCATAAGACGCTCAAAAAATAAAAAATCCCCCACAAAAGAGAGGGGTTCGGGCCCTTAAAAAGGCACGAACCCCAAGCGAGTCAAAATTACGCGTCCTGCGGCCTCCTGAGGTCTTCACCGGGTATCTGCGAGGCTCCCCGTCTCAGGGGCTCTGACATCTCCAGCGTTGGGCCAATGACCCGCGCTCCTGACGCCTATCAAATACCGAGCTACCGGGCCGTAACCCGATCCCTCTCCAGGCTTTTCCTGGGTACTTCAGGGAATTCCCCTCTGAACAACTTTGCTTAAAACAAACCTTTCGGCTTCTCAAAAACATGGGCCCACTTGCCGTTTTTCGCGACTTCTGGGCGTTACACCTGTTCAGAGTCCGTTGTCTCGTTGCCAAGACCCGTGTCCCTCATGCACTTCCCGCCTTCAGGGTCTTTCACTCTGTGCGTATCGGCCACCGTTACCGGCGCCTGCCACTCTTGCCGTTTGTTTACGACTGCAGCGGTTTCTGCCACGCGCTTCGTGTGTCAAATACCTCGATCCGACCTTTACCCTCCTGGTTTTCCACTGTCCCCATTCGTAAGGCTTTCGCCAACGACTGAGGCGGTGTTGACCCTCCAGGGATTTCTCCTCCCACCAGAGCGGCTCCAGCACTTCTGCTGGACTCCCTGTTTTCCGTTTTGACGGCTCACAGGTCTTATCTCTCCGAGGGAGTCGGCCTTTGCCAGCTGTTGCCAGACATGACTGCCACCCCTCCTGGGCTTTTGGCCGGAAATTGCATCCGGTCCGTGTGTGACGCTTTTTTCGATTGCTCGAAGTTCGTAATATTCATATTACAAAATCCCAGCACCTTTGTCAAGATAAGTTTATATTTTTTTTAAATGAAGCTTAATAGACCTAGACAAGGAGCAGATTATCTGGGCGTGTTTGGGCTTTTGCAGTACAATCAACTACAGATCCGCAGAGAGAGACCCCATGAAAATTGACATTCATTTTTGGCATTCCACCGCGTGACCGCTTCACAGCAGTGGGAAGTGGCTCCAGAAGAAGCCCAACAACCCCTTGAACAGTTTTTGGCCCAGAAATTGAACCTGGATTATCTTAAGCTGCGCAAATGGATCCAAGCCGGACATGTGGCCGTTGATGGCATGCCCGGCAAAGCCAGCCGCTGGGTTCAGCCAGGGCAAACAATTGCCGTTTTTCCGCCGCCACCCGATCCCCATGCTGCCTTACCCCAAAACTTGCCCCTGCCCATTCGCTACCAAGACGCAGAGCTGGTGGTCGTGGCCAAACCCGCAGGCATGGCCAGCCATCCGGGGCCGGGTTGGTGGCGGGGCAGTTGCGTCAACGCTTTGCTCTGGGCCATTCAAGACTGGCCCGGCGTGGGCGGGGTAGCCGGGCCTGGCATTGTACACCGGCTGGATCGCGACACAACGGGCCTGTTGATCTTTGCCAAAACAGACAAAGCCCACCAGGCCTTGCTCAAGGCCTCTCAGACCCGGCAAATCATGCGGGAGTATTTGGCCTGGGTCATGGGCCCATTAAAAGGTTGCGGCAGCATCGATAGGCCCCTGGCACGCAATCCGGCTGCCCCCCAGAAAATGCAAGTCGATCCCCAAGGCAAGGCAGCGCTAACCCATTACCAGGTGCGGCAAAGCAATCCCTTGGGCAGTTTGCTGCATTTAAAACTCGAAACGGGCCGCACCCACCAGATTCGCGTCCACCTCGCCAGCTTGGACCATCCGGTCTGGGGCGATGCCGTCTATGGTCAGGGCGGACCATTTTTGGCCCTACACGCTTGGCGGCTACGCTTTAAACACCCTGTTTCTGAGCAATGGCTGGACCTGGTTGAACCTTTGCCCAGCTATTGGCAGAATCAGGGGTTTTGTCTGGATTTAGAAACAGGGATGGATCAACAAATTTAAACTTTATTGCGCCCAGTGGTGCCAATATTAAAGCCACCTTTGCTGCCACTGCCTTTGGCCTTTTGCGCCCCCGATACAGGGCGGCTGCCAAAGCCCACACCGGGACTGCGGCTGATATTCCGACCCGCTTTTTTATCGGGGCGGGCTTCGTTGACTTTGAGGGGTTGCCCTTTGAAGTCTTTGCTATTGAGACCGGCAATCAAGGCCTCTCCTTCAGCAGCAGAGGCCATTTCAACAATGCCAAAGCCCTTGGAAAGGCCCTCGTCATCCAGGGCCAGATGGGTGCTGGCAACGGTGCCAAAAGCGGCGGCGGCCTGGGTGAGTTCTTCTTCGGTGACGGTTTCGGTTAAATTTCCGATAAATACTTTCATAACTGCGTTCTCCCTGAGAGCGGGGGTATGAGCCCCTAATAATTAAATGCTGGATTAAAATATGGTACCAGAAAGCAGGGGCTGTCGGTAATTTCAGTCCCCTGACAGAATCAAGCGGAATCAGCTGCAAGTATCAAAATTGCCAAAATTCTAAATTCGGCTATAATTCAAACAGAATTTTGACCTAAAAGGCAATTAAAATGCAATCAGAGGGCTTAAACCCACAACAAAAGTCTTTGGCAGCATCTGCCGCTTGGCTGATGGTGGCAGGTCTGGCCACTGGCCTCTTGGTGGCCGCAGCCATGACCAACCAACTACCCGCCAACCCCCATGCCCTTTTGGCCTCCCATTTAAACGGCTTAATGGGCTGTTTTTGGCTGCTCGGGCTGGCCTGGACACTGCCAAGCTTGAGTTACCAAGAAAAAACGGTGCTTCTGCTCACCCGCTTGATTGGCCTGAGTGTCTGGGCCAATTGGGGATTTACCCTGCTCAAGGCCTTTTGGCAGGTCAGCGGCCTGGCGTATACTGGCGATCTCAAAAACAACCTGATTGCAGCCAGTTTACAGGCTTTTGTGGTTTTGCCTGCTTTGGCAGGTTCTGCGCTCTGGGCCTGGGGATTGCGCCCCAAAAAAGCGCGTTAAAGGCATCTGGTTCCACATTTGTTTTGTGATATAATGCCCTTCAGGCCAAAGCTTGAAATATATTTTCAGACTTAAATTTTCAGACTTAAAATTTTCAGATTTGACATCAAATTTGATCTGCACATAGTAAGGAGTGACTGTCCCATGGGTATCCTTGATCGTATTTCCACTGTCCTGAGAGCGAATATCAACGACCTGATCGACAAAGCTGAAGATCCCGAAAAAATGCTCAAACAGCTGATGATCGATATGGAAGGGGATCTGATTGAAGTGCGCAAAGAAGTGGCACTGGCCATTCAGACCGAAAAGCGCCTGCATCAGCAATACACCCAAAACGAAAAACAGGCACTGGGCTGGGAAGAAAAAGCCACCCTGGCCCTCAAAAGCGGCCGCGAAGATTTGGCCCGCGAAGCCCTGCAGCGCCGCAACACCTACCAACAGACCTCTGTGGGCTTTCAATCCCAGTGGGAAACCCAGAATAAAAACGTGGAAATGCTCAAAGGCCAATTGACCCAGCTTGAGAGCAAAATGAATGAAGCCCGAATCAAAAAAGATCTTTTGATTGCCCGCAGCCGCCAAGCCAAAGCCCAACAGCAGATCTCCAAGACCATGGGCAAAATTGGTGAAAGCCGTTCACTCTCCGCATTCTCTCGTCTAGAAGACAAAGTCATGGAACAAGAGGCGCTGGCTTCTGCTTATGGCGATCTCAATATGCTTGGACCCGGTGCGGGAATCGAAGATGAATTTGCCAAATTGAGCGCCAATTCAGGGGTCGATGACGACCTGGCTGCCCTCAAAGCCAAGCTCAACGCTGGCAGTTAATTCAATCCCTGCTATGCAGACATATTTCAGGCTGACGGCGTCGCTGGCGCTGGTCAGCCTGTCTCTGTTTTTAAGTGCCGGGACTCCCCCGCCCTCTGCCAGCGAAGAAGCCACCGCCCGCGAACGCTTTCGCACGGCGACAGCATTTTCATATTTGCCTGGACGCAGCGGGGATTTGTTTTTTTTGCCACGCAAATTCAGTTTTATTACCTTTGATACCGGGGATTATTCCCACGATGGCTTTAGCCACCTGCAAAAAGGAAACAAACAAGAGCGAATCAAACACGGGGGCAGCAGCCACGGTTCGATTTGGGAGTACGACACCCATATCCCGCTGCTCTTGTACGGACCGGGTTTTATTCATGCCGGAAAAACGGTCGAGACCCCCACGACCCAACAGGACATTGTGCCCACCCAGGCCTATTTGATTGGCGCGGTGCCGCCAGAAGATTCGTTTCATGGCAAGGTCTTGAGCGCAGCGCTCAAACCTGTCAAAACCAAACCAAAAGCGATTTTGACCCTGGTCTTTGATCAGGGCGGCTGGCAGTATTACCACGCCCATCCCCAGGCCCACCCGAATATCGACCGCCTGATGAAAGCGGGTACCCTCTATACCCAGACCCAGATCAGCCACCTCGACACCGAAACCAGCGTCGGCCATATTGCGATTGGCACGGGAGCCTATCCTTACCAACATGGGATTGTCTCAAACAGCTTCTTTTTGGCCTCACTGGGCAAGCGCAGCAGTTTGCTGGGGCCCGACCGCTCACCGATTTTTATCAACAGCCCGAGTCTGGCAGATACCTGGGATTTACAGACGGGCAATCAAGCCCTGATTCTGAGTTATGCCTATGCCGATCGGGCCTCCTTTGGCATGGCGGGCCATGGCGCGCTCTATGCCGGTGGCGACAAAGATCTGGCCCTCTATTACAACAGCCAAACCGGGCTGCCCAAAACCCATGAGAGTTATTTCAGCCTGCCTGAATACCTCAAAAACCACAGCATCAAACCCTATTTGGACATTCAAGTAGACGCCAAAGGCCTGTGGTTGGAGCACAAAGTGGATAATTTTGAACATATCAACAACACACCCGCCCAGGCCAAGTATGATGCAGATTTATTCATCAAAATGATCGAAAACGAGCCGGTTGGCCAGGATGAGATCGCAGATTTACTCTATCTGACACTCAAATCCAGCGACGCCTGTGGCCACGCCTTTGGCATGGAAACCGTCGAATGTGGACAGGTCTTCGCCGAGCAAGACAAACAGGCCCAACGGGTCATTGAAGCCTTTGAGAAAAAGGTCGGCAAAGAACATGGGGTGGTCATTTTAACGGCGGACCACGGCGGGGCACCTTTGGTTGAACTCTCAGGTGGCCACCGCATCTCAGCCAATCCGCTCAAAGCGGCGCTCAATCAAGCCCTCGACAAACTCGACAATGGCATTCCACTGGTGCAGGATCTCACCGCCTCTCAAATTTATCTCGAAGAGAACGAATTGCGCCGCAACGGTAAAAGCTTTGAAGACGTGCGCAAATTTCTGCTCAATTACCGCCTGGGCGGCCAGCCCGTCTTTATCGACGTGCTGACCCGCTCAGAAGTCGTACGCGAACAGCTCAAACGCGGGTTGTACTAAGCGCTTCTAGCAGAGCCGGAGGCGAGCTTTGGCTGTTGGCGACAAGCCTTGGCTGTTGACGAGGAACGAGTTTTACAGCCAAGGACAGCATTGCTAGGAGCCTTTACAGCCAAAGACAGCATTGCTGCATAGAAGGCGCTTGCCTCAGGCCTTGGCGAAGTATGAGCCATAGGGCTGAGGACAGCTTGATACGCGCAGCCGAAGGAGCTTGAACCGTCGGCGAGAAACGAGCCCTACGGGGCAAGACAGCCG
>CAZRFI010000303.1:0-5876 GCA_964598905.1 uncultured Candidatus Sericytochromatia bacterium | reverse complement strand
CATTTTAAACTGATCGAAAAGCGGGCCGGTATTCAACTTGAAAGGGAACATATCCTTGGCTTTGAACCGACCTTAAACCCAATTGAAAACGCAGGCGATGCACCTAAAAAAGGCCCGCTCCCCGTAAAAGGCAAACGCAAGAGCAAAAAGGACAAAGTGCGCGAAGCCCGCTTGCGTGTTGCGGCAAGTTCAGAGGGTCTGTAGATTTGTTTAGGACAATGATACACACCCCACTACCCGCTCAGGAGTACTATTTATGTCCTTAACTCTCCCAAGATTGGCTTTGGCGGCATCGCTGCTTACACTCTCTCTCTCTTTGCCTGTCTTGTCAGTCCGGTCAGCTCCCGGCCAGTCCGATGCGGGGGAAACCGTTTCTGCTCAGGTGATCTTAAGACCCGATCAAATCATGGGTAGCAATGCCAAGGCCCCAGACCAAGCGGCTTTAATTGCGGCCCTCAAGGCCTATTGGGATCATTATCTGCACATGAACAAAGCCAAATTGGCGCAAGGGGTGGCCTCAGATTTATTGCGCATGAGCCACCGGGCGGGCGGCGTTCAATCTGGGGCAGCGGCCTTTATTGCCGGGCTGGACAAAGAGTGGGAGGCCTTTGAGCGCCCCAATCGTGAAATTTCTGAAAAAATGACCCTGCAAAAGCTCGAGATTGCAGTCGACAATCCATCTGCACCGACCACAGCCAGCCTGCGCTATTGGGTTGAAATTGAAGGGGGTTCGCGTTGGAATTACGACGATCAGGGTTTGGTGCTGATGACCTTTGCCAAACAGGCAGGGCAATGGAAACTCACCCAGATGATCGACAGTTGGAGTCTCAATTACCAAATCGAAGACGAGAGCCCCGGTGAAGAAAATTTTGAATTTGATTTTGTCTATCCCGTTGAGCATTTGCCCAAAGCACTGCAATTTTACAAACCACTGATGGGTGAGCCCGTCTTGCGCACCCCCGACCGGGTGGCTTTTAATCTCAATGGCTCACATTTTGTGCTCGATGCCAAGCGCTTAGATGGCTTAACCTCCATTCATAAGGGGTGGCCCAATGGCTACGGCCTGTTTTATGTCTCTGATCTCAAAGCCGAGCGTGAGCGCCTCAAAGCCCAAGGCGTGCCATTTTTAGCGGGTACCGACAACCAATTTAAAAAACAAGGCTCTGACCCCTATTTTATTTCCAAAGATCCTGCGGGCAACCTCTTTGTTATCATGCAAAAAGTTTTTCTCAGTTCAGACAACAATGCCCAGCCCTATGTGACTGGTTTTTCGGGCAGTGATCCGGCCATTAATGCAGCAAAAAAGCTGGCCGAAAGCTGGCTGCGCACAGACAAACAGACAGTGGGAAGCTTTTTGGGGCCAAGCACCACTTGGTTTGACGATAACCGCACCCGTGTGCGTGGGTTTGAAACGGGCAAATCAGCTATTTTAAAGGCTTTGGAATCGGTCTATTGGGCCAGATACGATCGTGGGGCCAATGGCCTCAAAGCTCAGATGTTGGTTTCAGGACAATCTCTGCGCAAATTGGGCACAGATACCTTGGTGAGTTATGCCATGACACTTAAAGGTCTGGGTGATCATGCTTTTCAAGACAAAGCCTTTGTTAGCCAAATTTTTGACGCCAATTATAAGTTGAAACACAGCATGATAGTCCAAAACAACAGCACCTCACGTCCTGTATTGGAATTGGACTATACAGGTTATCCCGTGCCGGATTTGGCCCGCGCCGAAACTTTTTACACCAAAACGTTGGATTTGGGCAAACCCTACACAGACACCGACTGGCGCGGCTATTGGAGCAATAAATGTGTCTTTGGGGTCTATACTGCCGACTTGCAAGAGGACCAATTGCCCCGGCCAAATAAAACCAATGGCTATGTCAGTTTTTGGGTACATTCGGCCCAAGCGACCTTGACTTATCTCAAGGCCCAGAAATCCAGTTTTCCGATTGTGCCAGCTATTAATACCAACTCTGGGCTGGACGCCCATCCGGGATATTTGCAGGTCTATGCCACCGATAGCGAAGGCAATGGGGTAATCTTCAGCGAATACACCGGCAGGCGCAAATAACCATGGATTTTGGGTTGCCTGGCAATGCTGGTGACGCGTTGGAACTAACCCCCTTAGACCAAAGCGAAGCCTTTATAGAAACGGTGATCTTGGCTCAGCACCAGGGGTTTGTTGGGGATTCGGCAGAAAATGCTTCCAAGCAAGACTTCACCCGCTCCCACTATGATTTTTTTGGCATGTTGGGTAAAGGGGCCATGGGATTGGTGCATTTGGCCCGTGATCGTGACCTGCAGCGCAAGGTGGCTTACAAACAGCTTTTGGGCAAGGACAACAGCATGGCCACAGCGCGTTTTTTGCGCGAGGCCCAGATCACAGCCCAGCTCATCCCAATATTGTGCCCATTTATGGCATGGAAGCGCAGAACGACGGCTCTTTGGCCTATTCGATGAAATTGGTGCAAGGCAAAACCTTCAAAGAGTTGATGGCAGAGACCCGGGCCTTTTATGACCAAGGTCAGCAACCAGATATTGACCACGATCTGTCCCTGTTATTGGAAAACTTTCTCAAGGTCTGTGATGCCGTGGCTTATGCCCACAACAAAGGCGTGATACACCGTGATCTCAAACCTGCCAATTTAATGCTTGGGCGCTATAACGAGGTTTATGTCATGGATTGGGGTATTGCGCGGGTCATGCGCGAAGACCCCAATGCCCAAGACCCCACCGCTTTGGACTGGATTCAGCCCCCCCTGGTCGAAGGTGAAGAAATGGGGGAAACGACCCAATTCGGCCAAATTCTGGGTACCCCACGCTATATGTCACCCCAACAGGCTGCGGGCAAAAATGCCCATTTGGATGGCCGCAGCGATCTCTTTTCACTGGGTCTGATTCTGTTTGAATTGATCACACTCAAACCTGCTTTTACCGCCAAAAGCCAGGTCGAACTCTTCAAAAGAGTGCTCAAAGCAGACAAAGAGCCCTGGCGGGCCTATGCTGCCAACCGCCAAATTCCCACTGAGTTGATGGCAATCGTCGACAAAGCCACGGAGCGCAAGCCCGAACAGCGAAGTGGGCGCCAACAAGCGTCTGACTGTCTTTTACCGGCTGAGCAGTTTGGGGTGGTATTTTGTGGTCGAAGCTGATTCTTCCCTGGTTTTGGGGATTCCGCAAAACCAGAATTAACCATCTGCCTTTCAGGGCTTGAGAAAGTCCCTGACAATGCGAACAAAGGCTTCGGGTTGCTGGTAATGGACCCAATGCCCCGCTTCGGGAATGGTGATAATTTCGGCTTCGGGAAATTGTCTCAGTATCACCCGCTCATCGCTAGACTGGATATAGTCTGAACGGCCCCCGCGAATAAACAGCACAGGGCATTCTTGAAAGGGCTCCGGTTCTTCCTCAAAGAGACTCAGCGGGCTTTTGCTCAAGGCTTCCAATTGTGAAACAATCGCCCCCAAATTCATTTGCCAAACAAATTGATTCTCTGGGTTGCGAATCAAATTTGAGAGCAAGAATTGGCGGGTCTCGCGGTCGGGAATGGCTGCTTCCAAGCGCTGATCTGCCTCGGCCCGGCTCTGTATGTTGTGGAGTTCTAGCTCGTTGAGAGCAGTCATAAAACGGAAGCGTTGGGGATCGTAAGCCTTGGGTGCCACATCAACAATGATCAAATGGCTGAGATAACTGGGGTAATAGCGCAGCGCGTAGGCCATGGCCACTTGGCCGCCCAATGAGTGCCCAATCAAACTCAGGGATTGCAAATTTTTGTTTTGGCGCCAATCGAGCAGGTCTTGGGAGAGTAAATCCAGGTCCATCTCGGCTTGGTGGGGCGACTTGCCGTGGTTGCGTTGGTCAACCAGCCAGACCGCGCGCTGATCTGACAGCTCCTTTGCGATAGTGAGCCAATTCCGACCCGAACCAAACAGGCCATGTAAAATGGCCAGCGGGGGATTCTCTGAGATGCTCTGTGAAGGGAATTCTTGGCTGTATAGTTCTTTCATGCTTCCAATGCCGGTCCAAATTTGATTACAACCTTAACACAGTTCCAGGGGCGTGTGCATTTTGATTGGGTTTGGCCTGGGCTATCCCCTTTAATTCGTGTTCTTAAGCTTGTTATAATGTCTTTTCAAACAAAAATAAACCAAACCGCTTGATTCAAAAGGATACCTTTATGACCGTTGCTGTTTCCACTCTTCCCCTCCGAAATGTCGCAGTAATTGCCCACGTCGACCATGGCAAAACCACCTTGGTAGACTGTCTGCTGCGCCAGAGCGGCACTTTCCAACCTCACGAAAAACTCACAGAACGGGTCATGGATTCCAACGATCTGGAACGCGAACGCGGTATCACCATCTTGGCCAAAAACACCGCCATTGACTATTACGATACCCGTATCAACATTGTCGACACCCCTGGTCACGCAGACTTTGGTGGCGAAGTGGAACGCGTCCTCGGCATGGTCGATGGTGCTCTGCTGATCGTCGATGCTGTCGAAGGCCCGATGCCCCAGACCCGTTTTGTTTTGCGCAAAGCCTTGGCGCAAAAACTCAAAATCATCGTGGTTGTGAATAAAATTGACCGCCCTTTCTCCCGTGCCACCGAAGTGGTTGATGAGGTGCTGGATTTGTTTATTGAACTCGGTGCCAGTGATGAGCAATGCGATTTTCCCCTGATTTATGCCTCTGCCATGCAAGGCACCGCTATGCGCGATCTCGAACACCCCCATGCAGACATGCAAGAGCTGTATGAAGTGATTGTCGAACAGGTTCCAGCCCCAGTTACTTTTCCCGATCAGCCCCTGCAATTGCAGGTCGCGAACATTGACTACGACGAATATGTCGGACATATTGGCATTGGCCGTTTGGTTCAGGGCCAATTGCGTCTGAATGACCGCATCGGTGTCGCGACCCTCGAAGGAAATGTGCGTCAGGTCAACGTCGCCAAGCTCTACCGCTTTAAAGGTCTCAAACGCTACGAAATTACAGAAGCCTTGCCTGGCGATATCGTCGCTTTCAGCGGTCTGGGTGAATTGTATATCGGCGAAACCCTGGTGGACCTCAACAATCCCATGCCCTTGCCTCCGATCATCGTCGATGAACCCACCTTGCAAATGACCTTCTCCGTCAACGACAGCCCCTTTGCCGGGCGTGAAGGGGAATTTGTCACCACCCGCCATTTGCGCCGCCGCCTCTACCGTGAAACCCTGAGTAACCTCAGCCTGCGCGTAGAAGATGGTGATACCACGGATGCCTTTTATGTTTCGGGTCGCGGTGAGTTGCATTTGGGTATTTTGATCGAAACCATGCGCCGCGAAGGCTACGAGTTTCAGCTCAGCCGTCCGCGTGTCATTATTAAAGAGATTGAGGGCCAAAAAATGGAGCCCTTCGAAACCCTGATGTTGGATATTCCCGCTGAATATGTGGGCTCTTGTATTGAAGCCCTGGGCAAACGCAAGGGTGAAATGAGCCACATGGAGAGCAGCGAACAAAACCGCTCGGTTTTGACCTTTTCGATTCCTGCCCGTGGTCTGATTGGCTTTGCGGCAGAGTATCTGCGCCTGACCAAAGGCGAGGGGATTATGAGCAGCACCTTTGAGTCTTACAAACCTTTCAAAGGCGAGTTCGAACACAACCGCAATGGCGCGATTTGGTCCATGGAAGCGGGCACTTGCTCTGCTTATGCGCTGCAAGGTCTGGAAGACCGGGGCTTTTTCTTTATTGGCCCGGGTGCTGAGGTGTATATGGGCATGATCGTGGGCGAACACAACCGGCCCCAAGAGTTGCCTGTCAATGTCACCAAGACCAAAAAGCTGACCAATATGCGCGCTTCGGGTTCAGATGATTTGATTCCCCTCAAGCCACCCCGTCACA
>CAZRFI010000302.1:0-5910 GCA_964598905.1 uncultured Candidatus Sericytochromatia bacterium | reverse complement strand
CTCTCTCTATTGGCTGGTCGGCAACCCGATCTATTTCAGGTATGTCGCCTGTTAAAGCAGAAGAAATGCTCTGAATAACCAGCGCTCAGCATTCAGCCTTGTTTCAGAGGCAAAGCCGAGCAGGGGAAAAGCCTGAGTGGACAAGACGGGCAATAGGAAGGTCGCCGGGTCAGGATGACCAGAGGCGAGCTGACTCTTAGCCCATGTAGCACACGATGTGCGAAATGGGCGGCCCGGCGGTTCGCTCACGGCTTCCCCTGCTCCGAGCCACGACAACAATGCAAATCTCATTGGCTCCCTTCGACTCCCTTCGACAGGCTCAGGGAAACGCTCAGGGAGCGCAAAAGCTCAATAGATCAACTTAATCAAATCCCTGTCAATCAACGGAATCGCCTCACGGATTTTGGCATGAAACTCCGGCGGCATAAACGGCACCGTTTCCAACTGACGCAAAAGGTCAATCAATTGCCGCATCGAACGCACCACATCCCCATCGGTCATTTCCGTAAATTTAAACAGATTCGACCAGCGACAACCATTGGCCCAAAGCGCCACCAAAGGCGCAAAGTCAAACTCAATCGTGATCGGCAGGTGAATATTTTCCACCTCTTGAATATAACGCAGGTCATCCGCCACATAGAGCAGGTCTTTGAAGACCTTTTTGGCTGTGCGCGAACAGGGCGTGAGATCGTGTTTCATAAAACGCCGGGGCTCATACACCAAGGTGGACAAAATCACCGCCAAATCCACAGGCGTTAAGGGTTCAATTTCCAAATTTTCCAGCGCCAAGGAGATCAGCAGATCATTTTGGGCGCGAATATGGCTGGTCATTTCTCCCAAACCCGTCAAACTCCAGTGTTGGCTGCTGTCGGGCTTGAGACGGCCAAAATACTGCAAAACACGGGTCAGGGCGTCAAACTCGCGCAGGTAGATCTCCTGCTGCACCTTCATCTGTTTTTGGATTGAACGCATCTGTGAACGCAGATGGCGCACATAGCTCTTGGTCTCTGCCGTGGGCTTGATCTGTTCGAGGGTCTGCTTTTTCTTTTCGAGCTGCAAATTCAGGTTGATCGCCTCTTTGTTGCTCAGGTATTGCCCAAAGCTGCGCTGCAGAATTTTGCGCACTTCTTTGCGCTCGCCATGACGCAACAGATTGAGCACCATATTGTAAGAGAGGCTGAAATGGCTCTGAATCGGGTCAAAATCCCCTTCGATCAACTCGCAGGCCTGATACGGTGATTGGTGCAAACTGCCCAGAATCACACAATAGCCCTCTTTGTCTTTGCCCCGGCGTCCGGCCCGGCCTGTCATCTGGGTGAATTCATTCACAGTCAGGCCGCGGTGGCCGACATCGGTGCGTTTGGAGAGGCTGCTGATCACAGTCGTGCGGGCAGGCATATTGATCCCCGCTGCCAGGGTCTCGGTCGCAAAGACCAATTTGACCAGATTGCGCTGAAAGAGCAATTCGACCAAATGGCGAAGCACGGGCACCAGCCCGGCATGGTGAGAGGCAATGCCAAAGGGCAAGGCCAAGAGCAGGTTCTCGGTGGAGGGCCCGGTCTCTTTGAGACTGGGGTGTTCGTCCAAAAGGCGTTTGATCTCGGCCTCAATCAGCTTTTTTTCGTCTTCAGTGGTCAGGGCCATTTTTTCATCGAGGCAGGTGCTCAGGGCATCGTCACAATTGCGGCGGCTGAAAATAAAGTAGATCGCGGGCAACATCTGTTTGCGGCCCAACTCGCGCACCACCTCGGTGTCGGAAATGCCGGGCACGCTCATTTTTTTGCCCTTGCGCCGGCTTTTGTTGATCTCCAGCTTGAGCTGCTTTTGTTTGACCGCCAGACGCTCCAACTTGGCGTCCATCTCCCCTTTGCTATTGAAGACGGGAATCAGCTTCTCTTCGGCATAATAAAAGGGGTTGAGCGGCACCGAGCGCTCCAAATGTTCGACCACGCGCATGGGATTGTGAATCGATGAAATCCAATTACACAGCTCGTCGGCGTTGGCGATGGTGGCCGAGAGTGCCACCAACAAAACATGGGAGGGTGCGTGGATGATGATCTCTTCCCAGACCGTGCCGCGATCGACATCGTTCATATAATGGCATTCATCAACCACGATATACAGCACCGAATCAAGGCGTCGGGGATTTTGGTAAAGAATATTTCTGAGAATTTCGGTGGTCATAACCACCACGTCGGCACCGGGATTGTTGGAGAGATCGCCAGTGACCAAGCCCACCCGCTCTTCGGGATAGACCTCGAGCAGATCGCGGTATTTCTGATTGCTCAAGGCTTTGAGCGGGGTGGTGTAAATGACCTGCAATTGGCGGTCGAGGGCATCAAAAATCGCAAATTCAGCCACCACGGTTTTGCCCGAGCCGGTGGGGGCTGTGACCAAGACCGAGCGGCCATCGAGCAAATGCCGACCGGCCTCGATCTGAAAGGAATCCAGTTCAAAGGGGTATTGGGCCTGAAAGCGGGCAATAATATCCGTGTCGGTCATGGTTGTTTCTACTGTTTAGCTGGGTTGTTCAAAGTTGTTTTGGGTTGTTGTAACGGGTTGTTTTAATTGGACCGGAACAAGGGAAGTTTAACCCAAAAAAGGGCCAAAGTGAAAGCAAACCAAAGTGAATTTCGCGATTATTTAGGGTTCGTTGTCGGCTTTGAGAATCAAGAATCCCGGCTGATGGGAGACGTGGCTCAATTTGCCCAGATAGGTGTCGCCCAAATCGGGGATAGACACGCCGTTGCCATAAGGCACGCCGCCTTCCACCATTTTCTGAACCTGTTTGCCGACAAAGCCTTCGGGCAGAGGAATAAAGCCAAAGGCCTTGGGATTGCGGGGGGTGAACATCAGATCGCCTTTGTCGGTTTTGTCGAATTGCAGGTCGAGTTGCAGAGGAATAAAACCGTACATATTGCCCTTGAGTTGGGCGGCATTGGCATTGAGCTGGGTCTGGGGCTTTTTCAGAGAGCTATCGGGGCCGAGTTTGCCCGCGATCATACCGGCAAAACGGGGGTCGGTCACACCGACATAACCTTTGCGCAGGTTCATGATCGTTTCGCCGTCTTTTTCCATTTGCAGCGGGGTGCTCGGGGTTTTGTCTTCCATGCGAACTTTGCCGTCTTTGATGAAATAGCCATCGTAATAAAAATGGCCACCGCTGAGCTGCAAATAATTGGGCTCTTTGGTATTGGCGGTTTCGCGGGCCTGGGCTGCCGCTTCGGGGCTATCTGCAAAGGTCAATTCCAAATCGCCGATATGGGTGCGGGCCCCTTGTAAGATGCCGCGAATGCCAGGTTTTTCGGTGATTTTGCTGATATTCACCATGACCGAATTGCCCTGGGTATAATAGCCTTTTTCGGGATCGCGCAATTTGAGCAGGCTGTCGATGCTCAGGCCAAAGGTCTTCATCAGGCCATTGACGGGCACCCCCACCACTTTGACTTTGCCCAGATCGTATCTGAGTTCGCCAGTGGCTGTGGCTTGAATCGTGCCATTGACTTCAAAAGGCAGGCGAATGCCGAACTTGCTGATTTTGCCCTCGACTTTGACCCCATTATTGGGTTCAAACGAAACGCGCATGTCTTTGACGGGCAACTTGGGGTTGGACTTGAGAAAATAATCAGCGGTCAGGGTCAGATCGACATCGGAAACCTTGAGCTGGGCCTGTTTCATGTGCAGGTTAAAATCCAGGCCTTCGAGGTGCAGGGGGTTTTCGGGCGTGCGGTCAATCAGGTCAAGATTGGCATAAGGCACCTTGATATTGAGATTGCCTTCGAGCAGACGGTAGGTCAGATTGTGGGCCTGGATATTGGTGGTGTATTCGTTGGGCGAACCGTGGGCACTCTGGTAAGACTGATAGGTATCTGTGCCAAAGGCACGAAAGCCACCTTGATTGGGTTTGGCAACGGGAGCGCCAGGCTGGGCAGGTTGAACAGTGCTGGGGGGAGCGACTTGACCACGCGAAAAAGTAGCCTGCTCATAGGGGTTATAGCCCTTGATCTGCAGTCCCGTATTGATGGGTTGAACGCCTTGCACCGAAATAGACCTTCTTTTTAACCTGTCTTGAATTATATATAGACCAAGAGAAGGTTAAACTTTCGTTAAACCCTTCAGAATGATCGTTTTTTCTTTTACCAAGCAGTGAGGGGCCTGATTCTGAGGCTGATTGGGATTGAAAAAAACGTTAAAATGAAAAGAACCCTTGAAATAAGGAGAGCATTGGTGTGGATCCCCATTCCATTCTGTCAGCCACCTCAGCAATAGCAGCACCGAGTTCTGCCCCCTTCATTCGCAAGGGTTTTCCCGATCTGGCCACGCTCAAAGCCCGTGCCAATGCGCCCCAGAACAGGCCAGGGGAATCTTGGCCTTCGCTGATTCTCAATGCCCAGACCCAGGCAACATACCGCCCAGATATCCGCGGGCCCTTTTCGCTGTTTATGAACCGCCGGGGACAGAGCCGCTGCAGCATTGAGGGCTACCGCATTAAAATTCCCGAAGACACCTTTTTGATCAGCAATGCCGGGCAGTATTACAGTCTCGAAATCGAAAGCGAGACCCTGGTCGAGACCTTTAATCTGCATCTGGGCAATGCCCTGCTCGAACAGATCCAGGCCAGTTTGAGCCTGCCCCCGGACACCTTGCTCTTGGATCCCCTGGCCCAAGCCCCGCAGCCCTTTGTCTTTCCCAATCGGCTCAATCGCAAAGACAGCGTTGTCTGCCAATGGATCGAAAACACCCGCTTGCACGAAGATCCGGCAGACTTGGAGGCCGCGTTGCAGGATTTGATCGTCTATCTCTTGCAAAGCCAAACAGAGATACAACAAGAAATCAGCCGTTTGCCCGCACTCAAACAGGGCACCAAGCAAGAATTACATCAGCGCTTGAACCGGGCCCGAGACTGCCTCTACGCCCAGCCCCTTGAGGCCTATTCCCTCGAAGAATTGGCACAGATCGCCTGCCTGTCGAAATACCACTTCTTGCGCATGTTCCGGGCCGCTTATGGCTGCACGCCGCACCAGTTTCAACTCCAATTGCGGGTCGAGAAAGCCCGTGTGTTGCTGGCCCAGACCCGGCTGAGTGTACAGGCCATCGCCGAGGTGCTGCGCTTTGATGAACCCGCCAGTTTCAGCCGCCTCTTTCGCAAAAGGGTAGGGGTCTATCCCAGCCAATACCGCCATTTGCTCTGAGCTGTGCCCTTGTTTCACAGGTCTCACTTGGCCTTTTTTTCGCAATTTTTGCCATTCAGCTCCCTGCAGGCAAAATGTTAGGCTGGTTACATCAAGACAGAAGAAAGGAACCATCCATGTCTGATTTCGTTGTTAGTTGGGCTTTTCATCTGGCCACAGGGCTTTGCATCGGCCTGAGCCTGACCCTCTGCGGCCTGTTGCTCTGGGCCCTCAAAGCCCAAGGCCTTGCGAGCCAAAAAATACAATTCACAGGGGCAGGTCTGGTGGTCTGGCTGCTGCTCACAGCCGGACTGGCCCAAAGTGGCGTTTTAAATCACTTTTCAAGCACGCCCCCACGCATCTTTGCGGTGGTCATGCCCGCGCTGGTTTTTTGCCTGATTCTGACCTTTCACCCCCGCCTGCAAACGCTTTGGCAGCAGGTACCGACCACCTGGCTGCTGGGTTTTCAGAGCTTTCGGGTCGGGGTCGAACTCTTTCTCTGGTTGCTTTTTATGGTTGCCTTGGTGCCAGTGCAAATGACCTTTGAAGGCCGCAATTGGGACATACTCACAGGCTTAAGTGCCCCGCTGGTGGTTTGGCTTTGGGTACGCAAGCCCCAATGGCAGCGACCGCTGGTATTGTTCTGGAATCTGGCGGGTTTAGCACTCTTGCTCAATATTGTCGGCATTTCGATTCTTTCGATGCCGACGGCATTCCAGGTCTTTACCGAGGCACCCAG
>CAZRFI010000301.1:0-5970 GCA_964598905.1 uncultured Candidatus Sericytochromatia bacterium | reverse complement strand
AATAGTATTCAATTAAATACTTGAATAAACCCGGTGACGCCATGAATCTTTACACAGAAGCGCTTTACCTCAACTACGCCCGTCTGGGCAAAGCGTTGAGCACCCCAGCCCGAATCGCACTGCTGGAGTTACTCGAACAGGCCCCCTATTCTGTTGAAGCACTGGCCGAACTCAGCGGCCTGAGTGTGGCCAATACCTCTCAACATCTTCAACATCTGCGCAGAGCGGGATTGGTCAGTTCCAGCAAAATGGGCTTAAATGTCTTTTACCAACTGGCATCCCCCCAGGTTCAAACATGTTTGCAGGCCCTGGCAGATTTGGCCCGGAATCAACTGGCTGAGGTGCGCGAAATAGAAGCGCATTTTTTGGCCGCATCCCAAGCATGGCAGACAGTGACACTGGATGAACTCAGCGCCCGGCTGGAAGCAGGGGCCTTGCTGGTGGATGTGCGTCCGGAAGCGGAATACCAAGCGGCTCATTTGCCCGAAGCAGTCTCGGTGCCTTTGCCCGAGTTGCACCAACGTCTGCATGAATTGCCCAAAGATCGCGAAGTGATCGCCTATTGCCGGGGGCCCTACTGTGTCTTTGCCCTGCAGGCGGTTCAATTGCTGCAAAAAGAAGGCCTGCGCGCCGCCCATTTTCGCCCAGGCTTTTCCAAGTGGCGACAGGCGCAAAGCCCCGTGGTCAGCGGCCAATGAAAACGCGCACGGTCCAAAAACAACCTGAATTGGGTCTCAAGGCCAATTGGGCCCAATTCAGCCTGCTGGTACTGGTCAATGCCTTTGTCGGGGCCATGGTCGGCATGGAGCGCAGTATTTTGCCCGCGCTGGCTGAACAGGAATTTCATTTGCTGGCCCGCAGTGCGGTTTTGAGCTTTATTGTGGTCTTTGGCTTTTCCAAGGCCCTGACCAATTATTTTGCCGGTCGCTGGTCTGAGCGCTGGGGACGCAAAACCCTGCTGGTGGCAGGCTGGTTATTGGCGCTGCCCGTGCCCCTGCTCTTGATCTGGGCGCCTACTTGGAATTGGATTCTGGCAGCCAATCTGCTGCTGGGCATCAGCCAGGGACTGACCTGGTCGACCACCGTGATTATGAAAATAGATTTGGTGGGCCCGGCCCGGCGTGGCTTGGCGATGGGGCTGAACGAATTTGCCGGTTATCTGGCGGTGGCTGGCTCCGCCTGGGCCACGGGCTGGATTGCCAGCCAAACACATTTGCGCCCAGAGCCCTTTTATCTGGGCCTGGGCTACAGCCTGCTGGGCCTGCTTCTGAGTCTGTTGGTGGTGCGTGAAACCTTGCCCTATGCCCATTTAGAAGCCGCTTTGCACCCGCGTTCATCGGAGCCTGTTCCTCAGGCAAAAGAGATTTTCATGCGCACCAGTTTTCGCGACCGCAACCTGAGTGCTGTGACCCAGGCAGGCTTTGTCAATAACCTCAATGACGGCATGGCTTGGGGGCTGTTTCCACTCTTTTTTAGCCAGGTTGCAGGGCTCAATCTGGCCCAAATTGCCACCTTGGCGGCCATTTACCCGCTGGTCTGGGGGCTGTTTCAGCTCTGGACCGGGCACTGGTCTGATTCACTGGGACGCAAGCCCTTGATTGCGGCCGGGATGTGGATTCAGGCCTTGGGGCTGGTGCTGATCGTCGCCTGGCCTGTCTATCTCAGTTTTGTACTCGGCAGTGTCTTGCTGGGACTGGGAACAGCGTTGGTCTATCCCACCCTGCTGGCAGCGATTGGCGATGTGGCCCATCCTGCTTGGCGCGCTTCTGCAGTGGGCATTTACCGGCTCTGGCGCGACAGCGGTTACGCGGTAGGCGCTTTGATTGCGGGTATCACCGCCGATCTCTTTGGGCTGGGTGCCGCGATTTGGCTGGTGGCAGCGATCACGGCCCTGTCAGGACTGGTGGTGCAGATGCGCATGTCCGAAACACGAAATATGAAGGAGTCTTCTCAATGAATTCTGCCATCCCTGTTAATGAAATCCAAACATTGATACAGACAGAACAGCCCTATCTCATAGATGTGCGGGATCCCGATGAGTTTGCACTGGGCACATTGCCTGGGGCTGTAAATCTCCCGCTGAGTCAATTGGAAATTCAGATCCCAAATCTTCCCCCCAAAGGAATCATCGTCACCTTCTGCAATAAAGGTGGTGGTCGATCAGAAAAAGCAGCAAATCTATTAAAAAAAATACGTCAAGCCCCCGTTTTTTATCTTGAAGGCGGCTATTTGGCTTGGCAAGGAGTTGAAAAATGACAATGACTTTATTTATTCTCAACGATCCACCCTATGGCAACGAGCGCAGCTATAATGCCTTGCGACTGGCTGGTTCTCTGGCCCGCAAAGAGGGTCAGCAGGTGCGGGTTTTTCTGATGGCGGATGCCGTGCTGTGCGCCAAGGCCGGCCAGAAGGTACCCAATGGTTATTACAATCTGGAGCTCATGCTCAAGAGTGTTCTGCGCCATGGGGGAGAAGTTGCGTTGTGCGGTACCTGTATGGATGCACGCGGTTTGCAGGAATCTGAAATCATAGAACAAACCCGCCGCAGTACCCTGGAGGAGCTGACCGAATGGACGATTCAGGCCGACAAAATCCTGAATTTTTAGGCGCTGGTTTTGCCCAGGCACAGGCCTACGATCAGTGGTTTGAACGGTATGCGGGGGCATTTGCTTCAGAAGTGAAGCTCTTGAAAAGCCTGTTGCCACACTTTCATTCAGCCCTGGAGATTGGGGTGGGTACAGGCAGATTTGCACAGGCTCTGGGTATTTTTCTGGGATTAGAGCCGGAACCAGCCATGGCTGCACGGGCTCAACAGCGGGGGATTCAGGTCATTGCGGGTCGTGCTGAGGCCTTGCCTTTTGCGGCAAATGCCTTTGACTTAGTGCTGATGGTGACGGTGCTCTGTTTTGTCAAAGACCGTCATCAGGCTCTACAGGAAGCCAAGCGGGTCACACAGCCCGGTGGCTATTTGCTGATTGGCACATTGGATCCAGCTCAAATCTGGGTACAAAAGCGTTTGCAAGAGGGGCATTTTTTGTCTCAGGCCACGCCTATCTCATTGGCGCAATTGCAGTCCGAACTGCTCGCTGCGGGCTGGCAAGAACAAAATTGCGCTCAAACCCTTGTCAATGAACCCCAGCCTGAGAATCTGCCTGAGCCTTTTTCGCTGGGCAGGGGAGAAGGCGGCTTTGTTGGCTGGCTCTGGCAAAAACCTGTGTAGAATTGAAAGATGTGGAATCAAAGATAGCAAGCATGAGAGGCAAACAGGATGGAAAACCAGAAAAAAAAATCCGAATTGGGGCTGGCAACCCGCAGTATTCATGTTGGAGAGCTGGAGGATATTCACGGTTCTCCACATACCCCGATCTATACCAGTACCACCTTCCGCTTTAAAGACACAGCTTCTTTATTGGATGTGGTGGATGGAAAAAAACAGGGCAGCCTGTACACCCGTTATGGCTTAAATCCCAGCATTTTTAGTGTCGAACAAAAACTGGCCAGTCTGGAACAGGCCGAAGCAGCATGGGTCTTCTGCTCTGGGATGGCGGCTGAAGCAGCCTTGTTTTTAACTCATGGCCGTAAAGGGATTGTCTGCCTGGGTGATGCCTACGGCGGAACACTTGAACTCTTACAGCAACAATTGCCTCTCCTGGGGATTCCCACTTATTTTTTGCTCGGACATGAACTGGACAAATTAGAAGACCTTCTTCGCACAGATAAAGTCGGGATGGTCTTCTTTGAAACCCCCACCAATCCTACCCTCGAAATATTTGATATTGCAACCATCGCAGCCCAGGCTCATCGCCATGGTGCACTTGTCGCTGTAGACAATACCTTTGCCAGTCCTGTCAATCAACAACCCCTTCTATTCGGAGCCGATTTGGTTGTCCACAGCGCCACCAAATATTTGGGGGGACACAGTGACCTGACAGCTGGGGTTGTTATGGGTAGTCAGGCTCTGTTACAGCCGATCTGGAATTGGCGTAAAAATTTGGGACAAATGCCCTCCCCCGAAACCGCAGCCAAATTATCCCGCAGTCTCAAAACATTGAGTGTTCGGGTCAAGCAACAAAACCAGACGGCGCAATATCTGGCTGAAAAACTTTTACAACACCCACGTGTTCAGCAAGTACTCTACCCAGGCTTGCCTGACTTTACTGGATATGAGCTTGCCAAACAGCAGATGTCGGGCTTTGGCGGAATGTTGAGCATTGTCATAGATGGCGATCTCGAAAGCGCCAGTCAGGTTGCAGACCATCTTGAACTCTTTGCCTTGGCACCCAGTCTGGGAGGCGTTGAAAGCTTGGTGACACAGCCCGTTACAACCACCCACCATGGTCTGAGTTCTGAGGAACGCAGGCAAAGAGGGATTTCTGATGCGTTATTGAGGCTCTCGGTGGGGCTTGAAAATGCCGAAGATCTTTACGCCGATCTGGAACAAGCCCTCAAACAATAGGCGACTCAGCAGCGATGTCTATAAACAAGGTCTGGATCTGATGACACCACTGACTGAAACGGCCTGGGTTTTCTTTAAGCTGGGGGTACTGGGCTTTGGGGGCCCAGCCGCTCATATCGCCCTGATGAAACAGGAATGTGTTGAAAAACGACACTGGCTCAGTGAAGCGGAATTCCTCGATTTGCTTGGCATCACCCACCTGATTCCCGGCCCCAACTCAACCGAAATGGCGATTCACCTGGGCTTTCGCCGGGCGGGTTGGCCGGGGCTGATTGTGGCGGGCCTGTGTTTTATTCTGCCTGCCATGATCATGGTCGGGCTCTGTGCCAGGGCCTATGTGTTTTATGGCCATTTGCCCGCTTTTGCCGCTATTTTAAACACGGTCAAACCCGTGATTCTGGCAGTGGTCTTGCAGGCCATTGCCGGGCTGGTTCCCACGGCGCTGAAAACCCGCTTTTTGAAGCTTTTGGCTTTGGGGGTACTGGGATTGGCATGGGCAGGTCTGGATGAATTGGGCCTGCTCTTTGGCGCGGGCCTGCTGACAGCCAGTTTTAAAGCCCTTCAACCGAGTGAAAAGGGGCTTCGGCGTGTTTTATTCAAACTCTACCTGACCGTGATTCCCCTGATGACTTTGCCCACTTTGCTCTTGCATTGGCTCTTACCCACAAACCTGGATGCAAAAACCGCATTGCCTTTTGCACTGGCACCGCTTTTTGGCTTTTTTCTCAAAGTCGGGGCCCTGCTCTATGGCAGTGGCTACGTCTTACTCGCTTTTTTGCACGAAACCCTGGTCAACCAGTGGCAATGGCTAAAGCCAGACCAATTGCTGGATGCCATTCTGATTGGCCAGGTCACCCCCGGCCCGGTCTTTACCACAGCGACCTTTATTGGCTATCTGCTGGGCGGGCCTGTGGCGGCAGCGCTGGCCACCCTGGCCATCTTTTTGCCCTCTTTTCTGCTGGTGGCATTCAGCCAATCTCTGGTGACGCGTTTGCGCCAATTTCCCCTGACGGGTTTGTTTCTGGACGGCGTGAACGCAGCGGCCCTGGCCCTGATGGCTGGGGTCATCCTTGAATTGGGGCGTGGCGCATTAAGCGACGGGCCCAGTCTGGGAATCTGTCTCGTCAGCAGCTTGCTTTTGCTTGTCTGGCGGGTCAATTCGGCCTGGTTGATTCTGGGAGCAGCCTGTCTGGGGTGGATCTGGCCTAGCTAATACAAACAGGCATCCAAAAGGGCCAAGACTTCGTTTAAAACCGCAAGAGGGGCCCGCTTAATTCGTTTGGCCTCACGAATTTTAAAATCCACGGACTTGATTTGTTCTACCATAATATATCCGGTCAGCCCCGTATCGGCAGGAATAGCCACATGAAAGGGAAAATTCCGAAAGGTATTGGTAATGGGGCAAACCAAGGCCAAACCTGTGTGTTTGTTAAACAAGGTATTGCTGACAACCAGTGCGGGTCGTCGCCCCCTTTGCTCATGGCCCGCTTGAGGATCAAAGGTCAGATAAATAA
>CAZRFI010000300.1:0-5970 GCA_964598905.1 uncultured Candidatus Sericytochromatia bacterium | reverse complement strand
GGATTCAAACCCGTCTTGCGCTCCAAAATACCCAGCACGGTATCGTGTTCATCGGGGGTAATCACCACCTTGATAAACTCACCCAAATCCAGCACCATCTGGCGTTTTTTCTGGGGGCGTCCGATATCCAAATGGTACCACAGGGGAGTCAAACCCATGCCCCAAATTCGCCAGCCGCCATTGAGGGCCGACATATCTTGATCTTTGAGCCCTTTGATACTGCTATAGGCCACACGGCGGCTGCCCCAGGGAAAAAAATAGTTTTTGATGGTCAGGGCCTGATCATCACAGACCAGGGTTTTGTCTTCATAAAGAATTGGCATGGTTGGATGTGCTCCGGTTATTTTGTTGACAAAAAGTGAACTTTCTTTTTGTCTTTACGTCCTGGTAAACATGAGCGACTGTCGGGAGACAGCCTCAAAGACTATTTTAACCTGGAAGGGTCAGCCCATGAGTTTAAGAAACAAAGAAGGACGCCTCGGCAAGATCGTGCTCTGCTGGCAAGAAGGGTATTACCTCGTCCTGCTCAATGGCATGGAGTTCGAGCGCCACTCCGAACTCATTCAGGCCATTCGCATCTACGATCAGCTGGCCCTGAGAATTGGCTAATTCTCAGCTCAAGCCCACTAAACCCAAGCGCTGCCGCGCTTCACTTGGCGAGGCCACTTCTCGCCCTGCGGCCTGGGCCGTCTTTGCCAAGGCCGAAATCAGAGCGCCATTGGAATGGGTTTTGCTGCCATCGGGCAGATAAAAGGTGTCTTCTAAACCTGTGCGCAAATTGCCCCCATGTTCAGCTGCCGCACGGTGCATGGCCCACACCTCTTCACGCCCAATCGCAATCACCTGCCAGGGTGCACCAGCAGGCACCAACTCCTTTAAAAGCGGCAGCCAACGCGGATCAGCAGGCATGCCACTGGCCACGCCCACGACCAGTGAAACGCTGAAAGGGCGATCCAGCATGCCATTCTGCTCAAACATCCCCAAACTGCGGATAATGCCAGTATCAAAACACTCACATTCGGGCATCACGCCCCCTTGGCGCATGGCATCTAAACAGGCCTTGACCTTTTCAACTGGATTGTCGAAGAGCATCGGTGGCCAAGCCCAAGACCCATCTGAGCGGGTTTTGAGGTAATTGAGCGAGCCCGAATTGAGGGCTGCCATTTCGGGTTTGACGGCTTCCAGACAGGCCAAAGGCCCGGAAATATCTGGCCCGGCAATGCCCGTGGACATATTCAGAATCAGCTCAGGCACCCGCTCGCGAATGGCCTGACAAATCTCTGCTACCACAGTTGGGTTCCAAGTGGGCAGAGCCCCTTTGCCGGGGCGCTGATCGCGAAAATGACAGTGAACAATGCTCGCTCCCGCATTCCAGGCCTCATAAGCCGCCTCGGCCATTTCTGCTGGGGTGACTGGCACACGGTGAGTGAGCGGATCGGTCAAAACCCCTGTCAGGGCACAGGTCAAAATGGCTTTTTCCATCTTTAGAACAACCGGGCGGGCAAACGGCTCAGGTGGTCGATATCGATGCTAAAGACAAAACCCATCCGGAAGACATCCCCCAAAATATTGCTGGGTGAGATCGTGCGGCCGGACAGGGACTGCTCCTGGCTATTGCCTGCAAACAGGGTCAAGACATGGGGGGTATGCGGGATGCGTTTTTTGATCCCAGCTGACCAGAGCACACTGCGGTTTTGCAGAATATCCCCATCAAGGGGCACCACCACATCGCCAAAGAGATGCCAATGTTTCCAAACACGCACAATGGTATTGAAGCCAATCGCCCCCACCGGGCGATCAAAGCTATCGGCTTTGCCTGAGCTGAGAAAACGGGCATTTAAACCCAATTGCCAGATCTCGGGAAAGATATACTTGGTCGCAGCCAGTTCTGCTCCAAAGACATTCCCCCGGCTGTTATAGGCGATACGGGGCATGAGGTTAAACCAATCGCCTTGATCTTCGTTTAAAATCTGGTAGCCCAGGCCCAATTCCCCTTCAAAGGGGTTTTCAGTCGTGGAACGCAAACTGGCCAGGGCATCGATCTGCAGGCGATCTAAAGGGCTGTAGCGCATCCAGAATGCAGGATTGCTGCCGCGCGGGAAACTGGTCTGGTAAAAATTGTGGGAATAGAGCAAATACAGGGAGTCGGGAGCTACCGCTGAAGGCGAGAGCAAATTGGGTGTGCCTTCGAGAAAAGCCCGACTGAAGTCAGTTTCGCTGTGGTGTTCTTCATCCCCATCTTCACCCTCATCTTCGTTTTCTGGATCTGATTCCAGATTCGTGTCTGAATTGGCTTCTGGGTTCTCTGAAGCAGGACGTTCAGGATCTACCGTGTTCTCCTGGGCGAAGACCGGAAAGGCGAGTAAAAGACTCAAAAAAGCGGCGAGCAGCGTAACGCGTTGCATCAAATAGACTCCTTGCATGGCATTTTCAGCCATTATACCCCATGCATCCCGCCCGGTGAGTTCAAAAAACACCCCGTTATTTGATTGCATCGGTGCTAAGGTAAACATATCTCTTCGCAAAGAACCGTGCAACAGGCCCGCAAAACAAAATACCAACATCAGAAACAGGAGTTTTTTAGATGCACCTCAAATTCAGCCTTTTGCCTGTCTCACTTTTGCCTGTCTCACTTTTGCTCTGTACGGTTCTGTTTGCCTGCTCAACCCCACAGGCAGCAAATCCGATTACCCCTGGCGGCAATACAAATACCCCCACAGGAACCGTTTCTACGGGATCTGTTGCTTTTACCCAAATCCAAAGCATCTTTGAGCAGCGCTGCAATGGCTGCCATTCAAACAGCCCAACCTTTACAGGTTTTAGCCCTCCCGCTGGCAACCGAGACTACACCGTGCCCGCCAATATCAAGGCAGATATCAGCAAAATCCGCCGTGAGACAGTCACGGGCCAAGGCATGCCAGAGCGGAACAATATCACCCAAATGACAGCGGCTGAGCGCCAATTATTGGGACAGTGGATCAGCGAAGGCGCCAACCTGAACTGAATTTAATAGCCAAATTCCGACTCCCAGTCCTGCTCGGCCCGCTGCCGTTTAACCCCGCCCCGAATCTTTTTGCCGGTAATGCGGAGCTGGCGGGAAGCGCGGCTGGGCCGGGTCGGAATGCGGTCAGCCTCAATTTCGAGGGCCTCTTGCAAGAGCGTTGCAAAATTCAGGGTCACGGCTTTGCGATTGGCCAATTGCGAGCGCGAGATCTGGCAACTCAGGTGCAAAATCCCTTCGTGGGTGATGCGTGAAGCCAATTTCTGTTGAATCATCCAGCGCTGTTCATCGGAAAGTGAAGGGGAGTTTTGCACGTCAAAGCGCAGAACCACCTTGCTTTCAACCTTGTTCACATTCTGCCCACCGGGCCCACCACTGCGGGAAAAGCTGTAAATCAACTCGTGTTCGGGAATGGAGAGCGTATCGCTGATTGGCAGGTCCATGGTCGGATTAAAACCCCGTCACCCTAAAACCCCTCCACAAAAAGCGGAGGCAATTTAAATTCACGGGTCAGAGAAATCACCATTTGGGGATCTTTATAATTCAAGACGGCACAAGAACCCGTTAAGACATGGTGATCGTCATAGGGCAAAATCCGGCAGATGGTGTAAAAACCCGGCATCAAAAAGCGCCAAGCGTCGCTGTCGCGCACTTCGAGGGTGCTATCGTCGAGCAGGTCTTTGAGCAGGATTTTATCCGGTTTAAAGCGCTCGACAATTTCATAACAGCCCAAACTGGAAGAGCGAAAGCGCTGGTAGACCTTGACTTGGCTGGGGGTCATCTGGGCTTGGTATTGCTCAATAAAGTGATCCAGGGGTGTTTTTTTGTCGATAAAGGTTTCAAAGATCAAACCATCAATTAAAAAGGGCTGCAAATCGAGGTCTTCGGGAATCAGGCTGCGATCATATCGGGCACTGATCCGGCGCAAAAAGCGGGCATAAAAGGGATCGTAGATAAAGTCGATCAGCTTCTGAAAATAGGCCAAGGGTGTCTCTTCTGCGAGCGAGAAGGGTTTGGCATCTTTTTTGGCAGGTGTACTCATCAGACCAGGTTTTCCATGATGTATTGTTTGCGCTCCACCGTGTTTTTGCCCATATAAAAGGTCAGCAGGCGGGGAATTTCGTGTTTTTCGCGCACCGTCACGGGCAGCAGACGCATATCGGGGCCAATAAATTGGCCAAATTCCTGGGGAGAAATTTCCCCAAGCCCTTTAAAGCGGGTGATTTCAGCACCTTTGCCAAGTTTGCTCAGGGCCTTTTCTTTCTCAGTTTCGGAATAACAATAAATGGTCTGTTTGGGGTTGCGCACGCGAAAAAGCGGGGTTTCGAGAATATACAAATGGCCACGCAAGACGAGGGGTTCAAAGAAGTGTAAGAAGATCGTGAGCAGCAAATTGCGGATATGCATGCCGTCCACGTCGGCATCGGTGGCCAAAACCACTTTGTTGTAGCGCAAATTATCGGTACTGTCTTCGATCCCCAAAGCCTGAACAATATTGTAGAGCTCTTCGTTTTCGTAGAGCAAATTGCGCTTGGCACCAAAGGCATTGACAGGTTTGCCCTTGAGCGGAAAGACGGCCTGGGTCATCACATCCCGGCTCATCACAATTGAGCCACTGGCAGATTGGCCCTCGGTGATAAAAATCATCGACTCTTCACCCCGTGGTTGTTTGGCCCCGAGATGGTATTTGCAGTCTTTGAGCTTGGGCACCTTGATTGAAACTTTTTTGGCCTTTTCTTTGACCAATTTTTTAATGCCCTGCAATTCTTTGCGAATGCGCTCATTGAGACTGACTTTGTCGAGAATGATCTGGGCCACTTCGGGGTTTTTATAGAGGTAATCTTCGACCTCACGTTTGACCTCTTGCACAATCCAGGCCTTGAGATCGGTATTGCCCAATTTGTTTTTGGTCTGCGATTCAAAGACCGGGTCTTTGATCTTGATGGCAATTGCGCCAGCGAGTCCTTCACGCACATCGTCGGCCTGAAAGGTCTTTTTGGCAAATTCATTGACCCCTTTGAGAATGCCCTCTTTGAATGCCGAGAGGTGGGTGCCTCCGTCGGAGGTGTATTGGCCGTTGACAAAAGAGAGGTAATCGTCGCCATAGGCCTGGGTATGGGTCAGGGCAAATTCAATCCGATTGCCTTTAAAATAAATCGGGTCATAGAGTTTTTCGCTCTCAACCTCGTGCTGCAACAGATCGTAGAGGCCTTTGTCTGAATAAAAGGACTCCCCATTAAATTCCAAGGTCAGCCCCGCGTTGAGATAGGCATAATAGGCAAAGCGGCGGTTGAGAAATTCAAGATTGTAGTGATAGGCGCCAAAGAGTTCGCTATCAGCCACAAATTGTACCCAGGTGCCATTGGGTTCTGAGGTTTTGCCCTCTGTTTCATGGGCCAAAGCGCCCTGTTCAAAATGGGCCTCTCTGAATTTGCCTTCGCGGTAACTGCGCACAATAAAACTGGCCGACAGGGCATTGACGGCTTTGGTCCCCACCCCATTCAGGCCCACACTGAACTGAAAGACATCGTCATTGTATTTGGCGCCGGTATTGATAACCGAAACACACTCCACGATTTTGCCCAGGGGAATGCCACGTCCGTAGTCGCGTACAGTGATCCGCTCCTCTTCGAGCTGAATCTGCACACGCGAACCATTGCCCATGATAAATTCATCAATGGCGTTGTCCACCACCTCTTTGACCAAGACATAAATGCCATCGTCGCGGTGATTGCCATTGCCCAAACGGCCAATATACATGCCTGGACGCAGGCGAATATGATCGAGTGAACTGAGGGTCTTAATCGCATTTTCATCGTAGGCAACGGCGGGTTTCTGGGACATGGGCGGTTCCTGTGGGCTTTCCTGTTCTAAATGAAATCTTCAAACTGGATTTATCATAACAGATTATACACCCCCTTTGGTTCAGCATCTGCCGATGATCTCAAAAGATCTCAAAAATATGTATT
>CAZRFI010000299.1:1696-5973 GCA_964598905.1 uncultured Candidatus Sericytochromatia bacterium | reverse complement strand
CTACTGACTCAAGGGCTCGATCCAAATCTGACAAATAGCAGTGAAGAGCCACCCCTTTTTAACGCCATTAGCAGTCGAAACCTTGAAGCCATCAAGATTTTGGTTGAATACGGAGCCAACCCAAAAGCCCACAATAGAGAGGGTATGACAACCCTGATGCAAGCAGCTTTGGTTTGTTCCGATTTGGACACCATTCATTTTTTAATTCAGCAGGGAGTTAATCCCTTTGCACAAGATCGTTTGGAAAAAACAATGCTTGATTATGTTTCTGAATGTAGTCATTATCTATTGATGACGATCAGAAATTGATTATTCTCAAAGAAAAATCTATCACGGCATCAAAACCCAACCCTTAGGGGATGAGAAAGCAAAACCGCACCTTTGACACGGGGGCCGAGCACCGATGATCTGCTGGCATGGCCACAAGCGGATTAAACCGCTTTTCTTAGAGAGCTTCATTTCACAGTAACTGTGCCCCAAAAAAAGGGCGGGAGGCAGTTAAACCACCCCCCGCCCAATGGCTGAGTTCTATTTAGAAACGCAGACGCAGATTGGCTTCGGGACCCATATCGCCCAAAACAATCGAAGGTTTATCGGCCTGGATATACCGGGTATCGCGATACCCCAACTCAAAGGTGGCAAAGGTATAAGCGGGAATGTTCAAGCCAATGAAAGCATCATTGCGCCAAACATAGCGGTCGAGATAATTTTGCGCGCCCAGGTACCAGGTAAAGTGTTCATTGGCGACAAAGCTCAACCAGGAGGTAATCGGGTATTCAAAACCCAAACTGGCACTCGGACCATGGTTCATGGTCTGATACGCTGCTCCCGTATTTTTGTGATTGCCCGCCAAGACAGTCAGGTCATAGCCGAGACCAAAGACCAACGACAGATCTTCGGCACTGTCGGCACCCAAAATCCGCCAAAGTACAGAGCCACCGGTTGAGAGACGGTTAAAGCGGTTCAAAACCATAAAATCTTCGGGTTTGTGCCAGAAAAGGTAATTGGCATAGACATCTACACCCAAACGGGCAGGACCCAATTTGGGAAACCAAACCGTCAGCTCAGCATTGGGGCCATACGCCGAGTTATTGAGCAGATTGGTAAAGTCGGCGGGATTGCCATTGGTAACCCGGAAATCGCCACCCAAGCGCAGATCAAAGGTATGCAGGGGGGTTTTGGGAATGGGGGTGGGCATGGGGGTCGGCGTGGGCCTCGGTGTCGGGATCGCGGTCGGGACAGCCGTCGGCACCGGTGTGGGCTGAGGCACGATCGGCATCAGATAGGCGTTGATATACCCAATAAAATCGCGCAGCGTGGCCGCAGCCTGGTAGCGGGTCAGGCGTTTGCCGCCGCCAAAGGTACTGTCTGGATGGCCTTCCATAATTTGGTATTTGTCCACAATCCCACGCACCGCTTTGGTGGCCCAATGGTCAGCAGGCAGATCGGTGAAATCCGCAGAGCGATCCCGCAGGGCCATGTTGGGAGCACCACTTTGGCGCTCAACCAAGGCAAAATACGTGTAGAGTTCATGGGCCAGTTCATAGCGAGAGATTGCCTCATTGCCCATGAACTTGTGACCGGGCATGGCTTGCATAATGCCGTAATCATTGACAATGCTGTTGACCACTTTTTTGTGCTTTTCGTCCAGATCGCTCATATTTTCAAGGGGGGCATCGGAAAGACTGGCCAGACTCTTGCCGTTGGTGGTTTCCAATTTGCGAATGATATTGTAAAAGACCTCTGCCAAGTCATAACGGGTCATAAAAGCATTGCCTTTAAACTCAGACTGTGTGAGGGGATCCATCACCGCCAATTCTTCAACCAGGTATTGTACCGCTTGATACGCCCAGTGGGAGCGCGGGACATCTGTCAGTTCACTCATCGCCATTGCAACTTGGAAAGAAGGAGAAAGAGGTTGGGGGGCTGCAAAAGCAGGGAAATTCATTTGGGTAAAGGGGAGAACTAAAAAGAGTGTTCCAGCGAGAAAAGATTTCATTTTATATATTTTCATGGGCCTAAGCCTCCATTTGATTTTTTATCATCGAATAATCATTGATATTGAATCAAATCAGTTTTTTCATTTTAATTTGAGCCAATGGGAACTTCAGATTAGAAATTACCGGTTCTAAAGTTCCAGACCAGATTGACCACCAAGGGATTGCCTGTCGTATCTTGTGCGCCCGTGGTGACGGTACTTGTATAGTTCGTATTGGGCAAAAGGTTATTGCTCGGACGAAAAGTCGCCGTATTGGTTAAGGAGTCGTAAGAAACCGTGCCAGCAACAGTGGCGGTGACCGAATTGCTCAAAATGAAAGAACTCGTCGTGAGCGAAGAAGCCTTCATCGCTTTGTTGAAGGTAATCGTGATCGAACGGTAGAGCTCAATCGCAGTGGCTGCATTGATGGGATTGGTAGAACTGATAAAAGGCGGTGTAAAGGCATCTTTACCAGCCGAACCCGTCGCTCCCGTGGCCCCCGTGGAACCCGTCGCCCCAGTGAGACCGGTAGAACCCGTAGAACCAGTTGAGCCCGTTAAACCTGTGGAGCCGGTAGCTCCCGTCGAGCCGGTTTGGCCATCAGAGCCGGTTGCGCCTGTCGAACCCGTAGAACCCGTCGAGCCAGTTGAACCGGTTTGGCCATCAGAGCCAGTTGCACCCGTGGCCCCTGTGGTGCCAGCGGCCGTTGAACCCGCAGCACCTGTCGCTCCTGTTGCACCGGTGGCTCCGGTATTTCCTGTGCTCCCTGTGTTTCCTGTGGCACCCACGGCAGTGAGCGGCACACCCACACCAGGATCAATACAAGCAGTGGTCAAGATTAACAATGAACCCGCTGCCAAGCTGAGCAGACTTTTTTTGTTTATAGCAGCTAAGTTGAAATTCAGAGCTTCAAAATTTCGCTTAGCAAATGTTTTTTTCATAAAAACTCTCTTTTTCGGTTGATTGGCAGATGGTTGTCTGCCCATAAGAAGCCTAACACAAAAACTTTATTTTTTAAAAAATTTTGATAAAATAAAATAAATTCCCTAAAAAATAAATAATTTTTATTCAATATTATTTTTTTTTGTTTTCTAAATCTTTTTTTTGTTTTAAATCACTTTATTTTATTTACCACAAACCCAACCACAGCCCAAATTATGAAAGCAAAAATAGCAGACAAAAAATAAAAAAATTCCCAACTTCATCAAATCTTAACAATTGGAGATTATAATCAAATTAATAAGAGCAACCCGCGGGGTACCGCAAGGAGGAAAGCCGCATGGTCTGGGAACAATTGGAACTCTATGCCGAGAACTACCACCGCTTTACCTTGCAGGTCATGCCCCTGCTTGAGGACCGCTGCGATCTCGACACCCTGATGCAGCTCTACAAAACGGCAAAACACTACCAAAAAGCCTTTGCCGATCTGGCCCAAGAAGAAACCGAGATCAGCCCGCTTTATTTGCGTCTGAGCACCACCTTGGCAGATACCCTGCACAAAATCATTGGCCTGCCCGAAATGCCCCACACCTTCTGAGATGGTATTTTCGCTGAATCCCCGCTTTTGGGCCGGGCTCTCGCCCCAGGGCCTGGGCCAGGTCAAACCGCACCATTTACTCGAAACCTTGCAAGTGAGCTGGCAGAACCGCGACCAACTTGGCTACGCTTGGCGCATTCTCAACCAAGGGGTGTGCGATGGCTGCGCCCTCGGTACAACGGGGATGAAGGACTTCACCCTTGAGGGCTTACATCTCTGCACCGTGCGCTTACAATTGCTGCGTCTCAACACCATGCCCGCCCTCGATCCACATTTGCTCGAAGACATCGGCCCACTCAAACACAAAAGCAGCAAAGAACTGCGGGAATTGGGGCGGCTCTCAGTCCCTGCTCTGCGCTTTCGCGGCGAAAAAGGCTTTAAAGCGATCTCCTGGGACTTTGCCCTCGATCTCGTGGCCAGACGCATCCGAGGCATGGACCGCAAACGTCTGGCCTTTTTTCTGACCTCACGCGGTATTCTCAATGAGAATTATTATGTCGCGCAAAAAGTGGCGCGTTTTTTGGGCACCAACCATGTCGATAACGCCGCCCGCATCTGCCACTCCCCCAGCTCGGTGGCACTCAAACAAGCCATTGGCGAGAGTGCCTCGACCTGTTCTTACCGCGATTGGATCGGCACCGACCTCTTGATTTTGATTGGCAGCAATGTGGCAAATAACCAACCTGTCACCACCAAATATATGTACAACGCCAAATTGGCGGGCACCAAGATTGTCGTGATCAACCCCTATCGCGAGCCCGG
>CAZRFI010000299.1:0-1596 GCA_964598905.1 uncultured Candidatus Sericytochromatia bacterium | reverse complement strand
CTGGCAGAGATGTTGGCAAAAGCCCGCTCAGCCGTCTTTGTCTGGAGCATGGGCATTACCCAGCACAGCCACGGAGTCGAAAATGTGCGGGCGATTGTGAATCTGGCCCTGGCCCGGGGCTTTGTGGGCCGTGAACACTGTGGCCTGATGCCAATTCGCGGTCACAGCGGCGTGCAGGGTGGCGGTGAGATGGGCTGTGTGCCCAACCACCTGCCTGGCAACGTGGCTCTGACCCCCGAAAATGCCGAGAAGCTCGCCAGGCGCTGGGGCTTCGACGTCCCCACTTGGCCCGGACTGATGGCGGCGGACATGCTCGACGCAGCCCGGCAACGTGAACTGGAATTGCTCTGGTGTGTGGGCGGCAATTTTCTCGAAACCCTGCCCGACCCAGCGGGGGTCGAAGCGGCCTTGCACAATCTGCCGATCCGCGTTCACCAGGACATTTGCCTCAGCTCGCAAATGCTGGTCGACAGTGGCGAATACACCTTATTATTGCCCGCCACCACCCGCTACGAAATGCCCGGTGGCGGCACCGAAACGACCACCGAACGGCAGGTGATTTTCAGCCCCGAAATTGCCGGACCCCGCGTGGCCCAAGCCCGCACAGAATGGCAGGTGTTGATCGATCTGGCCCAGCGCGTAGCCCCTGAAAAAGCCGCATTGATCAGCTTTGCTGACAGTGCCGCCATTCGCAGCGAAATTGCCTTGACCTGCCCCGATTACAAAGGGGTCGAAAGTATCAACAAACAGGGTGACGCCTTGCAGTGGGGAGGCCGCCTGCTCTGTGAACAGCGTTTTAGAACGGATTCAGGCAAAGCCGCCTTTGCGGTTTTAAACCCACCCGACACCCACGTTCCCGAAGGCTTTTACCGGCTCAGCACCCGCCGGGGCAAACAATTTAACAGCATGGTACAAAAGCCCCGCGATCCCCTCACCGGCGCCCTGCGCTTGGATGTGCTGATGGCCGCCAGCGACTTGGCCAAGTTGGGTCTGCAAGCAGGATCTCCCCTGACCCTGGTCTCTGAACACGGTGAACTCCAGGTCTTTGCCCGCCCAGCCAATCTGGCCCCTGGCAATCTTCAGGTCCATTGGCCCGAAGGCAATGTGCTGCTGCCGCCGGATCGCCGCTCAGGTCCGGCCGGGGTGCCGGATTATAACGTGCTGGTGGAGATTAGGGGCTAGGTTTTAGCACATTCTTGAAATGGCTCCCCCTGGTGCAGGTCAGGTTTGGGTGGTCTCATGCGATAATAGACAGATGAATCCGATCCAAAGACAGCAAAACCAAATTCAATCACTTCAGGCTTTAAAAAAGCTGGATAGCGATAGCAATGGCAAGCTTAGCGCTGCGGAAATCAATGCCAAACTGGACAGCGACCAAGATGGCCAACTCTCCAAAACAGAGTTGGATCAAGCGGGTATCACAGATCTGGGTCTGCGTCAGGAATTACAACAAAAATACCGCCAGGGACAGGCCCAGCCCGAAGTGACACTCTTTCGCACAGTGGATCTGGACAGGCGCAGCCAAGGCCTGCAAAAAGGCCTGGAGCGCCAAGAGCAACGCGCAGAAAAGGCCCTGGGCAAAAAGCTCGAAGATGG
>CAZRFI010000298.1:0-6000 GCA_964598905.1 uncultured Candidatus Sericytochromatia bacterium | reverse complement strand
TTGGTCTGTTTACAGCCGGGCTACAAGGCCAGCAGCACCTCCGAATTGCTCGAAAAGGTGCGCAAAGGCCAACTCAATCCCGTGGTCTTTTTTCGGCCCGAACTCAAAGTTCCACGCGAATTGCAGGCGATAATCGCCAAGGCCACCGCCTGGAAACGGGCCGATCGCTACAGCAATGTCGAAGCCATGTCCCAGGATCTGCGCCGCTATCTGCGCGGCGAGGCGGTACAGGCGGCACCAGATACCCCACTGCAGGCCGCAGGCCGCTGGTTTCGCATTCACCGCACAGCCTGCCTGAGTAGCCTGATGGTGCTGGTCTTGGCCAGCAGTCTCTGGACCCTCTGGAACCTGCTTCAACAACAACAGACCCTGCAGGCCGCCCTCCAACGCGAACAGGTGATCACCCAGTTTATGGGCCAAATTCTCAACCAAGGCCAGGCGGTTGATCGCTATATGGTCGCAATTCCGCGCTCGCTTGAAAATATGGCCGGCACAGCGATCCAAACCCTGGAACACAGCAAGCCCCAACCGGATTTCCCCTATTATCTCGACGATGATCATTGGAGCAAACGGGTGCCCGACCAGATCCAATCGGCCCATTATGGTGCCAAGATCAGCACAGGCTGGACCACCTATACCTTGCCTTGGGGAAAGCCTGAGTCCGCTTTCAAGTCCTATTTGCACAAACTGGGCCCCCTCAAAGACTATCTGCGCAATCTCTTGATCCGCAGCGGCAAAGAGCAAGGGGCCACTGAGACCGATCCCAAAGTCTTGGTGGCCAAACAGGGGGTGCCGCTGATGTATGTCAATATTTCAACCGAAGAGGGGATTCTCAGTTTTTATCCTGGTGCCAGTTACAATACTCCAGGCTACGACGTGCGCAAGCGGCCATTCTACCGATTGGTGCGCGACAAACGTGGTGTCCACTGTGGCAACCCTTATATCGACCGCCTTTCGGGCTCACTTTTGCCCTGCAGCCTGGCCATTTATGATGCCCAAGAGCGCTTTCGCGGCGTGGTCTCCATCGACCTGCAATTCAATTATCTGGCCCGCAACATCTTAAATATTTCCAACATTCCCGGCCTGCGCAACAGCTATTTGCTCGATGAAAAGGGCCAGGTGATCGTCAAAGGCAGCGACCGCAATCAAAAAATTGAAAAACGTGCAAAGATCAACCAAGGCATGCAACTCTCACGCTTTAAGAATGAAGACCTGCTCAGAAAAATCGAGCTACGCAGCGAAAGTGGTTATCTGCGCAGTGCAAATACCACCTTGGGCTATTTGCGTTTGAATTTTCAGGGCTGGTATTTTGTTGTCGAAGCAGAGACCGAGCCCCTTTTTGCCAAGACTCCCTCAGGAAAAAGCTAGATTCATGCCCCATCTCGAAGCCCACAATCGCCAGCTGTATTTGGATTTGCTCAAACGGGTCTTGGGGGATTTTATCTATGATCCGGGTGCCACACCCCAGCAAAAATATCCTCCACTGACCTGGGCCGACACCCGCACAGGTCGCAAACACACGCTCTCAACTTATGCCGATTACAAAGCCAATGGGCTGCTCTTTCCCCAACAGGCCCATACTATGATCGGCCTCAAACGCTTGGACAATCTGCAATTCTGTCTGGAACAGATTCTGGCCGAAAATACCCCTGGCGATCTGCTCGAAGCCGGTGTCTGGCGCGGGGGAGCCTGTATTTTTATGCGCGGCCTGCTCAAAGCCTATGGCGAGACCCAACGCAAGGTCTGGGTCGCAGATTCCTTTGTCGGTTTTCAGGCTGGCGATCTGGTCGACACCCAGATTGACCTCGAAAAAACCAATCAACTCAGTGTTTCCCAGGCACAGGTCGCAGAACATTTTAAGGCCTATGATCTCTTGGACGAACAGGTGGTTTTTTTGCCAGGATTTTTAGACCAAAGCTTGCCCAAGGCACCGATCGAAGCCTTGGCCCTCTTGCGTTTGGACGTGGATTTTTATAATCCCACCTTGGAAGGACTGACCTCGCTCTATCCCCGTCTGTCTCCCGGTGGATTTGTAATCATCGACGATTATTATGCCTTTGAAGGCTGTCGCCAAGCGGTCAATGCCTACCGCCAAGCACACCAGATCAGCGAGCCTTTGGTGCGGATTGATCCCAGTGCCGTCTATTGGCAAAAGAGCAAATCCAGTCAGGGGGCTCTTGCTCCTGGAAATGACTGATCTATAATGGAAGATATGAAAAAATTAGCAGTCCTTGTTATCCTGTTCTCATTCAGCCTCTCTGCCCCCGCATTCTCTGCAGAGCCCCTCAGCGAGTTTAAATCCGCTCAGGAAGATCTCCGCCGGGACGGAAAGCGTTATTCTCAATCGGCACGGGCTTTTGCCTTTTATGAAAAGGGGCTGCAGGCCCTCAAAACCAAAAAACCCCAAGAGGCGGTAGAGGCCTTCACCAAAGCCCTGCGGGTCTATCCTTCATATGCTGAGGCCTTTTATGAGCGGGGCAATGCCTATTTATTGCTCAAAGCCCCGGAACGGGCCCTGGCCGATTTTTCGAAGGTGATTGATTTGCAGGCCAAGCCTTTGCTGGTGGATGCCTACAATAATCGTGGTTTTGTCTACAATGATTTATTGAAGCAATACGACAAAGCAGTGACCGATTTTAGCCAAGCCATCCAGCTCAATCCGCTCTACGCACGGGCCTGGTACAATCGCGGCTTGGCCCACGACCGCTTGGGGCAACACGAAGCAGCCGTGGCAGACTACAGCAAAACCCTGCAGCTCCAGGCAGACTACCTCGATGCGTATAATAACCGGGGCATCAGCTATTTGGATCTCAAAGAATACGACAAAGCCCTGCAGGACTTCGAAAAAGCGATCAAATTGGCCCCCAATTACGCCGTCGCCTATTATAATCTGGGCCTGATTTATGCCTACCGCAAAAATTACGAAAAGTCCCTGCAGTACTACAGCCAAGCGATTGAGCGCAATCCCAATTATGTCGAGGCCTACCACAATCGCGGCTATCTCTATAACGATGTGCGCAAAGACTACGAAAAAGCGCTCAACGACTTCAACCGTGCCCTGGCGATCGATCCGACGTATATCAACGCCTACTTCAACCGGGGACTGACCTATTACAACAAAAAAGACTTCCCCAACGCCATTCTCGACTTTAGTCAGGTGATCAAAGACAATGGCAAAGACGCCGACGCCCTCTATTACCGAGGAGATTGCCACTATTGGCTCAATCAGCTCGATGCGGCCATTCTCGACTTTCAAGCGGTGGTCAGTTTAACCCCCGAAGACGCCTCCACCCATTATCTCTTGGCCAGTCTCTACGCTCAGAAAAAAGACGCAGCCAAAGCCTTAGCAGCACTGTCTCTGGCCATTCAACACAATCCCGACCTCAAGCGGGCTGCACGCACAGAAGCAGCCCTGGTCTATTTGCGCAAACTGCCTGAGTTTCAAAAGCTGGTAAAATAAACATGTCTGTTTTTATCTCTGGCACGTATCGCCAAGACGCGAGGTTTTGCGCCGCATGAAGTTTTTCTATGACTCCCGCACCGATCAGCTCGGTATTCAGTTTCAGCCTGCGCGCAAAAAACCCACAGGCAAAATTCAGCGCAACCGCAAAGAGGTCATGCCTGGAGTCTGGATGGATTGGGACGAACGCAACAATCTCGAACGGATTGAAATCCGCGAAGCGTCGCGCCACCAGCCTGAACTCAAGAACTTTATTGGCGAGTTGGTTCAAGAGGTGATCAAAAATGCCCAAGACATCCCCAAAGAGGTGCTTTTAGCCATCGAAGGCACGATCAAACTCAGCCAAGAAGACAGCCCCAGCACCCGCAGCGAAGACTACCAACCCCGACTGAGTTTTGATGCGGTGGCCAATACGCTCACCACCGAATTCCGCACCCCCAAACCCGGTGAGGTGCAAATGAACAAACGCGAAGTGATTCCAGGTATTATCGCCAGCTTTACCGATCAAGGTGAATTGCTTTCGATGGACATGTTACAGGCCCTGCAACACTTTCCCGCTCTGCAACAATTTGTCCAGCAAGGCAACGAAATGCTTGCGATGCAACATTTGCTGCGCAATTTTAACCGCTAGAATCAGGCGTTAAAAAGCGGGGCCAGTAGTGGCCCCGCCCAATCATCAGCAGCTAAAAGCAATCAGAATCAGGGGTTGCCCGAGAGTTTGAAAAAGCTGTCAATCAATTTGCGGTACTCACTCGAAAGGGCACTGGCATAGTCACCCAGGTCTTTGTTGAGTTCCTGTTTGGCAGCTTCCGGTGTCAGTTCTTTTTTGATCAAACTGGTCAAGAGCGTGATCATGCGGGCGTCTTTGATATTATTCACATCTTTGCCCAAGATCTCTTTGAGTGTACGTTTAAACACCTCTTCTTTGGCCTCGCCGGTCTGAGGATCTTTGTACATGATTGTCAGCGTCAGACTCTGATCCAGCAAAGAGGCATCGTCTCCGGCCTGAAACCGCTCCCAGAAATACTGCGAGGTATTGTAAGAGAAATTGGTGGGCTGTACCTCGCTTTGTACCTTGGACGATTGCTCCGCCGCTGACATGGCGTGTTTCAGTGCAATCGGATAGTCCAGACGGAACTGCACATCGCGGGCGGCCACGGTCATCAGGGCCATAAAGCGCTCTTTAAAAGCCCGCTCAGCATCGTTGCGCGTAATCACAGAAAAATAAGCCCCACGACCGGCTTCGGTCAATTGATTGAGAAAGGTCTCATTAAAGTTCTGACCAAAACCCAGCCCCGAGAAATAAATGCCTTCAGCATTATTGATACGGGTGTTTTGGGCAATCACAGAGGAGTCCACTTGACCAATATTGGCAAAGGCATCGGTCAACATCAAGACCCGGTTGATTTTGCCCGGCTGATAGGACTTTTGTGCCAAGGCATAAGCGGTGCGAATACCTGCATCTAAATTGGTGCCGCCCTGGGTTTGCAAGCTGCGCACCACACTCAGGTATTTGCTGGCATCGCCTTCATAAGTAAAGTTTTCAAGGGCCACCACAGCAGAAGTCGAAAAGGTGACCAGATTGATCACGTCACCGGGTTTGAGACTGCCTGCCAGGCTCTCCAGACCGGATTTGGCTACATCCAGCAAGCTGGGGGCGCGGCCATCATCTGTCACCACCGGGGTCTGTTCGTTCATCGAGCCCGAAACGTCCACAACCAAGGTCAATGCCAAGTTCTGGCGCTGCTGAACATCCAGGTCGGGGGCCGAGACATGGATACCCAAATCATAGGTATTGCCTGTTTCTTGGCCTTCGGCACTGCCATGTTGCCAGAGACCCATCGAGACCTTAAACAGCCCCGTGGATTCTTGGCCCTGTTTCACAAACGACTCATAATTCAAAAACTCCCAAGGCCGGGCCCAACCGACAGTGGGAGCGAAACCCTGCTTGAGCGCATATTTCGTCAATTCCACCCCAGCGGTACTGGCAGAGTCATCATAAGAAAAGTAGAAATAATCTGTGATCTTTTTCTCTGGCTCGGCTGAGGGCTGAATTGAGGGTTCAGACGTGGGCGTGCTAACGGGTGTGGGAGTCGGTTCTACGGGCTGCGTTGTGAGCACGGGAGCGGTGAGCGCACTGTCATTAGCACCTGTTGCAGAACCACCACCACTTGCTTGCCCCGAGGCGGGCATGGGCTGAGGTGCATTTGGCGGCAAAATGGCATTTTTACCCGCAGGCAGGGGCACACCCACGCCGATCGCTGCGGCGTTTTCAGCCACGGGTTGCAAGAAGGCGTCTCTTGCACGCGTTGGCAGCGGCCCTTTGGGCGGAGGGGTGATAGAGTTAGAGCCCAATTGCACACTGCCCGTGCCAGGGGCATTGGCCAAAGGAGGTGCCTGCTGACAGCCCACCACAGCCAACGTCAATGCAGTCAAGCTGAGGGTCAAGATAGATCTGAATTTCATACTTCTTCTCCTAGGTTGAGTATCCGGGCAAAGTCCCGCTTGCGGGCCTGTCTCAAATGATTTAAATCTGGGTC
>CAZRFI010000297.1:2145-6012 GCA_964598905.1 uncultured Candidatus Sericytochromatia bacterium | reverse complement strand
GCGCAGCTGGGCTTGGGTTTGACTGCCGAGCTGGTTTTTATCTGGCGCACAGGCCAAATACAGATCGTGGGCCCAGGGAGGAACCCTTAAAAAACCCTCAGAGTGGTGCCAGGCGGGTCCGAGATAGAGAGGCGACCTGTCAAAAAGACGGGTTTCCTGAGCCCGCACTTCTGGGGCAAAGATCCATTGCGGAGAAGGACGTTCCAGAGACGTCATTGCGTTTACCACTCAATTTGAGGCCCCCTTTAAACAAGGCATTTAAACAAAGTCTGCTTTTTGCAAGCGAGATTCGATTGCATTTTACTTTATTTTAGCTTGTTTGGGCAGTCTGCTTATCCGATCCCCTGCTGGTAGCGTTGGTATTTGGCAGCGGAGCTATTGAGGTAGTGCGGCTGATTCATTTTTTGACGTTCTTTTGCCATTTCTTCTTGCTCACGCAGCATTTTTAAGGCCAGCGGAAACGTCATTCTAAAATCCTGACGGAAGAGGCTGCTCAGGCGGTGAAAGCTGCGCTCGACAGAGGCAATCAGGGATTTGGCGGCATCACTTGTCTCAGGGGGCAGGTCAGTCAAAAACTGGGCCTTAATGGTGTCCATATCTGTGTCAGCCAAGAGCCCAAAAACCTGATACAAACGGGTTTGCAGCTCCGGAGAAGTGCGCATGAGCACTTCTGGCGGCAAGGCCAAGCCGAGTAGTTCTTCGAGCCGGTCGCTGCGCGCCAACACAGCCAGTACTTTGCGCTGTTCCGGGGGGATATTTCGCGCAGCGGGCTTGATCCAGTTTGACAACTCCGCAGGAGCGAGCATGTGTTTGCCCCGCTGTTTGTCGCGCATGGTTTCGGCCTGTTTGAGTTGGACGGCCAAGGGATCTACCAAGGAATCCGTTGACGGAGCAAGCAGATAGTCTTTGCCCGATTTTTCAAGGGTCTGTTTGCCCAATTTATCTGCCCGCCATTTGTTCAGCCAGACTTGGCCTTCCCACAGCCCCAGGGTTTGCATCAGCGATTGGAAATCGCGCCAATAGTCCTCGTCCCAATCGCCTGTCATGGCCAGCAGGCGTTTGAGTCGAACGGACATGCGGGCCGCCAACAGACTGGCTTTGGCCTGGGAAAGCCCTTGGCAAGAGAGACGTTTAAAGGTTTGGCCAAAATCCTCTCCCGGCAGATGGGCTGCATTCAGAAGCTGACCAAAATTGTCGGGTTTGAGCCCCTCTGTGAGGGCTAAACGCTCATCGCCATCCAGCGCAGCCAACACTTTTTCTAATTCTGTGGAGATCAGCCGGGGCTCAGTGGCCCCGATGGCCTTGGCTTGAGGCCCCATGGAGGAACTCGAGTGGATCTGTTTGGCGGCTTGGCTGGCCTCCCAGCGGGCTTTTTCCTGTTCGTATGTCTGTTTGCGGGCCCGGTATTCCCAAGCCAGAAGCAAGGCGGGATTTGCCATCACCAGCCCTTTTTGAAAGATCAGCACCTTTTTGGCTTTTTCACCGCTTTCCGCAAAAGGGGCCAAAAAATGGTCGATCAGGGCTTCGCTCAGCGGAAAAGTGGTGGGTCGTAGTTTGCCCGTACAGCTGTCAATGCGGTTGTAATAGATCGCATTTTTATCGCTCTGGGTGAGTTTTAGGAGCAGGAGCTGCAGCGCCTCTTCCAGGGGAAGAGATTTGGCAAGAGATTTGGCAAGGGGCTCTGCGGGAGCTGCGGGAGCGGCACAGAGTTCCTTGAGACAGTCCAGCACCAGTTGAAATTCAGAGTGGCGGATGATCGGCTGGGCCAGAATCTGGGCGTAAGCCCTTTGCAGTTTGCTGCGGTCCAAAACGGCAGCAAAGAAATCTGCAGAGAGTTGAAAGGCCAAGGTCTTTTGGGCCTTGCGATAGGCATTGGCCAAGCGCTCTACACCTTCACGGGTTTCGGGTTTGAGCTTCAAACTGAGTGGCTGGGCCGCCAATAGCTGCATCAGGCTGACAGCACGGGCCTCCAATTCGGAATAGTCAAACGCCTGGAAAGTGGAATCACCCTTAAAATTTTCACGCTTCATCTCTCTCTATCTCCTGTACAGCAAATCATAAAAAACAGGTCAAAGCCAATATTTATGATAGTTTGGCTCGTATTTGCTGTACTGGTTTATCTGCCAATGTACGAAGAACCCGCCCTGATTTGACCCAAAGTTAACATAACTTAATGAAGTTTTGATAAGAATCGTAAAAAAGAAATGCAAACAAAAAAAACGGCCCGCTATATGACAAGCGAGCCGTATTGAAAGTGAAAGGGTTTAGCGGCGGGCGACCGTGCGGCGAGCTGCCGCTTGGGCCAAGGTCTGAACCACTTTGGAATATTTGGCAATTTCGGTCATTTTGACGCCGCGATTGGCACCACCACCGGAATAACAGCCCCCATTGGTATGTACACCGACCAATGAACCATCGGCGTTTAAGACACCTGAGCCCGAGCTACCGGGTTCGGTGTCGAGATCGGCATAGTCCATATAGGTGCCAGACTCACCGACTTTGGGGCCTGCTTCCACCATTTTGACTTTGCCTTTGGGATGCTGAATGATAATCAGCGGATCGTTGTTGGCGGGCAGAGCTACGCGAATGGGGCTAAAGCCGTATTTCAGACCGGGTTTGCCGACGAGTTTGAGCACCGCGAAATCCAAGCCATTGAGACTGTCTTCGACAATCGCTTCAATTTTGACATGCTCTTGCTCAAGCAAGTCAGCAGAACCCGCTGCTTTTTCATAGTTGAATGCCACAAATTTTTCTGTAATTGCGCCATCAACACAGTGCCCAGCGGTCAGAAAGAGGTCTTCGCTGATCAGGGTGCCTGTGCAAAATTTGCGCGAAGTGGCGTCGGGTTTACCCATCGCCAGCGCACCGACAGCAGGTTGGAATTTCTTTACAAACTCCACAGAAGGGCCGAGGTCGCCTTTGTAATCATTCACGTGTTGCAGATCATCTTTGCCACACATACTTGTACTGGCGATTTCAAATTGAAAGCGGTACTGAGCCGGATTTTGCATTTTGCGGACAAAATCGGGATGATGAAGGCTTTGACGGGATTGGGCCTGGACGCGGGCTGCGCTTTGGGTGTTGACAAGTGAGAGGGGCTGTTGTGTTTGTTGGCAAGCTGCGAGCAGGGCGAGCAAGGAAATACCGGCAAAAACTTTTTTCATGGGTTCACTTTCATTCATTAATTTTTGATTAAGGATAAATAGTGTATAGATTAAATTTTTAATAGCTTGCTTAGAAATTGGGATTATTTATGGTTTTTTTTCAAAACGCACAGAGCCAAAGTCGCCATTGAGTTTGCTGCTGCGTACCTTCACCAAATGGGAAGGGGAGGTCAGATTTTGGCTGACCAAATTGCCCGAAGACGGTGCGGTCTCTTGGTAAGTAACCACCAACTCATTTCCAGATTTTTTGACCTGGGTAATTTTAACCGAGTGGCCCCCGCTGCGCTTTTGGCCTGAAAAAACCGCCAGTACCGTTTCAATTTCAAAATTGATCATCGGCCGGTCGGCATCAGAACCGATATGTTGCCGCCAGAGCGTTTGCCAGGCCTCTTCGTCACTCACGGCCTGGGTCTGGCTCGAAGTGATGCGGCTGCTGCGGGTAGAGAGGGTCTCAAACGATAGCACGGTTTCGCTGGAACTGCCTGCCGCCAATTTTTGTAATTTTTGAATCGCGGCTGGGGTTCCCGTGGCGGTAATTTGGACCGGAAATGACTCACGTACAATGGCGTCGGTGATTTCATTGCTGAGTTTGAGCCGATCCATTTCGGCCAAAACCGCATCATTGCTCTCTATGGTTGGGCGGATTTCAGCGGTGATCAGGCCTGGCTGGGTACTGGGCAAGGCACTGGGTAAAGCACTGGGT
>CAZRFI010000297.1:0-2045 GCA_964598905.1 uncultured Candidatus Sericytochromatia bacterium | reverse complement strand
CAAAGAGCATCTCAGCATCAGCGGTGGCTTCACTCAGGTGACGGGTGATGTCGCCAATGTTGATCTCGTTGCGCATGTATTGATCACAATAGTAGCCAAACTCGACACATTTTTGACTGAATTCAGCCAAAAACTTGTCGACGACAGCCGGTTCAACCGACTGTGGCATTCCAGGAAAACCTTCCATCATCATCTTTTAATCACGCCTGCAGCTCGTCGTAATACGCCCAAAGATTGTTCTGACTTCCAGTGTACCTTAAAAGGCTTCATAAACCCAACCTGGGGCAGAGAGAAAGTGCTTAAAAAGATCTGTTCAGGCATCGTTTGTCTCCATCTAAGGCCAGTTAAGTCCCCTTCACATCGTAACTATTTTGGGGGGATTTTGTAAATATTGAAGGCTTAAACTTCTATTAAGCCAGTGTAAGTCAATGGGATTTCTTTCGTCTGTGATATCTCCCCATCTGAGTCGACAAAACTTGTCTCAGGGCCTGCTTTTGAGTATACTGGCGTATGTTTGTTACAAAGAACAAGATGCAGACCCTTTGAAAGGAATGCGGGAATCCCCTTGGATCTGAACTTCCCGCCGCTTGAATGACAACTTCCCCACTCTTTTTTCTTTTGGATGGCCACGCCATTAGCTACCGGGCCTATTTTGGCATGATGAAACAAGGCCGTCGCTTTCAGACCCGCTCAGGCCTGCCCACGGGCGCGGTTTTTGGCTTTACACGCATTTTATTTGAACTGATTCGCTCCTACCGCCCCCATTTGGTGGCCGCCTGTTTTGACCGGCCAGATCCAACCCACCGCCACGAACAATTTGCAGATTATAAAGTGCACCGCCAGCCGCCCCCCGACGATCTGATCCAACAATTTCCCTATATCGAAAAGGTCGTCTCAGCACTCGGCATTCCGGTTTTTGCCCAGGGTGGCTACGAAGCCGACGATATGATTGGCACGCTGGCACTGCAAGCAGCGGCCCAAGGCTATCAGGTGCGGATCGTGACCGGCGACCGCGATCTCTTTCAATTGGTCAACGATCAGATTCAAGTTTTGCTGCCCGATAAAAATCCGGGTGAATTTCGCGAGTATACCGCTGAGCGGGTCTTCAAAGACTATGGCTACCGGCCCGATCAGGTTGTGGACTACAAGGCTCTGGCCGGAGATACCTCCGACAATATTCCCGGCGTGCGCGGCATTGGCGAAAAATCCGCGCTCAAATTATTGGAGACCTTTGGCTCTCTGGAGCACATCTACAGCCGCTTGGAAGAAGTAGATACAAAATGGCGAGCAAAACTCAAAGAGGGCCGCGAAATCGCCCATATGAGCCAGAAATTGGCCCAGATCGACACGGCAGCGCCTGTGCTTTTCGATACCCAAGCCTGCGAATTGGCCCAGCCCGATCAGGCCAGCTTGTTGCCCCTGCTACAAGAGTTGGAATTTAACTCTGTGCTGCGCGAATTGCCTGAGATTTTTAAATTTTTCAAAGAATCCGATCAGGTGCTCGAAGGCCTGGTTGAAAGCGCTCCCACCCCACAGGCCCGGCTTGAACCCGAGGTGCTGATCCCCACCACCCTTGAGGAAGTGGCTGAACTGGCGCAATTATTGCAGACGGAGCTCTTTGCCTTTGACACCGAGACCACGGGGCTCGACAGCTTAAATACCCAATTGGTGGGGCTCTCATTTGCCCTGGGCCAACCGGCTTTGGAAAACGGCAAAGCCTGGTATCTGGCCGTTGGCCATGCCCTGACCCTCGACAATCCTCCCCCTTTGCCCCTGCCGGAGACCTTGGCCCTGCTCAAACCCGTCTTTGAAAATCCGAATTGCAAAAAAGTGGCCCACAACGCCAAATTTGACTTAAATGTGCTCAGCCAATACGGCATTCAGGTCAATGGCCTGAGCGACGACACCATGGTCATGGACTATGCCCTGGTGCCAGACAGCCGCCATGGACTCAAAGATATGTCTCAGACCTATCTCAATTTAGAAATGCAGCCGATCAGCGATTTAATCGGCACGGGGCGCAAACAGATCACCATGGATCAGGT
>CAZRFI010000296.1:0-6053 GCA_964598905.1 uncultured Candidatus Sericytochromatia bacterium | reverse complement strand
CAATTGGCCCAATTTTCAGCGTTGGCACCGATTGTGTCTGGAACCGAAATACCCAAGCCCCGCTCCCTGCGTTTAAAAAAAGCAGTGGCAGACAAACCCTATCATCATGGAGATTTGTACGAAGCCCTGCTCAAAGCCACTTTGGAATGTGTGACTCAAAAGGGGGTGCAGGGTCTGAGTTTGCGGGCCATCGCCCAAGCCGTGGGTGTGAGCCCCGCGGCTCCTTATCGCCACTTTGCCGACAAACAGGAGATGATTGCCGCTGTTGCCGCGAGGGGCTTTGAAAAAATGTCTCTGCGCTTGGCTGCCCTGCCCGTAAGCAAACCTTTGGAAAAACTCAAGGCCCAAGCCAGGGTTTATTGTCAGTTTGGGCTTGAATTCCCCGATTATTTTGCCTTGATGTTTGGTTCTGCGATAGAAGATAAAGCCCTCTATCCCCATTTATCTCAGGCCACTGAAGATACCTTTTTGTATTTTGTTGAAACAATTACTGCTGCCATCAAAGCCAAGCAACTCCGAAATGCCCCTGCGGAACTGATCGCTTTGACTTTTTGGGGGCAAATCCATGGTTTTACCTCGTTGTTGGTCAACAAACAATTAAAATGGGATAATTTGGGGGCAGATAACCCTGAGGATTTACTGGCGTCCACCCTGGAAATGTTAATAAATGGGCTGGCCCGGTCCTAAAAACCCTGTTCGATCTGACCGTCGATCTGCTCCTGCAGGTTTTCAATCATCTGCACCAAGGTCTCGTATTGTCTTTCGAGCGAGCGGATATCGTGGCCCTGTTCGGAAATAGAATCCAGTTGATCTGCCAATTTATCACAGTGGTCCAGCAGATCTTCAAGGGTATTCTGCTCATAGGCCTGGATGTCCTCTTTGCTGCGCAATTGGGGTAAATTGACGATGCCATCCCGTACCCGTGCCATTTGAGCGACCAAAGCCTGCTCCAATTTCTGAAAGGTCATGGAAGTCTGGATCATTTTCGTCTGATGGCGCAACAGATCGGCAAAGCTGTTTAATAACCCCTTGAGCGAATCGGCAGGCAAAGCCAGATCCAATTCAGCCAATTCTTGCTCCAATTGTTGGTAACGCCACTGGGATTCGCCGTGCTCTTTGACCAACACTTGCAACTGCGCCATGTCCAGCAGAGGCTGTTTGAGCTGAGAGGCCTTGGCTTTTCGGATTGCCGTCTGAATCCGTTCCACAAAATGAACAAACAATTGTTCGGATTCTTCGGTTTCGGGCTGAGCGGATTTCAGTGGCAGACCCAAGCGTTTGTGTTGGCTAAACTCCAGCAGGGATTTGGCATCCTGATTGTCAGGCGCAAAGCGAAGGGCTGATTTAAATTGGGTTTCGGCAGCCTGGAAATCTGACAAAAGCAAAAGCAAATAGCCCAAGCCAATATATGCTTCTGGATGGGTGCGCTCTTGACGAATCGCCAAAATAAAAGCATCTGAGGCCTGTTTTAAGATAGCTTTGTCTTTAAACCCAGTTTTTTCTGCCTGAATTAAAAGCTCGTAACCCTGCTCACAAGACATTGTGCCTTGTTCTTTGCGTTTGCGTGAAACCTGATCATGGGTGTGTAAGAGTGCTTTGAGATCCATATAATTACTGCAATTTCCTCGTTTGAATTATAACAAGAGAAAGTGTTTAAAACTTTTTTTTTATACAAAACTTGCTAAAGTTTGCAAGATCATATAAAGTAAACAATGTAAACATATTAAATGAGGTATTCAGATTATGTCTTCTTTTGGTATCGGTCCCTCCAATCCCCTCCAACGCACCACTTCGTTGCCCGTTTTACCCAGCACCCAGCAAGAAATCACGCCTACGCCCACGCTGACAAAATCTCCCTCTCAGGTCTTTGATCGCAGCAGCTTAAATTCAACCCCATCCATCCCACCGCTGCCCACACAAGAGAAACTGGGTCAACAAATTCAGCAAACGCCTCCTGAGAGCATGCAGAGATTGACCGATGAAATTCAACAGGTTGACGTCCGCCCCTCACAATTGGGCACACCCCCGCCAACCGTGCCGCCCAAATTCACGGATCTTTTGACCACCAATGTGATGGAATCAAATCACAAAGTGAGCAATACCATCAAAGAAGTGAGCAAAAGTAAAGACATCTCTTTGTTTCTTGCCAATAATCTCAAGCAATCCCTCGAAGGGGTGAGAGAGGCTGATTCAGGTTTTGGCAAAACAACAAAAATAGACAGGGCCCTGGACAACAGTCTGAATGAAGCCTTTAACTTGATGCAAAATATTGGTTCTAGCAACGATGTCTCTTTTTTGCTCAAAAATAAATCGGATTTCGAACTCAAACAGATCGTAACCGACTCCCTGCAAAAAATCATGGGCTATAACGAAAAAGAAATGGCCAATCTCTCCCCGAAAAAACGGGCCTGGATCGACAAAACGGTTGAAGGGATTAAAGCAGGATTTGTCAATCAACCCGAAGGTCATCCCAAAGGCCAAATTGCCAAGGCCTTGGACGAGTTGAAATCTTCCAGCATGCAGAGCATGTCCAGCCATGGGCCTTTGAGTGAACTTACCCGCCAGTTTACCTATAAGACAGAAGCCCAGCGTATAGAGGGGATCAAGCAAGTCTTAGGCGAAACCCGTCCCGAAATTTACCAGGCAGTCCTTCAGGGCCTTGAGTCTGGCTTGCCCGGAAAAATCACAGATATGGACGAAATGGGGCAGTACAGCAAAATGGTCTTTGAAGGCAAAGAATATGAAAAAATCGGTGTTGTGGGCCGTGGCCAATGTGGTGATGTTTTGCTGATGGAAAACAAAGAAACCGGCAAAAAATATGTCATGAAAGCAATTTACCGCAAAGAGGGCTGTGAAAATGAAATTGAGATCCAAATTAAAGCCAATCAGTTGATGGGGGATAAATCGCTGGCCTTAAATGGCTTATTGTATGACAAGACCACAGACGCCCTGTATTTGCTGACCGAATTGGCCCCCAAAGGTGAATATGGCGATAATATCCAATCACTCAGCCGGGCCCAAAATGATGGCTTGATCACGCCCAAACAAGCCGAAAAACTGCAATTGCATTTGGGCTTGGAGTCTGCTCAAATTCTCGAGGAATTGCAAAAATCTGGCATGATTCACAACGATATCAAAGTCGAGAATTTTTTCCGGGGCGAAGACGGCAAACTCAAGATTGCCGACTTCGGCGAAGCCCACATTACCCAAGCGGGCTTTACCGAGATCAAAGGCACACCGGGCTTTATGTCACCAGAACTTTCAGGTCAAGGGCAAGTGTCCAATCACAAGTCTGACCAATTTGCCTACGGGGTGATGTTGTACCGCTCGCTCTTTGGTGAAAATCCATTTCAAACCCAAGAGACGGGCATCAGTCTGAGAGAAATTCAAAACAATATCGACAAATATGGCAAAGGCGATTTTCAATTGGATCTGTCCAAGGTTCAAAATTCTGAATTGCGCCAACTCTTTCAAGATCTGCTCTCCGTCAATCCCGATACACGGCCCGATTTCGGCCATGTTTCAAGTGTGCTTCAGAAAGTTATGGGCCCTGTCGATGAAGGCCAAATGGACAAATACCGAACTGAGCTGGGTAAATATGATAAAGCACTCAAAACCCAGGAAAAGGTCGTTGAGAATCAGTTAATGGAATCAGGCATCAATGTCGATGTCTTGTATCGGGATCTGGAAAAAGCCAAGATGAATATTCGCTGGTACACTGATCCCCAAAATGCCAATCCGGTAAAATTGCAAGAATACCAAGAGATGGAGAGAAGCAATCAAGAGGGCCTCGATCGCTATAATCAGGAAAAAACGCGTCTGATGGACGAATTTAAGCAAAAACCTGAAATACTAATATTGGCCCAGGCTGTACGCGACGCCGCCCCTTAAACCTGGATTGATGCGCTAGAACTGACGGCTAAGCCCTGGCACAAAATCAAGCTCAAAAGCAAAGCCCCCGCCTGAGCGGGGGCTTTGAGGTTCAGCGAGATTGTCGGGTGATTATTTTCCAAGTCCCGTTGTCGGGGATTCTTTGAGATTGGCTTGTGGGCCTTTAAAACTGCGCCAATGTTCTTCGGGAATGGTGCCCAACCAGATCACGAGCAGATTCAGCCCCACAAATCCCGCCAAGCCCACAAAGGCTTTATCTGTAAAGCCATAAGAGTGCAAGCCCACACCCAGCATATTCACACCAAACCAGGACCAGGCCGTGACAATATTGCCCCCAATCGCCAAAAGCGCAATCCCGCGTTTTTTGGCCAAGCCGCCCCAGCGGGCGTGTAAGATGATCGCATTCCAGAGCACGATCATGACTGCGCCGTTTTCTTTTGGATCCCAGCCCCAAAAGCGTCCCCAACTCTGATCAGCCCAAATACCGCCCAGCACGGTGCCGACAAAACTAAACAAGGTGGCAAAGGCCACTGTGCCGTAGATCATCGCCGAGATTTTTGTGTAGAGCGCTTTGTCCAATTTGCGGGTCAAAACACCCATGATGATCACGATCAGGCCCATGAACCCTGCCAAAAAGCTGGCAGAATAGCCCATCGTCACGGTGGTGACATGGGTGGCCAACCAGAAATTGGTGTCGAGTACCGCCCGCATCATTTCGAGGGTATCGCCCCCACTGCCGAGATTGTGTGCCACCAAAAGCGCACAAAAGCCTGTGATTGCAGCCATGATTGTGCCGAAGCCATTTTTCATGAACCACTCCACCCCCAGCCCCATGAGCACAGCAACCCAACCAACAAAAATGGCCGATGAGTATAAATTGGTGACAGGTGGGCGGCCCTGCAAATACATGCGCGTCAGCAGCGCCCCCGTAAAGATCACGAGACCGATCACGACCAAGCCAAAAGCCGACCGATTCAGGGCCTGGCCCCAAAACATCCAGCCAAAGACACTGAGCAAAAATGCCAGGACAAACAGGACCATGGCCTGGTAAAAGGGCATGCTCAAATTGAAGCGCTGCTCAATTTGTAATTTGGGGAAAAGCGTGGGGTGTGAGCTTTTGAGGCCTTGAAGGTATTCAGCCGTTGTGGCATTAAACAGGGCAATATCGTTGTTTTGGTAGGCCTTGAGGCTTTTGTACCAGGCATTGGCATAATTGCTGCGGTTGAGGTCGCTTTTTTCACCGCCCAAGGGCAACCAATCATTGCCCTCGGCTTTTAAAGCGGGCAAAACCAAGGGCACTTCAAAGGCCATGATCTGGCGAAAGACCTCGAGCTGTTCGTAAAGCTCAATGGTTTTGGCATCAACCAAATCGCGGCTGGCATCGGGTTTTTGAAAGGCCATTTGCACCTGTTGAATCAGGGCAGGGTACTTGGGCGCAAGCTCATCCAGTGAATAGCGCAGCCCTTCGCGGGGTTTGAGCCCCATCAAAGAGAGCACATCGTCATGTTCAATGCGAAAGACTTTGTGTTGGCGCGATTCTGGGCGGCCACTCATGAGCTCTGCCAACCACTGAACAGCAGGTTGCTTTTTGCCCTCTCCATCGCTGTAAATCTGTTTATCCGAAATAAAGAGCAGGTTGTTGCGGGCAAAAGAGTCCAGCGGCTGAACCCGGCCTTTGTGCAAAACGGGCAATTGGCTAAAGGCATTTAAATCAAAGGCCTGTTTGGCATAGGGTTTTTCGACCATGCTGCGCCCAAAAGCCAAAAGACAGATCAATGCAAGCAAGAGCGGCAGGTATTTTTCCAGGGCTTTCATGTGGCACTCCTTTTGGCGCGGCGTTTGAGCGAACGGGAAAGTGAAAAACCAAATTGCAAGATCAGGCCGAGGGTGACCAAAATACAGGAGATATAGGGAATCAGCCAACTGGGGTTTTTGACCACTTGCAAGACGGTTCCCGACTCATCGGGTTTGTAAGAGGCCTGGTAAAAGGTATCTCCCCGGTAGCGCAAGGGGTGGTTCATCCAGATCTTCACTTCGCGGTCGACCTTGTGTTCGCTATCGACAATCCGAACGGTGCTTTCAAAATTTTTGGGGATCTCCGTGCCGGGATAGCGGTCAAAGCGGAAATCTTTGAGGTAAAAGGTATAGGGTTTGTAACTGCG
>CAZRFI010000295.1:4035-6053 GCA_964598905.1 uncultured Candidatus Sericytochromatia bacterium | reverse complement strand
AGCTGTTCCAGGCCACGACCACCAAATCGTCTTCGAAATAGGTGATTTTGTGGTCGAGTATGCTCTGCCTTTCGGATTCTGCCAGGGTTTTGGTTTCACCCCGTACCATGCCAGCGATATCCGCACCCAACTCTTTGAGAATGGCGTCTGAGCTGACCATATTGGAGTCTTTAAAGCCATAGACATAAAAAATGGTGTAGTCTTCACGCATATGCTCGGCATAGGGCTTGACCAAAGCTGGTTGCAGGGCAGCCATCAAATCTTCGAGCAGTTTTTCAGATTCGTCGGCGATCATCTGGTTGTCGATATACAGTTGGGCGTCTTCGACGGCACTGTCCCAATCATCGGGGAAAGGCAATTCCCAGGCGATGGAGACCACCCCAAATTCAAAGACCTTGGCCCGCACTTCGGCATCAAGCCAACGGTCAGGGGTCAATTGCAATTTTTGCTGACCCATGGGCAATAGCAGTGGTTCGGTATCAAACTGCAGATAGGAGGGGGAGGAGCGCCGAGAAACCAGTTTAATGGCCGTAGAGCGACCCGTCCATTTTTGGCGAAGAATCTCCATCTCAACCGAATCTGCGAGGTCAAAAATATAATAGACCAGGATTTTGCCCTGGGTGATTTCCAATGCGGTGTTCATGCTTGCTCCAGGAGTTCGATCAGACGTTCAGCCGCATTTACACCTGTGAGCTTGAGGGCTTCTTGTATGCCTGTGGGACTGGTGACGTTAACTTCAATTAAATAATCACCAATGATATCCAGACCAACAAAAGTCAATCCCGCAGCCTTTAACAGGGGGCCAACCCGTCCGCAAATTTCGCGATCGCGCTCAGTGAGTTCACAGGCCACAGCCTGGCCACCTGCATTGAGGTTGGCGCGGTGCTCTCCTTGGGCTGGGACCCGGCGAAACCAACCACAGACTTCACCATCAATCATTAAGACCCGTTTATCGCCTTCCGTAGCGGCGGGAATATACTGCTGTACCACCATTTTGCGCTGACCGTCGCGGGTCATCAAATCGAGCAGGGCATTGAGGTTTGAATCGTTTGCTTTGAGGATAAAAACCCCTTCACCTCCTTTGGCGTCGATCGGCTTTAAAACGGCTTTTTGTTGCTCGCTAACAAATTGGCGGATCACTTCGCGATCCGAACTGACCAAAGTCAGCGGTATTAAATCGGGGAAGTGCAAGGCAAAGAGTTTTTCGTTGACGCTGCGCAAACTGGCGGGGTTGTTTAAGACACGGGTCTCTTGGGCTGCCAATTCGAGCAAATAGGTATTAAAGATATAATCCATATCAAAGGGGGGGTCTTTACGCATGAAAACGGCGTCCATGGTTTTAAGTGGTCGCCATTGCGGGGCTTCTAGCTGATAAAACACCTCTGCCCGTGCCACCTGGATCGCCTGCATCTGCCCCCAGACCTGTTGGTCTTTAAATATCAGGCCTTCAGGTAGCAGATAATAATTCTGGTGGCCCCGCTTTTGGGCTGTTTCCATCAGGGCGAAGGTGGAATCTTTTTTGATATTGATGCTGTGAATGGGATCCATCACATAAGCCAAGTTCAATTGCGGCATTTTGTCTCTCCTGTGTTTCCAGGGCGCATCTAGCGTCATTTCTAAGCTCTCTATTCTAGCACAGGCTGAGAGAGGGGGGAGTTAGGAGTTGGGTTTTTAGATCGGAACCAAGCAATGTAGAAAAAAGCTTTAGGCGGCAGAAATCTGAGGATGAACTTCCAATTGCTTGAGCAAAGTCGTGAGTAAATTTTTTTCTGATTCCCCGACACTCGGCAAGGTGATTAATGACAGCAACAGTGCTTTCTGGTGGCTGATGCGCCAAATCATTGCATTGTTCTCGGGAATTTCTTGGCTTTCACGCAAGAGGCGCAACCAAGCGCGGGCACTAAAATAGGTCTGTTTTTCAATGATCTCTGCAGCTACTCTGAGTAAGTCAGTGTGTAAGCCCCATTCTTGGGCCATGCGCTGCAAAGGAAGATCCAATTCTTGAGGTAAAATGGGAG
>CAZRFI010000295.1:0-3935 GCA_964598905.1 uncultured Candidatus Sericytochromatia bacterium | reverse complement strand
CGTGACGAGGGTTGAATCAACGCCTGGTTTGTTAAAACGCTGGATTTTGGCGGCAAGGCCCCGTACCTTGGGGGCAGCTTTGGCCCCTGTTTGGGTGGGATCGGCTTTGGCTCTGACACAGGGGCAAGCCCATCCTGGTGTCTTTGCTGCAGCCCTTTTGGGAGCCCTCTTGATTCAGGTTGGCACCAATTTTGCCAATGATTATTTCGACTTTGTCAATGGGGCGGATACCGAGACCCGCATTGGCCCAACCCGAGCGACCCAGGCAGGTTGGATGACCCCCCAACAGGTGCGCAATGCCTTTATCTTGACGTTTGGATTGGTGGCTTTGCCCGGTGCTTATTTGGCGTGGATTGGCGGGTTGCCGATTTTGATCTTGGGTATTTTGTCCGTTCTCAGTGGCATTTTGTATACTGGAGGGCCCTTTCCTTTGGGCTATAAAGGCCTTGGAGACCTCTTTGTCTTGCTTTTCTTTGGCTTTGGAGCGACCTTGGGCACCTATTGGCTGCACACCCATTCAATCAGCCAAGCGGCTGTCCTGGCTTCGCTTGCTCCCGGACTTTTGGCCACAGCCATTTTAGTTGTGAACAATTTGCGTGATCACCAAACAGATGCCTTGGCTGGCAAACGCACGCTGGCTGTGCGCTTTGGCGTCAAATTTGTGCGGGCTGAATATCTCTTGTGCCTGGTATTGGGCACATTGGCTCCTTTGTGGGTCTACCTCTTTACCCCCGTCAAACACCCCGCCTCGCTGCTGGCCTGTGGGGTCTTATTTGCAGCACGAAAGCCCCTGCAAGCTGTGTTTTCCCTGGATGCCGATCCCCGTTTAAACCCTGTTTTGGGGCAGACCAACCGCCTATTGCTGATCCACAGCCTGCTCTTTTCTGCGGGTTTAATGCTCTAAACGAGAGGCGTTTCTGTTTAAAGGGGGCCAGCAAAAACCTGTTTTTGGGCCTTAAACCGCTGCAGCAAATTTTGAAATTCGGCGGGGGTTTCGGCTACAAAGAAAAAGAGCCAGGTGCTGGGTTGGCGCTGCAGGCCCCAGACAAAAGGCTTTTTAAATTGGCTTTGGCTGCGAATTTTTTTGAGTTCAGCCCCATTCAAAAGGCTTGTCCAGCTCTCAAGTTCTTGGATTTGGCTGGGTTTTAAAAAGACGGCGCCACTGAGGGCTTGAAAGTTCTGGAAGGTTTTGTCGCCTTGGCTGAGATTTTGGCTGCCCCAACTGGTGCCAATCCGCAGCTCTTGTTGAAAGGCCTTCACCACAGGCTGCAGTTCAGGGCCCTCACTTACAAGCCCTGATGTGCGTAAAAACAGTTCTGGGGTAAGGGCTTTGTCTCCCAGCGCGCTTTTTACAGTGCTGAGATAATCGCTTAAAAAAGCTGGGCTGTAAAGGGTCTCTTTCTGCTTGAAGGCCAGCTCTAAACGCGGTATCAGCGCCTTGGCGACGGGGTCAATATAGGCATCAAAATAAAAGCTGCCAGGGGTCTGAAAATAGCGGGTGTAACTTGCCTGGTTGAGCACTTTGCGCATCACCAGACCATTGGCCAGACTGGTAGCCACAACTTCGTTGAGCAAATTGTAAGCGGGGATGGCCCAGGGTTCTGAACGGGCAGCAAACCACCCCACCAGCGCTGCATGTTTGCTGGTTTCACTGCGGCTGTAAAAATAGTGATTGAGTTCGTGTAAAATAACCGCCACCTGGTTTTGCAGCGGTTTTTCAGGAATCACTTCGATCAAGCTGTGGTTTTCAATTTGTTCACCATTTTGACTGCCACTGCTTCCCAGGCCACCAGGCCTGAAAAAGAAATGAAAGTTTAAGACGCCTCCAGCAGGCAATTGACTGGCATAAAACTGGGCTGAATTTTCGGCCAGATCCGCCAATTGATGGGTCTGGATTAATTGCAGAAATTCCTTTGCCGCCATTTCTGTTTTGGCTGCGGCCTGGGTCTGCCACCAGCTTTCAAAGCGGGGATAAAAATGGGTCAAAAGGGCCGTGATTTGTTCGGCATCCCTGGGATGCAGAAGCAAGGCCACCCGGCTTTGATAATCCGGCAAATCGCGGGCTTCCAGGGCCGGTAAACGGAATTTTCGCGTCAGATCAAGGCCTTCAAAGCGCAGCGGAAAGTGAGATGTCGGACTTTGGCTTGCTTCAAAGAGCCACTGCATCTGGTAACGCGCTTTGAGGGTTTGCCATTGCTTGATGTAGGTCTGATCTGAGGCATTCCATTGCATTTGGCTCTGCCACAATTGGCGATAGGCATCAAGCGAACAATGGCCCTGACCACTCAAACAGTCCAATTGGTAAACCAAATTGGCCAGCGGTAGTGCATGAAACTGCCATTGAAACTGAGAATTTTTTTGCGTTTTGGCTGGGGCTGGCGAAGGAACTTGGGCCAGTGCTGGTCCGATAAACAAGAAACTCACCAACAGGCCTGAGCAAAGACGTTTTTTCAGGTCATTCACGGGCTTTGCATTTTATTCGGGCCGAAAAGGGGCCTGTAAGGGATTGTCGTCGAAGCCTTGGCGCAGATGGGTTTTTCCATTTTGGCTCTGTTCTGGATTGGCTTTTTGCAGTCGATCGCTGAGATCTGCCGTTTTTTCGAAGGCACTTACACCGTCCAAAAAGGCCATGAGACTGCCCGCTGTGTTTTCCCACCAGAGGGTCTGATTGGTCATAAACAGATCCAGATTTTCAGAATTGAGCGCGCTGTTTTTGTGGCCCATGCTGCGGATCGGGGTTTGGTAATCTTGGGTACGGCAGCCATTGAACAACCAGAGTCGGTATTGGTCTCCTGAGATTTCTTCTGTCAAAGATTGGCTGGAGGTGTCTTTGAGCGCTTCATTCATCAGGTAGGAGCCAAATTCATAGGGGTGTTTGTTTTCGCTGCCAATGCGCAAATTACCCGCATTTTGACCCTGAATGGTGACCTTTCCCATTTTTTGCAGCCCTTTGAGGGCATCGAGGGCGTGGCTGTCGTTGCCACTGGGAGAGAGTAATTCTTTTAATGCTGTTTCGTCGCTATAGGTTACTTTGCCTTGCCCTTTGGGGTTGGGAACGCCTTCCCAATCGATGGTGACTGCGAGATTGCTGTCAAAATCGGGGCCTGTACCAAAACGGGCATGGCCACCGTACATGAAGACATCACTTTGATTCATGCCTTCAAGCGCGGTTTTGCGCTTTTGTGCCCCGGCTTGGCCATCACCAGCAGTAATCACCCGCAAAATGCTGTGCACGGGTTGGCCATTTGCGTTGGCAATATTCTCTTTGAGATAAAAAGCTGAGTAGCTGCCGTTGACTTCTTTGCCCGCTTTTTTGAGCAACTCCAGCGCTTTGGCGTCATTGCGCACAAAGCCCCGGCTTTGAATTTCTGAGGTCAGGCGAATTTCTTCGCTGAGATGAGAAGGAGCATAACCAGGCGCTCCTTCGTCATACCCCAGGGCCACAGTCATATCCAGCAAGCCATCTTCTACCATGCGGTCATAACGGGGGTAGGGGCCATCCGCTGGGGATGTTTGGGGTTTGGTTTCGCTGCTGGATTGGGTCGCTACCTGAGCTGGGCCTGGAGAGACAGTCGAAGGCACTGCCGCAGAAGGAGTGGGGCTTTGCAAATTCTGGGCTAAAAAGGTTCTGATAGCCTGAAATGTTTTGCTTCCATATTGGCCATCGATGCCCGTGGGGTGGCCTGGATAGCGCAATGAGGCGCCCTGCTTGACTAAATAGGCCTGGATGGCCTGAATTTCGGCTTTGTTGGGGAGTGTTTTGTCGGCTTTTTCCAAACTTGCCAAAAATGCAGCCCCTTTTGGATTGGCTGCGATCCGGTCGCGGCTGGACTGGGGTAATTGCATCACGACTTTGGCCACAGTTTTGAGGGATTGCTGTGGGCCTTTCAACAATTGATTGAGGCGTTCGGGACTCATCTCAGCTGGACTGGCAA
>CAZRFI010000294.1:0-6061 GCA_964598905.1 uncultured Candidatus Sericytochromatia bacterium | reverse complement strand
TGTCTTGCTCAATAAACAACTGCGTCACCCAGAGATAGGTTTGCAGCTCTGAATAGAGAATCTTCAGCTCTTCGAGGCCATCCAAATCCCCTTTCTGGGCTTTGAACTGCTGGGCATAGCCCTCTGCCTGGACCACCAGATTGGACGACAACGTGACGTTGGGCAAAGAGCCTGCTTGCTTTTGCAAGACACTTGCCAATTGGCGGCGCAGGGGTTCGAGGTAGCCCAGCTCGTCGCGCACATTCCAGTACAGCTCCTGAAAGCGCAGATTGGCGGCTTGAACATTTGTAAAGAAGCTTTCATTGCGGGAAACACCGGTCATCTGTATACTTTTGTATGTTATAATGGTTTTTAATGAGCAAACCACGGATTCATTGGGATCATTATTTTAGTCAGTGGCTGGCACACGCTTTGCCCCGCCATGATTTGGTGGTTGAAGAAAAACCCCAGTTCAGTCAATTGCCCTTAGAAGCAGACGTTTTAATTATTGCAGCTTCTCAGGCCAAGTCTGCATGGCAAAAGCATCCCCTGTGGTGTCATTTGAGCCCTTATACGGTGCTGGAGTTTAAGTCTGTTGTCGATCCCTTTCGCGCTCATGATTTGGAAACGCTGTCTGCTTATGTGTCTCTGACGCATCGTCAACACCCCATGTCGTTGCCCACAGAGGTAAGCGGTTGGCTGGTTGTTTCGGCGATGAACAAAGCGTTGCGGAGCCGTTTGCAAAGTTATGGGATTCAATTGGAATCACGCCTGCCTGGGTTTTGGCAGGCTGAGACCACGTTTTATCGTCTGGGAGTGGTGGAATACAACCATTTGCCAAATACCGAAGATTTTTTTGAGTTAAAAACCTTTATGCGTTCAGGACAAGCGTTGCGAGAAACCCTGCGTATGGGTTTGAAGCAATTAGCGGGTAGTAATTTGCAGAACGAATACCTTACAATAATTTCAGCGCTACACAAACAGGAGGCCGAAGCTGTGATTCAGGTATTGGAAAGTGAAAAAGAGAATGTGGCTTGGGTTGTGGAGCAGTTATTGGAGAAGTCTCCAGAGTTGAGTGAAAAGATCCCCTTCATTCAAGCACAGAAATCTTCGGGTAAGCTTGAGGGGAGGTTGGAAGGCAAGCTGGAAGGGCTACGTGATACCGCCCGCCAGATGAAAGCCGATGGCCTGCCTGTGGCGAGTATTTGCAAGTACACCGGGCTGAGTGCTGACGAGGTCGCGGCGCTTTAGTATCAATAGCCATCTAAGTCCCCTTTGTGGGCTTTGAACTGCTGGGCATCGCTCTCTGCCTGGGCTACAAGATTGGACGACAGCGTGACGTTGGGCAAAGCGCCTGCTTGCTTTTGCAAGACCTCAGCCAATTGGCGGCGCATCGGTTCGAGGTAGCCCAGCTCGTCGCGCACATTCCAGTACAGCTCCTGAAAGCGCTGCTCGGCGGCTTCGAGTTTTTCTTGCAGTCGCTCTGCTTGTTTGGGTTTGAACCTGAAGTTTGCATAAGTCAACTGGGTTGAAGAAATCCTGTGGCCCTATCTGGAAGTGCTGCGGGCATGACATTCAGGCTGATAATTACCCATTATATTATTGGGCTCATCTGGCCTATTCCTTTTTCTTATCTTCATGGGAAGCGTACCCGTTTATATGGGATATCCACTTTTCGGGAAAAGGTTAATCATCATTTTTCTCTATCGGTATTTTTTATAAGCCGCCTGAGATTTGCCAAAAATTCAATTCCCCTAATTTCTCCATCTTCTAGCACATCAATTACAATGGTTTTGTTTTCACGGTCATAGAGCATAATACAGTTTGAAACATATTGTGTTCTATTGCTTACAAAGCAGATATAAGCAGGGTTGAGCCATTCACCCAACACACATTTTTTCAGTTTTTGAGCCAAAACCAGTTCTTCTGGATACTGTTCTTGCAGTAGTTCAACAATAGGCTCTGGATTATATTTATTTATATGGATTAACCTCTTTTTCATCCCAAATAATAGGTCTTGAGTTTTGAGTTCTGTGAATAAAATTTTGATCAGTTAGTTTCAATGCCGATATGGCAACAATCTCTCTATAATCACTCCGTTCGTCAGCAACTATTGCATTCCATTTATTTGGATTATCTCCAGTTCGTGGAGAGACAAAAACCACTCCATAATCGTAATCTAAATCATCATATAAACTATCACTCGAAATTGCGTATTGAATGACTGACATTATGGATATTCCTCTTGCTTGTGCTTGTTGTATAGCATGAGGAACCGCACAAACAGTCCATCCGTTGCCGACTTCTCCAAGAATGATCTCATGGCTTTCACATTTCAAACATTCTTGCTCAGCTTGTTTTTGAGCCTTGGGAATCTGCACATTTCTGAAATTTTGGATATTTTTCTCATAACGCTCAGAAGAAAGCGCAAAGGCTTTATCATCGCGCCGTTCTGCATCTGTTAGTAACTCTTTCAAATTTCGCTGGGCTCGGGCCAGTTCATAATTCAGTTTATCAGCAATGCTCAAGAGCTTGTCTTTGGAACCATTCAACAGGCATTGTTTTGTAAAAAGAAGATTCATAACGGGTAACAATTCCGTCAAAGCATCTTCCATGTTTTTCATGTAATTGCCAATTTTTGCGCATTGATGAATGTCTTTACCAATATCAATGGCAATGTCTGCTGCAAATAAGACGGCAAAAGCAATGTTGACACCCGCAAGTATCGCACCAGCCCCTTTGGCTGGCGATTTGATGAGATTCTTTTGGAGGTTTACAGCAATGCCTTGGCCAACTCTTATCGCATCTTTTCGGATGCCAATTGCAAGATCACTATTGGCTGTTTGATTAAGGGCAATATCTACTTTTGAGCGTAACTGAATCAGCTGATTATGCCACTCTGTAGGTATTTTGATAACTTCGTTGTCTGACTGAATACCAAAACCTTCAGGTTCGGTATTGGCCAATAAGGTATCCAAAGCTTGCAGTGCAACATTACCCATCCGGCTCAAATCAGCCAAAATCAAGCTTTTGTCTCTATCCAGCAAATTGGGCCTTTGCGCCAAATACTCACTGTGGTTCACAATCTGCCCCTTGAGCTTGCGCAGGGCTTCCACCACCTCTTGGTTGGGGCTGTCTTGCTCAATAAACAACTGGGTCACCCAGAGATAAGTCTGCAATTCTGAGTAGAGAATCTTTAGCTCTTCGAGGCCGTCCAAATCCCCTTTCTGGGCTTTGAACTGCTGGGCATAGCTTTCGGCTTGGGCCACCAGATTGGACGACAGCGTGACGCTGGGCAAAGCGCCTGCCTGTTTTTGCAAGACACTTGCCAATTGGCGGCGCATCGGTTCGAGGTAGCCCAGCTCGTCGCGCACGTTCCAGTAGAGATCCTGAAAGCGCAGATTGGCGGCTTCGAGCTTCTCTTGCAATCGCTCTTCTTGTTTGGGCTTGAGTGCGGCAGTGGTAAAGTCGCCTTCGCTGAGCCGATCCTGGAGGTTGTTCCACTGGTTCAGGCTTTGGTTGAGTTCGCGGGTATCTTCAAAGCTCTCTGGCGTTTGCGACATGAGCTGAAAGCCGCTGTCTTGAACCTGCTGGGCATCTGTATCGGCAGGGCAAGAGCCGCCTCCCGAAGGAGAAGCTGTGGGCGTCGGAGGCGTCGGCGGCTTGGGTGAACGACCCGGTCTGGGAGCTCGCCGGGGTTTGGGACAGACTTTGCCTGGTGGGCAGGGTCTGGGTTTGCAAATTTCGATAATGCAAGGGGGTGGAGGCGGGGCTGTCGGCCCAGGAGGAGGAGGAGGAGGAGGCTCTGTGGGCCCAGGCGGGCAAACTTCTCCGGGTGGGCATGTGGGGCCAGGCGGGGTCGGGCAATTCTCGCCTGTTGGGCAGGGGGTTGGCGTGATGCCTTGGATGCTCACGCTCACCGAGGCGGTTTTGTCTCCGGCTTGTCCTTTAAAGGTTACACCGTCTGCTACTGGGCCCGAAACCACATTTCCAGAAGCGGCATCGGTACCGCTGCAAGTGCCATTCCAGGGAATAGCCTGAGCGCCTGTATTTGTGGCAAAAAGACTGTCTGTGCAACTCACATCGGGTGAGGTCGGAAAGGTTTTGACATGTTTGCCTCCCGATTGGGTGATGGTCCAGCCGGGGCAAACAGGGGCTTTGGTAACAGAGATGTAGCTGGTCCCACCGATACCAATGCTTGTGGGATCTGCTTTCATTTCAAAAGGGCTATTCGCAGTCACAGTGGTGGTGCCGGGCTCTTTGGGGGCATTGGCATCATCATATTCTGCAATTAGCTCATATTCACCATCGGGCACAGCGCCCCCAAAGGGGATGTCTGTTTTTCTGCCTTGACCACTGCTGAGAGTTATTTCCGAAAAAGAGCAATCCCCTTTCAGGCTTTTGGCCTTGGCTTTGAGGATCCAAGGCCGACTGTCGTTAAAGGGCGTGACTGTAACCTTGGTACTTTCGCTGTCGGCAGGAGAAAAACTGCCGGGAATAGCGTGAACATCGATGACATCTGGCACTTCTTTGATAAACGGAATGCGTACCGTCATACTCATTGAAGCTGAAGCACCGCCAATGACCCCAGTATTAAGACACCCATAAGTGGGAGGATCTTCGTCTGGATTGACAACGCGCCAATTGAGACCCGAATTGGTTGTTCGGACACTCAAATTAAATGAGACAGTGGCTTTTTCACTCTGGGGATCCAAGGTCAGAGTGGGGTTAATCTTCACGGTCCCTGATCCAGAAGATTGTACCAACTGGCAAATGCTTGGGGAAATTCCCGAAATATTGTCAACGCTATAGATACTGAAAGTGCCAAGGATATCGCCAGCATACGTATGGGTTGGCGAATAGTTGATCCCATTGGTGCTGGTAAAGTACATGTACGGACTGCCTATCTGACGTCGCAAATAGGGGGCCTCAGGTTTTTCATGACCGGCATAGGCACTCATGCCCATTTGCACCAAGGTGGCGATTCTTTCGCCATTGTCTTTTTTGCCCCATTCCAAGACCTTAAAGCCATAGACATAGTTATTGGCGTTGCCCAGCGAAATACTCGCACCTGTGCTCCCGCTTCCGATGCTGGGCCAACTCATGCCAGCACTCAAGGCGGTCACACTACAAATATCGCCACCGCAATCTTGGGGATAATCCTGAATTTTAAAATTTTCTGAACGGGGCCCGGCGTTTTTTTGATAATAGACATCTTGAGGAATCCAAGACACCTTGCTTTTCGCTGCGGTGGTGCTTTGGGAGGCCGAGGGGTTAATTTTCAGACTGGGCGGCTGCGCAGTACACGAAAGCAAAAACACCACCAGAACCAGCCAGGTTGTACACGCACGCCAAAAAAGGCCTTTGCCAGCAGTCCACATAGGAAAACACCCCATCAGAGCTAAATTTTCCCCAGTATCGCCCAAATGTGTTTTTTTTCAAGCACTGTATTTAACAATATTTGCGCATTTATTCAAATTTATCTGTCTTTAAAGCAAATTAAACAGACAAATCACGGGTTCAAACTGAATTAAAAGCGGGATGTCAAACAAAATTACGCCAAACGTAAGCTTGAAGCAGGTTTGTAAGATTTAATTTAAGCTAGAAATTAAGCGTAAAGAATTGTAAATAAAATTAAACAATTATTTAGAATCCGGCTGTATTTCACCCCGCCGCCGCTTAAACAGCTCTGGCAAACGCCGCAAGAGCGCCTGCTGTTTGAGTTCGCGCAGGTGCGCCTGGGCGGGAAAACCCGAGACTTTTTGCCCGGCGGGGATATCGTGGGTGATGCCACTTTTGCCAGCGGCCACAACACCATCGCCAATCTGCAAATGGCCTGCCACACCCGTTTGACCGGCCAGGGTGACAAAGTCGCCGAGCACCGTTGAGCCCGAAATGCCGACCTGGGCCACCAGCAGGCAGTGTTTGCCGATTTGCACATTGTGACCAATTTGTACCTGGTTGTCGATTTTTGTTCCTGCGCCGATGCGGGTCTGGCCCACTGTGCCGCGATCAATGGTCACGTTGGCGCCAATTTCAACATCGTCTTCGATGTGCACCCCGCCGATTTGGGGGATTTTCT
>CAZRFI010000293.1:2476-6223 GCA_964598905.1 uncultured Candidatus Sericytochromatia bacterium | reverse complement strand
CCTTTAATCCCAATACCGGCTGGGTCAACCCTGATGTGATTGGCATTGACCTGGGGGTGACCTTGTTGAGTGCCGAAAATCTGCGCACGGGCCATGTTTGGAAGTGGTTTATGCGCAATCCGGAAATAGCAAAAGCGTATAGGGCGGCGGGATTGACCCGTTGAAACACTTGGGCTTCAGATCTGGTAAGACTGGTCCGGTGTTAATCAGATTAGGTATGAATCAGATCTGAAGGGTGGGGCAATCGGTTCCGGTTGACGCAAGGCTCTGAAGTTCGGGCCGCTCACTGCGCACATCCATGTGCTTCGTTCACTAAGTGCCGCGCCTTTGTCCATCCTGGACCGGCGGGGTTCCTGTTGCCCTCTCTTTTCAGAGCCTTGGCCAACGGGAATGAGTTGGCTTTGGCTTTCTTGCCTGCAGGTTTTTGATTTTCTCCTGGGATTTGGAACTGTTTGAAGCAACGGATCCCCTATGTGTAAAAAGTCATTCATCCCTTTTGCTACGTCATCTTAAGCAAATTCGATATCCAGGTTGAGGGATTTGTCCAGCATTTATAAGCAAGGCATTGCCAATGATTTCAAAAATTCAAAACTTGTTTTTAGGGGCATAGATTATGGTTTTGAAGGCTATTTTTCAGAAGCTCGATTTAAAATAGGCGAAGCGCCAACTCAATCTGGCGAGATGTGGGAAAACGGACAAGTTCTCTTTTTTAAAGGGGCCAAATTTTTCTACGAGGTCAACCAAAAATCAGACACCCTGACAATTCGTCCTCTAAATCGCCTCAATCCTGAGATTGACATTCTTCAGCACAACCAAAAGGTCTACGCTCAATACAGGCAAAAAGAAGACAGAAAAAAGCCTGCCCCCCTTAATCTTTGATTCACTAGGAGACGCGGTTCATCCCTACACCCGTGGGGAGTCCCGCCAACCGCAGAACCAAGTCAGAGCCTTCGATTGACGCGCCGAGCAAAAACCCACCGTGTTCCCACAATGCGGAGATTCCTGTTAATTGCCGTTGTTGCCAACAGCCTTGAGGCGGGAACCCCGCCCAGAGAGAATGCCTTTAAGCCGGGTCAGCATAAGATTCTCTCCTTACCACGCAATTGGCTAGACGATCACTCAGACCCTCCAACTACAACCCAATTGATATCATGCAGTCATTAGCCAGCTGGCTGTAACACGCTTTTCATATCAAGAAATTCAGGTGTATCGAAAATATCCGCACACGCTTTTTCCAGGGCTGTTTTGGCATTTTCCAGAACAGGGGAGTTGGGGGTGGGATGGCCAATGGAGAAGGTCAACTCATCTGGCGGACGACCATGTATTTTCATGTCTTTGGCCAATTCACGCAAACCTTGAAATGTGCCATGCTCAACCAATGTTGTCGCTATATTGGGATGAAGCTCTTCAGACATGAAATCAGTAATTTGCTCAAGCTCTTCCCCAGAAATATGAACTATTGAAAAGAAGATTGCAAGCATTGGAATGAGCGTGTTGGTACGATTAGCGCAAATAATGTCTTGGAGTGCCGCAAGAACAGCGCCGGGATCTTCATCAGCGCATTCAATGGCATCGGCAAGATAGTATGATGCGTAAGTTGGTCTGCGCAGCTTTTCATCAACTCCATCATTGAAAGGAATGAGGGAATAGTCTTCGGAGTCTGTCTGTTTAGAGTTCAAGCAATTGTCCATCGCCTTTTTTCAACCCTTTCAGAGCTTTTCTACAGAATTGAATCTGTTCATGCTGATCGTCTTTGCCACCAGCACACAGTATTATTATGACACTATCTCTATCCCATTTGGCAATATACACACGGGTTTCTGGTTCTGCATTACGAAATCTGAGTTCATTTAGGGTGCCACCCAACTCCCTTATATCACCAAAATGACCTCTAGACACATCTCTTCGTAAACGACGCTCAATTTTAGCTTCAAGCTGTTCATTTTTGAGCTTCTTTAGATATTTATCAAAGGGAATGGTTCCGTCGGAGAGTTGCAACTTAAAAAGTTCATAATTTGGGGGGTCTGATAAATCTTCTTTTTTGGGGGCAAAGGAAAGGCTGAGGGTTCATTCTGCTTATTTTTGTTTTTAGCCACACCAAAGCCCTACTTTTAGGATGATAGATTCAGCCTATCCGAAAAAAGAAGAGGTGACAACGGGATCGCAATAGGGCAGTCCATTAACCCGCTGCGCGTGGCCGACAATATAGACCCTGACTAATTTTCCTTCTCTTTTTCTTCATTCTCTAAATGAGTGGTCACCCCGTTGGCTAAGGTCCTGAAAAGTGTCCTTCGGCTCCGCTCAGGACTCAAGGTATTCCCTGCCGCTCCCTGAGCGGAGTCGAAGGGGCGGCCTGAACTTCAGGGCCTTGTGCCAAGAGAAGCTATCCACCCATTTTGGGTTTTATTCTTCGATCAGCGCTCTAAAGATGCAAAAGTTTTGCCTAAAACCGAAAACCAACCCCTAAAACCTATCACCCCATCCCCCCTTGGGTCGGCTGGTATAATAAAAAGGTAATCAGACAAAAAAGTCTGGACGACCAAAGGAGAAGACCATGGGCAACCTCACCGTTTCCAATGAACTGTATTTGAGCGGGTTAGATGCCCTGCTTCAGGGTCAGGCGCCTGTGGCTCTGCGCGCCCCCCACGGCAATGAATTGCACTGCAAGGGCTGGATTCAAGAAGCGGCCCTGCGCATGTTGCTGAATAATCTCGACGCCGAAGTGGCCGAAAAGCCCGAAGAACTGCTGGTCTACGGCGGCAGTGGCAAAGCGGCCCGCAATTGGGAGAGCCTGCGTCAGATTGTCAAAACGCTGATGCAACTCGAAAACGACGAAACCCTTTTGGTGCAGTCAGGCAAACCTGTGGGTGTGTTTAAATCCCACCCCGACGCGCCCCGTGTCTTGATTGCCAATTCCAATTTGGTGCCCCATTGGGCGACCTGGGAAAAATTCCGCGAATTGGAAGCGCTGGGCCTGATGATGTACGGCCAGATGACCGCGGGCAGCTGGATATATATTGGCACCCAGGGCATTTTGCAGGGCACCTACGAAACCTTCAGGGCCGTGGCCGAAAAACACTTTCACGGCAGCCTCGAAGGCCGTCTCTGTGTGACCGCCGGTCTCGGAGGCATGGGCGGCGCTCAGCCCCTGGCGATCAAAATGAATGGTGGCGTGGCCCTCTGTATCGAGGTCGACCGCAAACGAATCGAACGCCGGATCGAAACCCGTTATCTCGACCAATGGTACGAAGACGTGAATACCGCCATCGACCAGGCCATCGAAGCCAAACGCAATGGTTGGGCCCGCTCGATCGGTGTGCTGGGCAATGCCGCCGAAATCTTGCCTGAACTTGTCAATCAGGGGATTGTACCCGATGTGGTCACCGACCAGACCAGTGCCCACGATCCGCTCAATGGCTATGTGCCCGCTGAGTACAGTCTGCAAGATGCCGAACACCTGCGCAGGGCCGATCCCGACCATTATATTAAGTTGTCCATGCACTCCATGGTGCGCCATGTGGAAGCGATGATCACCTTGCAAACGCGCGGGTCAGTGGTCTTTGACTATGGCAATAATATCCGCCAACAGGCCTTTAACCGCGGTTTGGAACGGGCCTTCGCCTTTCCTGGTTTTGTGCCTGCGTATATCCGCCCGCTGTTCTGTGAGGGCAAAGGCCCCTTCCGCTGGGCCGCGCTTTCGGGCAATCCCGAAGACATCTTCCGCATCGATGAGTTAATTCTCGATGA
>CAZRFI010000293.1:0-2376 GCA_964598905.1 uncultured Candidatus Sericytochromatia bacterium | reverse complement strand
TCACTTAAACCTGCCAGACACCACCCTCGCGTTGCTTCAGGCCGATCCGGGCCTGAAGCTCACCCGGCGTGTCTTTGAGGCTATCAACAGTACCCAATCAGGGGAACAGACGCCAAGTTTTGAACTGGCAGACATTCAGCTTTGCCCGCCGGTCATGTTTCCGGGGGCGATGCTGGACTTTTATACTTTTGAGCAGCACGTGGCCACCTGCCGGGCCAAACGGGGGCTGGAAGTGGTGCCCGAATGGTACCAATACCCGGTCTATTACAACGGCAACCCCCGCGCTTTAATCGGCCACGGGGCCGATGTGGCCTTTCCCAAAGGTGAGAGCAAACGCGATTACGAGTTAGAATTGGCGATTGTGATTGGCAAAGAGGGCCGGGATATTCCCGTTGAAAGCGCCGAGGAATATATTGCCGGTTATACCATTCTCAACGATTGGAGCGCCCGCGCCATTCAGGCCGAAGTCATGAAGATCGGCCTCGGCCCCGCCAAAGGCAAAGACTTTGCCAGCAGCTTGGGCCCTGTGCTGGTGACGCCTGATGAGATCGGCGACCCCCGCAATTTAAACATGGTGGCGCGTATCAACGGCCAAGAGTGGTCACGCGGCAATTCGGGCAGCAGCTTTTATACCTTTGCCCAGATGATTGCCTTTGCCTCCGAAGGCGTCACGCTCTACCCTGGCGATTTGCTCGGTTCGGGCACGGTGGGCACAGGCTGTGGCCTGGAATTGGACAAATTTCTCCAACCGGGTGACAGCGTCGAATTGGAGATCGAAAAGATCGGGATCCTCGCCAATCGCGTGCTTTAAAGCTCGCTCTTTTTAGTGGGATTCAGCCACGCGGCTGGGATAGAGTTTGACATGGGAGCGCTCGGCCACAGGTTCGCCGGGCAGGCCCCAGAAATAGGTATAACTCAAAGCCCCGCCTTGGTGCAGGGTGATTAAAATGCGCTCGCGAAAGCCCTCAGAACCAAGCAAATCACCATGTTCAAAGGTCAACACATGTTCGCCCATGCTGTTGTACTCTTCTGAAACCAAGGCATGAGCGACCAGACCGGGGGTATTGTTGCTGATCACCCAGAGGTGAATCAAACCACTGGGATCGGGGGCCAAATAGGTGTGCTCATGGTGCAGAAGTAACGCTTCGCGGCTGGCGGTATACTCCAGCCGCAGGCCATTGCAATGGGCCAGGGGCTCCAGTTTTAATTCTCCCTGAAAGCCATCTCCGTCATGGGCAACCCCTTGTCCAATATACCGGCCCTGGCGGTCATCCAAAATTTGAATCAGACCCATTGCATTGCTCCTGCTTGTTTAAAGGTTATTTCAGTTCGATCTCTAGCGTGTATTCGCCATCCACATCTGCAGGCCCCGTGACCCCAATCAACACATTATACGGGTTGGTGGTCGAATTGAGGGTGACAACGCGGTGAAAACCGGGTTGGCCGACGCGGGCCACATCGTCTTGAAAGCTGGCTTCACAGCTGACCGCTGACGAAATTTTGGGGGGAATGTCAAAGCGGGTGGTTCCGATTTGGTAAGCATAGAGGCTCATATTTGCACTGCTGTCTTTGGGTATCAAGCGGATCACCATTTCGGTGCGGGCGGGCATTTCTACCGAATAAAAGGCATGGTAGCCCCGAAATTTGCTGTTTTGTGGGGCGGTGAAACAGGCCATCGAGCTACTGGAGGCCCAAGACAGATCGCTGACTTCGACACTGTTGTCAAAATTGCCCTGCACAGAGACCGTTTGTTTGGTTTTGACATCGATCTTTTTGACCGTGCTGGGCCACGTTTTGGTCGCTGTGACGGTGTTTGAACTGCCTGAACTGCTGCTATTGGTGCCTTCAAACACTTTGGCCAAATTAGCAGGGGTGTCGCAGGCGCTGAGCAGTAAAAACGAGGCAACTACAAGTGTGAGCGATTTTTTCATAAAATTCCTCAATGACGTGTGGTGATAAGGCTTTTGGCGGGACGCTCCATTCTAACACGCTGCTAGAACAGGTGTAAGAGCCGATCTAACCCAGATCCAAACAGAGGCCCTCAAAATCCAAATCCAATTCCAATGGCTCGATGCCCTGCGCGCGCCAGTCTTGAGAGAGTTCTACGAACAAGGTAGGATCACCCAAGGCCAGACCACAGTCGCCACCCCCCGCACCCGAAGATTTGGCAGCCAAGCCCAAGGCCTCAGCTGAATCACTTAATGCCACCAGAGTCGGCGTTTCAATCGGTGAGAGAAAATCCGTTTGCAGCTCTTGCAAGAGGTGGCGGTATTGGCCCACGGCTTGCAGGAGGGGAGCGTTCTGCCCGTCGCACAGAGCAGAACGGGCCGCAGCTGTCGCCGCGTTGGCGCTGAAGAGAAAGCGCATCCAGCCCTC
>CAZRFI010000292.1:0-6236 GCA_964598905.1 uncultured Candidatus Sericytochromatia bacterium | reverse complement strand
TCATCTCCCTTTAGGATACTCCATTTGCTCGCAAATCGGAATAATTCTTAATAATCGATGGCTTCTTCTCCCCCGGTCTCAGGAAAAGCCGTTATTATGTTTGAGCTGTTTCCCTCAACAATCGCACGAATATACATGTTGTTTCCTCTATAAGCATAAATCTTAAATCTACTCCCTTGTCTTTCACAACTTTCAATGGGTTCATTTAAATTTGAAACATCTTCGGCAATCTGGATTATTTCTGAATCACTGATATCTCTGGGAACATATAAACTGCCTTTTCCACTGTCTCCATTAACAGGAACGTTCCTTAATCTTGTTGTCAATTGTCCATAACTCACGATTCTTGCTGAATAGTCACGTAGCAATTGAATCAATTCGGGGCTCACATGCTTGGCCCCATGCCGATTCAGAATATGTAGCCTGCGTATTGGGCTGACCGCTTTAGGCTCAACCCCAGCGTAACCCGAACAACCGACACTTATCTCAGTTTCTCTAATTTTTTGAATCTGGCCTCTTCTTGAGTAGGTTATTTGGGTAAAATAAACCCCATCTGCAATCACCTGGTTATTATTGTCTTTTCCGTTCCAATTTGCTTTATGAAGTGGGGGTCTTGGTTGTGTTTTAATACTTGGATAATTAATATTACTGAAAATGGTCTTAACAACACTGCCGAGCCGATTCACAATTTCAAAAGTCACACCCACGGGTTTGTCATCATAGTTATTAATGGCAAAGCCGACTTTGACACTTCTTGCACCACCGGGTCCCAAAGAATCTTCAGCCGCCAAAACCTCTCGCCAAAAAAATTTCATCTTTCAAAACACAAGCTGAAAACCCTATATCAAAATAAGGAAATTCAACAAAATTGGTGCCTGAAAGATCAAAAGAGACAAAAGGGAGTCCTTTTTGATTTTTTCCATACCTCACACCTACAATTTCTTCCTCCAGAATGTGATCCAGAATTGGGGCGAGTTCAGGACTGTTTTCAATTTTCTGAGGATTTTCAGATAGGGTTAGGTCAATCTCAATATTCACAATCAGACGTACTTGAGATATTGTTTTCTCATCTCTTATGGCTGAAATATTTACAATGGCCAATTCGTTTGTAATGGGATCTTGTAAATAGAGGATTTCTCTGTCAGATCCCAGCTTAAGGTCTTTAGACGCCAACCTATGACAGCCAGCTATTTTTAAGCCAACCAACCCCAACAAACATCGATAATTCAGACTTTGTTCCGCGTCCATAAATTGTATAGCCAACTTCGTGATTTAAATTCATTTTAAATTTACACATTTTAATATGTTTAAGGTGGCAACAGACCAAATTCATGCCATAAGATGAAGGGGTCTGAATAATAATTATATGCTTCCTCTCCTGTTCCTCGCAGTGGATATGCGGTAATTATTTCACTGCTTGCACCTTCCACAACGGCTCTAATTTTCATAGTTCCACGATAACCTTCAATTACATAACGACTTCCCGATCTGGTACAACTTTCGATGGGCTCATTCAGATTTGAGACATCTTGAGCCAATTGTGTGATTTCAGAATCAGAGATATCCCGAGGAATGAACAAGGTATCTTTTCCTCTATCTCCATTAATAGGAACTGACTGTAATCTGTTTACTAATTGCCCATAACTCACGATTCTTGCTGAATAGTCACTTAGCAGTTGAATCAATTCGGGGCTCACATGCTTGGCCCCATGCCGATTCAGAATATGTAGCCTGCGTATTGGGCTGACCGCTTTAGGCTCAACCCCAGCGTAACCCGAACAACCGACACTTATCTCAGTTTCTCTAATTTTTTGAATCTGGCCTCTTCTTGAGTAGGTTATTTGGGTAAAATAAACCCCATCTGCAATCACCTGGTTATTATTGTCTTTTCCGTTCCAATTTGCTTTATGAAGTGGGGGTCTTGGTTGTGTTTTAATACTTGGATAATTAATATTACTGAAAATGGTCTTAACAACACTGCCGAGCCGATTCACAATTTCAAAAGTCACACCCACGGGTTTGTCATCATAGTTATTAATGGCAAAGCCGACTTTGACACTTCTGGCACCACCGGGTCCCAATAACCTTTTTTTAATTTTAGGGTTGGCTGCTTGAGATGAGGTTGCCATAGTTTTAAATGCCATATCTGCTGTGTTTACGGGCTCTTCATTGCCGCAACCAAAGGAACTTAAAGAGATGTCTGAATCATCTCCCAATTGACTCTGGAAATTTTGCCAATTGGCCTTATCTTCTTTTGTTGGTTGCTCACAGTTTTCTTTTTCATCAGGAGAAGCCGTCGGCTCAGGTGTCGGTGTCGCACTGGGGCTGGCTGAAGGCGAAGGACTGGCACTGCTCGAAGGGGTCGGGCTGGGTGTTGGACTCGGGCTTGGCGTAGGTGTACTACTCGCACTCGGACTGGGAGTCGGGGTTGGTGTAGGACAATTCTTGGGATTGCCCTTGCAGGGGGTTGGTGTTGGGCTTGTGTTGGGAGAAGGAGTTGGACTTGGATTTCCACCACCGCCGCCGCCCCCAGAAGAGGGTGTTGGAGAGGGTGAGGGACTTGCAGAAATAGGTCCACATGTTGCTGGGGCTGGTCGTCCATTGTCTAAAAGAACATTATAGGTGTAACGATTGCCTTGTTCGTCATGCATATCAATAATGTAAGGGCCATCATATCCCTGGTAATCAGGAACATATCCAAAACCAGCGGAGAAGGGATCGCTTGTTTCACCCGTATCATAAATATAAATTGTGGACGGTAAAAACTCGCTTTGGCAGGTCAATGTGCGATTAAGGGTAGCACTAATAACCGTAGTGGAGCCCAATCGAAAAGAGCCTCGAAATAACCAATAGGGGCTAGTCGCCGCAGAACCTGCAGTACCATTGAGAAGATTGGGTGCTGAAGCAAAGGCTTGAGTTTTGAATCCAGGCGAAGGTGATTCCGGTATGTTAACCACGTTATCAGAAGTGGTGGGTTTGAGGGAAAATTTTGATGTTTGAATTTTTCCCTCATGGACAGCTAAATTTTGAACAGGTGTTACTTGAGCATTTTGAGGAACACAAGCTCCTAAAAACAAGCTGGTAGCCAATATGAAATTAAAACCTATAGAATATTTGTTTTTCATGCCCTGAGATGTTTCCTTCAAAAAGATGACGACTATGTGTTAAAAAAAATAAGCGGAATAAAAACTCACAACACATAAACGATTATAGCACGCAAAAAAGCCTTTGTTTGTCACCCTTTGGGTGACAAAGGATTTTGCTTTTTTGAGAGGTGTTTTTGAATGATTCAGAGAAAAATGATCGGTCTGAAATCATTGTGTTTAGAGTGTCTCAGAGAATCTGCAAAATGTGAGAATTTAGAAAAATACCCTTATTTTTGAAATGTAACGGATTATTAATTTTTTGTTTCAGGTAGAGAAATAATATGTAAAGTGATGTATCACTTGAAGTAGAGTTTCAGAAAAGGCGTCAAGAAAAATTTCTGTAGTGCTTGTTGATGATGATCAGAACATGCTCAATCTTTTAGAGGGCTGGTTGAGTGGCTGTTGCCCCCTGCCTTACCGGTTTAATATTTGGGGAAAAGCACGTGAGGGCAACCGTGCGCTTGAGATCTTAAAAACCCATCCGCCAGACTTACTCATTCTTGATCTGCATCTGCCAGATATGAACGGAATGGATATTGCTCTGTTTGCAGGCTCACTCCCCACTCCCCCTCGCATTCTTCTTTTCAGCGGTCACGATGATTGGCTTGAGTGGAAAGACACGGCTCATGAGCATATTCAGGGCTATGTGGTGAAAGGAACCACTTTAGATCAATTGGATGAGGTTTTGGCTAAAATCCTAAAAGGAGAGATTTTCTGGGATCCCTCAGTCTATGTTCAGATGCATAAAAAGCACAGAGAGGCTTCAACACAAATTCATTGGAGCAGCCCTTTGAGTGAGCGAGAACGAGACGTTTTGCGCTTACTTAGAAAGGGGTATAAACAAGCACAAATCGCCAGCGAACTCAATCTAAGCATGAGTTCGGTCAAAACATATCTTAAACGTTTAACCCAAAAGGCTGGTTGCCAAGAGTTGGACTGCTTGAAAAGCAAACTTTGAGTGGATTCACTGCACCGAGCTGACCTGATAACTTTTTCCCTGGCTGCAAACACAGACGGCTCCCTGCTGATCGGTGCGCCAAACCCGGCTGCCTTGGCTGCGATAACGTTCAAGAATTTCTTGAGCCGGGTGCCCGAATTGATTGCGAATCCCAACCGAGGCAATCGCTTCACGGGGCTGAACAGCCTGAAGAAAGGCCGGGGTTGAAGAGGTATCGCTGCCATGGTGGGGAATTTTAAAGATATCGGCCTTGAGCTGGCTGCCAACTTGGGCCAAGAGGGCCTGTTCCGCCTCGGCTTCTATGTCGCCGGCAAAAAGAAAGCTGAGTTGGCGGTGCTGGAGCCGCAGCACCAGCGATTGGTTGTTGATATTGTCATCCACCAGCTCATCGCCCAAATGGCTGTGGCCCGCCTCTGCCAGCCCCTGCCAAAAGGTCAGATTCAGATCGGGACCCAAGGCCAAACGCTCGCCCTGGCGCGGGGATTTGAGCACACTGCCCTTGAGCTGAATTCGGCGCAACAATTCCAAATAGCTGCCCGCCACAGGGCTCTGGGCAGGCACAAAAAAGGTTTGGATCGGGATCTCCGCCAGCAGCCCTGAGAACCCGCCATAATGATCGAGGTGGGCATGAGAGATAATGGCTGTGTCAATTTTGCCAATGCCCCGGCGGCGCAAATAGGGCAAAATATGCTGGGCGCCGGCGTCCCAGATTTGCTCTCCCTGTTGCTGGCGCGGGCCGGCATCAATCAAAAGGGTGTGGCCCGGTGCTTCGACCAAAATCGCATCCCCTTGGCCGACATAGAGATAGGTCACCCGCAAAGGGCAGGTCAGGCGCTGCTGCAAAAGGCTGGCACCGCTGAGCAAGGGAACCGTGAGCAGAACGCCAGCAAGCAGAGCGCCTTTGCTGCGCAACAGCCCTTGAGAGAGCAAATGCCATTGGTGCCACAGCGGCAAACTCAGCAAAACCAGCAAAGCCAGTGCCACCTGCATCCCGCTTAAAAACAGCCCCTCCAGGGCCGGAATCGGCAGGGCCGCCAGCCAAGCCACGCCAGCCACAAAGACATCACAGACCAAGCGCAGCAAAGGCGCACCCCAGGCCCAGAGAGACGCCGAACAAAGTGCCAGAAACATGCCTGCCAGGGTCATCCAGGTTAAAAGAGAGACAAAGAGCGTGGCCCAGAGATTGGCGGGAATCACCAGCAATGAGACCGCCCCAAAATGGTAGAGCTGCACGGGCAAGACCCAGAGCTGGGCGGCCAGCAAAGCGCCCAAACAGGTGGCCAAAGGCAAAGGCAAAAAATCGAGCTGCTCAGCCAGCCAAGTGGCTCCCCAAATCAGGCCCGCGGTGGCCAAAAACGAAAATTGAAAACCCGCTTCAAAGAGCAAACCTGGGCGCCAGAGTAAAAGCAGCCAACCGCCGACCAGCAGCGCCTGCAAGGCGTGAATGCGGCGAAAACAGGCCCAGGCCACCAGTCCCAAACAGGCCACCATTCCGGCCCGCAGCACCGAGGCCGAAAACCCCGTCAGGGCGACATAGAACAGGGTCAAAAGCGCGCCTGAACTGGCTGCGACCCACCGGGGCAAACGCAAAAGCCGGGCCAGCCCCAGCCAAGCCAGCAGCAAAAGCTGAACCTGAAAGCCCGAAACCGCCAAGACATGCTGCAAACCGGCCTTTTGAAAGAGGGTTTGAATGCCCTCGGAGACCGGGGCTTCCTGTTCGCCCAAAACCAAAGAGCCCAACAAAGCCGCCGTCTCTGCGGGCAAGGCCTGGGCAAAAGCCGAAAAAACCCGACTGCGCAAACGCTCAATGCCGCGCCCAGGCGACCAATCAGAGGGGGCCATCACAAGTGTCCATTGACGGGCCTGAAACTGCGAAAAAACACCCTGCCGGGCCAAATAATCGCGGTAAGAAAAAGCGCCAAAATTCAGGGCGGGCAAAGGCGCGCTCAAATGGCCAAGCAGTTTGACTTGGGCCCCACTGGGGGGCCGCGAGGGATGAGCAGAGGGAGCCTGGGGCAAATTGACCTGCACGAGCCCCGAAACCCGGTGCAGGTCAATTTGCCCCTGTTTTTTCAGGCTTTCGGCCTTGAGGCGCAGCTTATAACCCCGCTCACCAACCTGAACCGATTGCA
>CAZRFI010000291.1:3078-6272 GCA_964598905.1 uncultured Candidatus Sericytochromatia bacterium | reverse complement strand
CCAAACCGAGTGTGGTGCCCAGCCCGACCTTGAGTGCCAAGCCCACGGTTTTGCCCTCACCCAAATTGACGGCCAAGCCGCCTCAGATCAAGCCTACGCCCAAGCCCAGCACTAAGCCAACCGCCAAACCGACGGCCAAGCCAACCGCAAAGCCAACTGCCAAACCGAGCACCAAACCCAGTGGCAAACCCACCCCTGTGGCCAGCCAAAAACCTGTTTCGCCACTGCCAACGGCCAAACCCACAGCAGCGCAGCCGCTGCCTACGCCGATTCCCTTGGCCAAAGCCTCTCCCAGCAGCGGTGATTTGAGCCTGAGCGATTTGGAAAACCAATTGCGCAGTCTCAGTGCCAGCCCCTCGCCGGGAGCCAGTGTTGCTGCTCCCTCTGCCGCTCCCACACTCAAACCCGCTGATCCCGACAGTTTGGTTAATATTCCCTTGCCCACGGCCAGCCCCAATCAGGTGGCCAAAGCCAGTCCAACGCCTCTGCCCTCTTCGGCGCCAGCCAATTTGATGCCTCCCCCGCTGCGCAACCGCTTGATGCTGCTGGGAACGTATAAGCTGATCTACGATGAGCGCGTGCCCAGCTCTGTCAAAGAGGGGCTCAAAATGAACGATACCGAGCAAACGGTCAGTGGCAGCGCGGGTATCTCGGCCCATTTGAATACCCTGATCTGGTTTGGTGAGCCCAGCACTGCCTTGGGCAAACTGGGGGTTGCCCTGGATATCAGCTCTTTGAGCGGCTTTGACTATACCAGCAATGTCACCAGCCAAAACGGTACCTTGAGTGAATTGATCAATGCCGATCTGGCTGTTTTGTACAAAGTGGTGGCCACACCCCAGTTTGAACTGGCGACCGGTCTTGATGGCTATTATCGCAGCACCAGCAGCAGCAATGATCCCCGCAATCACTATTTCTTGGCGGCCCGTTCGTATATCGGTGCTGGCCTGCGTCTGCACATGGGCTATCGGATCATTGAGCCGCTTTCGCTGGAACTCAGTCTGGCACCCCATTATGTCATGCAGGATCTCTCCAATATTCAATTGTCGGGACTGCCGCTCAGCCGCTGGGATACCCAGATCAATTTCCTGATCAATTGGGATATGATCAATTTGGGCCAGAGTAAGATCTCGCTCAATCTGGGCTACCAGGGCCTGATGATGTTTGATCTGGGCTCGGAGGCCAGTCAGATTTACCATGGGGTGACTTTTGGCACGGGCTATCACTTCTGACTTTAAGTCTGCTCTTCGGGTATACTGCTTAAACAGGCCTGACTTGTAAAGGGTCTGCGGCAGAGTCCGAAAAAGGAAGAAAATAAAGTGATCGAAGGCTATTCACGGCGCAAAGTTTTGCTGCTGGGCGGCCTGGGCTTTATTGGCAGCAATTTGGCCCAGCGACTGGTTCAGCTGGGTGCTCAGGTCACGTTGGTAGACAATTTTTTGCCGGATCACGGTGCGAATTGGTTTAACCTCGAAGGTTTTCGTGAATATGTGCAGGTTCATCTTTCGGATTTGCGCAATTCAGAGGCTTTGCGTGCACTTTTGCCTGAGCAAGAGATTGTTTTTAATATTGCGGCCCAGACCAGTCATTCCGACAGTATGTCCAATCCTTTGCTCGATTTAGATATCAACTGCAAAGGCAATTTGATCCTTTTGGAAGCCTGCCGTCAGGTCAATCCTGCCGCCCGGATTGTCTTCGTGGGTACACGGGCCTTTTATGGCAGTCCACCGTTTTTGCCGGCAACAGAAGATTCGCCGATTTTGCCCAGGGATATTTATTCGATCAACCGCTTTGCGGCAGAGCAGTATCACCTGATATATCATCTGCATTATGGCTTGCCTGTGACCTCCCTGCGGGTCGGCAATATCTATGGCCCACGGGCCCAGATGAAACACCCCAAGTACAATGTGCTCAATTTCTTTCTGCGTCTGGCTCTGGAAAACCGCCCACTGAAAATTTATGGCGATGGCCAACAGATCCGCGATTATTTGCATGTGGGCGATGCCTGTGAGGCTTTGCTCTTGGCAGGGCTGCATCCGGCGGCTCTGGGCAAGGTTTGGAATGTGGGTGCAGGAGAAGGCCTGCCCTTTATTGAATTGGCCCAGACAATCATTGAATTGGCGGGATCAGGCCACCTCGAACAGACGGATTGGCCCCCCGGCAGCCGCAATTATGATGTCGGTGACTTTATCCTCGACATTGCCCAGATTCGCGCTCAATTGGGCTGGGCACCTCGGCTGAGCCTTCGGCAGGGATTGGCCCAAACCCTGGAATTTTATCAAAAAAATCACAACCATTATTGGTAAGGAATAAGAATATGAAAAAAAACGCTATTGCACTCGCTAGCTTGGCTCTTGCTGTATCCTGCTTGATTGCAGGCGGGGCAGAAGCCTCGACCATGCCCAAAGCAGAAGTGGACCACTCCGCTTTTGTCTTTGCCATCGGACCCAGTCTGGCCTTTGATTTTAAATTGGCTCCCCAGGTTTCGCTCGGCGCATCACTGGGCCTGCCTTTTCTGGTCGAGGGTTTTAATAATGGCGTCAACAGCCGTTATGATGTGCGTGTCGTCTACCGCTTTTTACAGCAGGGCGGCTTTTCTCTGAGTGGTATCTTTGGGGTCTGGGGCAGTGCCAATTTTAGCAATACCACCCTGTCTCGCTGGGTCGGTCTGGAATTGGGGATTGGTTTGGCGTATAAATTTACCCCCCAACTGACGGGCCGTTTAAACATTGCCGGTGGCTATAATTTCTTTGGCAGCCGTCTGGGCTTTTCCGATTTTTATCCACCTGCCAGCGGTTTTGAGCTGGGGTATAAATTTAGCCCCAGTCTGGAAGGCACCCTGGGCTATAACGGTCAAGGCGATATCCTCGGTCTGCGCTGGACGATTTAAACCGCTCTGCTGAATAGCTGAATATTTAAGTCAGAACCGTGTCAAATTTTAGTTGAATTTGACACGGTTCCTTTTATTTTTCTAATTAATTTAATATTGTGCTTATATTTTGCGCTTTTGCTTCTGTTTTGTCGGCGGATTCTTTATACTGACTTGAGATTTAGCTATCCGTGAAATGACTGAGTGATTGTGTAAATGACTGCTGGCAAAATACGTTTCTCCCTTGTTTTGTTTTTTGTTTTTTTGTTTCTTTCGGCCTGCGGAGGCCTGCGGGGGAAAACCATTCCCCCCAAACAAACCGACA
>CAZRFI010000291.1:1249-2978 GCA_964598905.1 uncultured Candidatus Sericytochromatia bacterium | reverse complement strand
CCCAACTCAAAACCTGGGATCCCGATGTGAAAATCAAGCGCATTCCCCTGCCTTTACCGATGGTTCTGAATGAGATCAGCTTTTTTCGCTCTTATGTCAACTCCCTCTTGATCAATGGAAACGTGATTTTGCCGCGTTTTGAAAGGCTTTTTTTAGATGATGGTGTGCATGATTATCCCGATGCAGACTTAATTGCCAATTATGAACTGCAGGTCGAAGCCCTGTATCGCGAGGCGGGTTATGCGCCGATCTGGGCCAATGCCGATCATTTGGTCACTTATGGCGGTACCTGGCACTGTCTGGCAGCCCAGGTGCCCCGCCTTTAGACCTCTGATTCAACGGGGCTTAAAAAAGCCAGCAGTTCCCCGTTGCTTTCGCGGCTGTAGAGATAGCTGTCTTTGATATCTCCCAGCTTCAATCCTCTGACTTGGCTAAAAAAGGCCTTCAGTCGGGTTTGCAGATCTGGGGTGATTTGGCCCTGCAGCGGCGATAATTGCTTGAGTTCGCGGGCATTGTGGTAATGGGGCGATTGTCTTAGCCCCTGTTCAAAGCGCTCTAAATCTACGGTTTGCTCCGAAAAAAGGGTATACCCCCGCGTGGCCAGATCGGGCACAAGGCAGAGATAAGTGCCGGGGCAGAGCTGTTTGGCCAGTTCAGCCACAAAGGTTTCGTTGAGCTTTTCACCGACAAGATCGCAGAGGTTTTCACCTCTGCCAATAAACTGAAAACAGGGGGTGTTGAAGACCTTTTTCTCAATTCTGACGCGGTCTTTGAGCCGGTAGCGCAGCAGCCCCGATTTTTGGCTGATCAGCAATTCATAGCTCTCGCCAATGGCGACCTGATCCAGTCGCAATAATTGGCCCTCAGCGTCGATAAATTCAAAGAAAACTTCGTTTAAAAGCGGCAAAAAGGCCTGGTGGCGCTCAGAGGGAAAGCTCAAAGGGGCTTCTGTGGCGAGCAGGCCTTTTTCTTGCAGATGCACATCTGGGAACAGGGCCTTTAATTTCTGAAATCCCGTGGCTGAATTCTGGGCTCCCCAAGCAGAGATCAGCTTGAGGCCCGGAAAGAGTTTTTGCCAATTGGGTTGAGACTTTTGTAATTCGGCCTGTTTACCGGCTGAAATTGGGCCGGGTGTGAATGTCTGGCCTGCGATCTGAATCTGGCCTGTGTGGCCCGATGCGAGCAGGGCTGAAGCATGGCTTTGAATATAGTCCAAAACGGCCAGCATAAAACTGGGCGACCAGATCGAAATCACTTCCAGATCGTCGGCCCCCAGCCAATAGCGGGCCAGCACATAAAAAAAATCATCGGGATTTTTCAGCTTTTTGATTTGGGGGGGCACCAGTACAAAGGCTTTAAACAGCTGGCCTGTTAGGCCAGTCAGGTAATCGCTGTCGTCATCCAGGCCGTGGCTGGATTCGTGAAACTGGGGCGAGACGCTAAAATAGAGGCGTCCGCCGTTTAAGCGCGGGCCGTGGCTGAGCAGATCGTGGGCCCAGAGTAAAAAGAGTTGGGTAAATGAATTTAAGAGCGCCGGGGTATAGGGAATCAGCTTGCGGGCACCACTGGAACCACTGGTCGGTTCGTGGGTCTTGGGTTTTTCACGGCTGAGAAAGGTGTGTCCCGTTTGTTCGGCCTTTAAGATCTGGGCTTCGAGTTCTTCGTAGCTGCGCAAAGGGAGTTGCTGAAAATCGGCGTAGGTGTTGATCTCTGGCGCATTGGCCAATTT
>CAZRFI010000291.1:0-1149 GCA_964598905.1 uncultured Candidatus Sericytochromatia bacterium | reverse complement strand
GGCCTGTAATATAATTACCCGTTGCAAAGTGTTGGTTGATTTTGCCTTCGGTTAAAATTGGCAAGCAGGTGCTGTTTTCGACCACCACGCCGGGCCCAAGCCGAGATCCCGCCCCCAAAAAGCAATGATCCCCCACGCTGATGCGTTTGACATACAGCGGCAATTTGTCTTTGTGGGGCAGAATCACGTGACTGATAAAATGCAATTTGTGTCCAATAATCACGCCGCTGCCAATATCCGTCAGCGGCCGATCATCAATTTGCACATTCGGAGTCCAGTAAATGCCTTTGCCAATTTTGGCGCCCCAGAGCCGCAGCCAAAAACTGTAAACGCCCGGAATCAGCCGCAGCAAGGCCTCCAACCAGGGGCAGGCAAAGTAGATCAATTGGATTTGGTGGCTGCCCCACCAGGGATTGTATTTGTTTTGGCGCAGGTCATAGCGCCCTTCTTGGAGCGGCCAAAAAAGGTTGAGCAGGCGAAAGATCATCACGGGGTAAAGATAGACCACCCCCAGCAGGGCCACGATTCCCTGCCAGCTCGGAGATACAAGCAGATAATAAAAGGCCCCACCTGCCAGCAGCAGCACCGAAAGCGGAAAAAATGAGAGCAGGGTCGAGAGCAAGGTCATGGGCGGGCCAGAAAGGGAAAGAGCAATTGTTGCCAGGGTTTGAGCTTGGCAACACTCACGCCCAGACGCTCGGGATAGGCACTCTCAGCGGTATAGGTGCCATGTAATTTGTCAAAGAGGTTGAAATTTGCGCCGAAGTTTTGATTCAGTTTGCGGGAGTGGTGCCAGGCGTGTTCCAGGGGGGTCATTAAGCCCAGATATTTAGACAGCAGGGCTTGCCATTGGGGGCGTTCTTGAAGCAGGTTGGAATGTTTCCACATGTCTAAGCAGGCGGTCAGACTCATGGCCAGTATAAACCCGGCATTGAGATCTGTCAGGTAGAGCATCAGGCCATTGACCCAGAGATAGACGATCAAAAAGCTGGTCCAGAGTGTGTTGCGCGAGGTGGCCATCACGTCCATATGGGTCACGCTGTGGTGAATCAGGTGCACAGGAAAGACCCGGCGCAAGTGAAAAATGCGGTGGTTCCAATAATAGAGATAGTCCACGCCGATAAAACAGAGCAAAAATCCCAGCCCATC
>CAZRFI010000290.1:4829-6403 GCA_964598905.1 uncultured Candidatus Sericytochromatia bacterium | reverse complement strand
TTGCCGAGCACAGAGCCCTCACCTTTTGAGCTGCCGCCTATCGAAGGTGCAGACTGAATAATCCGATCGGCCAAACGCGAGAAGGGCAAACTCTGTAAATAGACTGTACCGTGACCTTTGAGTGTGGCCAAAAACAGGCCCTCGCCGCCAAAGAACATCGACTTTAAATTGCCCGCCCGTTCGATATCGTAGTCAATGCTGGGCGAAAAGGCCACCACGCAGCCGGTATCGACCCGCAGGGTCTCGCCTTTGAGTTCGCGTTTGATCAAGGTGCCACCGGCATGGATAAAGGCCATGCCATCACCTGTCAGCTTTTGCAGAATAAAACCTTCGCCGCCAAAAAAGCCCGCACCCAGTTTTTTCTGAAAAGCGATCGAGACTTCGGTACCCAAGGCAGCGCAGAGAAAGGCATCTTTTTGGCACAATAACGTGCCGCCAAAGTCTGATAGATTGATTGGCAGAATTTTACCTGGATAAGGAGCGCCAAACGCCACGCGCTTTTTGCCCTGGCCCTGGTGCGTAAAATGGGTCATAAAAATCGACTCGCCCGTCAATGCGCGTTTGCCTGCATCCATCAATTTGCCAAACAGGCCTTTGTCTGGTTTAGAGCCATCGCCCATTTTGGCTTCAAAGGTGATACCATCTTCCATCCAATTCATGGCCCCAGCTTCAGCGATCACGGTTTCGCCGGGATCCAGTTCAATCTCCACCAATTGCATATCGTCGCCAAAGATCTCGTAATCTACTTCATGGCTTTTCATCTTGGGTTCTCCCTTGTTTTGTGTCCAGCTTGTTTTTGGCTTTTCTTTCGCCTGGATCAGTTTAACACCGACAACCGACGCTTCTTCCAAAATTGAAGCAAATCCGCCTCATACCGCTCGGGCTGGCCATTCCAGACTGCCTCATGGCCGCCGTGGGGGTAGATGGTCAAGCTGCGCAGCGCAGGCGGTAAAGCGGCATGAATTTTTTTTGCCATCCAGGGTGGGGTCAGGGGATCTTCCTGATTGACCACGATCCAAGTTGGCAATTGGACTTTGGGGGCCAAAGTGGTCGCTGCACAGTCCTCAAACTTGACACCTGCGCGCAGACCCGCGATACCTATAGCTGTCTCGTAGAGCCAGGGCGGCAGGCCGGGGCTTTTGGACTCTGCCACATCGCGCAGGGAACTGCTGGGGCTTTCGACCAGCAGGGCTTTGACCTGGGGGTATCCCCGCGCCAAGCTGGGAGCGGCATTAAGTATGCTCATGCTGCCACCGGAGCTGCCCCAGAGCAAGATCGGGCGTTGGGGAAAGTCTTTGTGTAAAGCGCTTAAAACCGCTTTGACATCCTCTTTTTCTTTGCAGCCATAGCTCACTCCCGCTTGATTGTGGTCGGAGATTCCGTGGTTGCGCATTTCCATGGCGATCAGCTGAAAACCCATGCGCTCAGCCGCTTTGGCATAACGTGCGCCGTTGAGCCAGGTTGAAGTGATGCCTGAGACGTGTAATAGCAGGGGCACTTGGGCTTGGTTTTGCGACTTGAGTGCCTGAAGCGGAAATAGTTTGTAGTGGATTTTCATTCCCTCAGAATTCTTG
>CAZRFI010000290.1:0-4819 GCA_964598905.1 uncultured Candidatus Sericytochromatia bacterium | reverse complement strand
CATGGGGGCAGCCGTTGGGGCTTTTTTTATCGGCTTGGTTGTGGATTTGGCTGGGTGTTCTGGAAAGACCCGGTAGTGGATTTTCATTCCCTCAGAATTCTTGGCAAAACGCGATTCTGCGGGGAGCTTTAAGGCTGCTTCACAGCTCAGATCGAGAGTCTTATCTGTGGGCGCGCCGGGGCGCAAATCTTTAAAATAGCCTTTGCGGTAAGCGTCGCATTGGGCGGGATTGGCTTTGAGCCAATAGGCTTTGCCGTATTTGTAATAGAGCATTTTATCGGCCTGCAGATTCAGGTAGAACAGGCCTGCAACAGGAATCAGGCTCAAACCGAGTAGCGCAGAGAAGAGGATTTGGGTGGATTTTTTCATGCGAAGCCTCTTATGAGATCTAAACGTCCAACTGGGCCAGCAATTGCTGGGCCAAGGTGGCAATCGCAGGCTCATGAAAGTCCTGCATTTCCCGCAAGACCGCAATGCTTTCGGGGGCATCGAGTTCGGCCAGGGCCCGCAGGGCCTGTTTGCGCAACTCTGCATCTTCCCAATAGGGTTTGTAGACCATTTCAATCAAGATCGGCAGAGCGCGCACATCACCGATTCGGCCCAATGCGGCCACGGCCATCTGCTGCAGGCGAATATCCACAAGATAGTCGGCGCCTGAGGCTGAGAGAATCTGACAGAGTGGCTCCAGGGCTTGGGTGTCTTGGGTTTTTCCCAAGGCTTGGGCAGCTGCCCAACGCACTTCCAGAGCGGGGTCTTCCAACGCTTGAATCAGGGGTTCAACCCGCTCAGCAAAAACGATTTCACCCAGACTCCAAGCTGCTTCGGCTCTCACCTGGGCATCGGGATCTGATTGCAAGAGTTCGAGCAGGTCTGTTTTGGCATCTTCGGCGCCCAAGAGCCCCAGTGTGTGAACCGCCTTGCTGCGAACCTCGGGAAAAACATCGGTTAAAGCCGCTTTGAGTGGTATTAAATTGCCCATTCGGGCCAGGGCAGCCAAGGTCGCGTTGCGCACGTGGATATCTGGATCACCCAACATTTCCAGCAAGAGGTACTGATCTTCGGCCACCCCAATCAGCCCCAGGGCCTCCACCGCCGCTTCACGCACATCGCGGTGCCAGTCTTTGAGTACATCGAAGAGCAAGGGCCGGGATTGAACAACCTTTAAATGGCCCAAAGAGCGGGTGGCTTGACTGCGTACGCGGTTGTTCTCGTCTTCGAGCGCCCGCAAAAGCGAAGAAACCGATTCAGAATAGCCAAATTTTTGCAAAGACTCGGCTGAGCGCTCTCGCTGGACCGGGGATTGGCTGTTGATCTCAACCAAATAAGACCAAAGCGACTCCTGGGGCTGCAATTTCATCAAGGTCCGGGCCGACATTTGGCGAATGCTGCGCTCGGGATGGTCCAGGGCCTCTTTTAAAACCGGGAAAGCTGCTTCGCCCATGGCATAAAGCGCTTGAACAGCGGCTTGAGCCAGGCCCAGATGCGAGAGGGTCAGGGCCTTGTGTAAAAAGCCCAGGGTCTCGACGTCCTGCACCTGTGAAAAGACCTGAAGAATAGCGTAGCGCAAAGCTTCGTCTGGGGAATCAAAGGCCTCGCGCAAAATTTCAAGTCCGGCCTGACCCATTTTGCCCAAGGCCCGCACCGCCATGACTTTGATATCTTGATCCCAATCTTGGAGCAATTCACTTGTGCCCTCCAAGGCCCGATTTGCAATTAAGACATCAAAAAGCACTTGGCGCAATTCGGACTGCTCGCTGCGGCGCAAAAAATCGAGCAAAAAGGGTGAAATCTCTGCGCTGGGCCAGGTGCTGAGATAAGGCAAAGCCTGTATTTGTAGGTCTTCTGACAGGGTCTGGATTTTCTTGAGCAATTCTGGCAGTGGGTATGTCTCAGGTGCTTTGGCCAACGCTGCCAACAGGGGCGGAAAAACAGGACCAGGCAAAAGCGTCAGTTTCTCATAGAGTATGGGTTGGGCGGATTCTCCCAATTGTACCAAGGCCAGCGCCGCTGCTTGGCCCAATTGCAGTTCATCTTGGCCGAGCAATTCAGCCAGTGGTTCTGCCGCTTCAACGGCTGCCAAATGCCCCAGCGCACTGGCCGCTGCTACGCGCACGGCCAGCCCTTCATCTTGCAGGGCTTCGATCAGGGCGGGAACCGCAGCGGGTTCGCTCAAGCGCCCCAGGGCCTGCGCTGTCACCGCTCTTAAATCGCGGGTGCCAAATTCCAAGGTTTCGAGCAGAGGATCCAATGCCGCAGGATCTGCAATCCGGCCCAGGGCTTCAATCGCAGCCATACCCACTCTGACAGACTCATCTTCGAGAGCCTGAAACAGACCCTCTAAAGCCGCCGGCTCACCCAAGCTGCCCAAAGCCAAGGCACAGGCCTCGCGGACGGCTTCTTCTTCATCTTCAGCCAGGGTGTCCAAGAGATCGGAAACCGCGCGCACGTCGCCCAAACAGGCCAAAGAACGGGCTGCAGCGGTCCGCACTTCTGCCGCTTCGTCTTCAATTAAAGCGGTCTGCAAGGCCTCTACAGCCTGAAGATCTTTTAATTCACCCAAAGCTGTGGCTGCTGCTTCGCGCACATCACGCATGCCATTTTCGAGCGCATCGAGCAAGGGGTCAACCGCTTGCAGATTGCCCATTTGTCCCAAAGCAGCCACCGCGGCGCGCCGCACATCTCGGTCTTTGTCTTCTAAGGCCTGCAACAGAATCCGCAAAGAGGCTTCGTCGCCCATTTTTGCCAGTGTCTGAATGGCAGCCACACGCACAAACCAAATTTCATGCTGCAGACGCTGATGCAAAAGGGGAACCAGCGAGGCGCCCAATTTGGGCAAAACCTGTGTTGCTGCCAGGCGAATGGTCTCATCACGATCTTCCAGCAAGGCCAATAAAACCCGCTGTCCGGCGGGGGACTCCAATTGTGGAAAGGCAGCCAAGGCGGTGAGAATGGCAATGCGCACGGCATGATCTGTTTCTTTTTGCAAAAGCGCCAGCCAAGCGTCCAAACTCAACCAATCAGGGTGCTTTTGAAAGAGGCGGTAGAGGCGCTCGCGCACGGCCAGATCCTGTTCCTGTTCGAGCAGGTTTAAGAAGAAATCGTGCAAACGTTCGTCGAGATTTTCAGAAAAATAGTCCAAGGCGCTCAAGCGTTCTTCGGAATCGGGTGAGAGCAGGTTTAACAGGATTTGCCACTGTTCGGAAGCGGGTTCAATCCGGTGCAGAGACTCCACCACCTGATACAAAACAGCTTCATCACGGTCGGACAGGGCTGCGATCAAATAGTCAATTGCCAGAGAATGGCCAATGCGACCCAGTGCTTGTGCTGCTGCCATGCGAATCGGGGCCTGGGGCGATTTTAAATAAACCGAAAGCGGCAAGATCGTCTCACTCTCTCCCAAATTGCCCAGCGCAGTCAGGAGCACATCTTGCCAGCTTTGCCCCTCCAAACGCGCCACTTCGCCTAAGAGGTAGGGTATCGCGCGGCGGTCTTCGCGCTGGCCCAATTCCAGTACGGCTTCGGGGCTCATTTCTGGCTCTTGGAGAAAAACATGGTAAAGCAAGACCCAGAGCGCCTCTTCGGGCTGAATCTGGCTCAGGGCCAAGGTGGCAGCCATTCGCACTTCGCGCATATCATCGTGTAACATCTCCATCAGGGGGGGCAGTGCCTGCTCTGCCCGGACATGGCCCAAAATCTGGGCCCCCAGGCTTCTGACGGGTGCGCGGTGGTCTTGCAAGACCTGCCTCACCACGGCCTCCGAAATCACGCCACCCATGCGGGCCAGTCCCTCTCCGGCTGCCAATCTCAGACTTTCGTCATCGGTCTGGCGCATGACCAGCAAAAGCGGCTCGATCACACGTTTGTCTCCCGAATTGCCCAAGGCTTGGCAGGCAGCCATTTTGACTTCCCGATCGGAATCCAAGCGCAAGACATTGAGCAAGGCTTGGGTCACTTTTTCATCTTGGCTACCGACCAAAAAGCGGGCCACACTTTCGCGGACTTCCCACTCAGGTGCCTCCAAGTGGATCAGAATCTGCTCGATCGGGCAAAAGCCACGCAGCGATTGTAAGACTTCCAAGGCCGCTTTGCGGGCCATCCAATCTGGGTGTTGGAGCTGTTTGAGTAAGATCTGAGCCGCTGGCTCGCCAAATTTAATCAGGGCATCGCAAGCCGCTTGTACCACGCTGGGTTCGGGGTCTTGCAAAAGCGGTAGAAAATGGGGCAAGGCCTCGGTTAAGTTCAACCCAGCCAAGGCCTGAATCACGGTCCTGCGCACATCGGCATCGCGGTCGCTGAGGGCTTCTGTGAGCGGCTGAAAGGCCTGTTGATCGGCCACCAAGACAAGCTCAAGTGCAGCGGATTCACGCATATGTGCACTGGGATGACGAAGTTGCAACAAGAGACGCTCAGTGACTTCCAAAAAACAGGGCTCCTTGGTTGAAATCTATAATTGATCCGCAATACAGTATACTTGTAAATTAATGTTCTGTTTTTACAAAGTTGGGAAAGAGGCTTTTTGCCTGCATGTCTGTTGAGTCAAACGCACAAACAGCCAAATTAACGCCCCTCAAAACCCCCTGTTTTGAGCAGATGGCGACCTTGATTGAGACCTTCCCCGAACATCCCTTCGAAACCCTGGTTTTAACCACAGCGGATCTGGAGCGCTTTAGCTGTTCTCAATGTGGTGTGTGTTGCGCCCTGCCTTGGCGTATTCACCTCAGCCAACGTTATTATGAACGCTGGTACACCCATTTTCACAACGATCCCTCGGGTCGCTTTCAGCGTCCATTTACCAAATTGGAAGAGACCACTGCTAGCA
>CAZRFI010000289.1:0-6416 GCA_964598905.1 uncultured Candidatus Sericytochromatia bacterium | reverse complement strand
CAGACATATCTCCCCAGGGGTTGCGCAAGCGCACAAAACGCAAGGGTGGGCCATCGGCCGGGCCTGGATAGCCCCGATCTCCTGGCCGCAATTCAAGGGCTCCCGTGATTGCAAAATCGTGGCCCCCGACTAACCCGTGAACGACCTCTTCTCCAGCCGTGCCGACCCCTCCGGCTTCACCATCTTCCTCTGCGAGGGTATGGCGAGAGCCTGTGCCCATGGGTTTGCCTGCGGCCAATCCGGCCTGAATTTGCTCAAAGAGGGCCCGTTGACTGTCGGCATAGATCCCCGAGCCCCGGACCCCAGAAATCTGAGGTTCAAGCATATTAAGCAATCGCTGCTGGTTTTCAGGGCTCAGAGTCAGCGGGGAGGCCACTTTGAGAATACTCTGTTGAACGGCTTCTGAAAGCGGGGGGGTGACCAATTTTAAGGCGTCGATCACTGCCTCTCTGCTTGTCAGCGGCGGCTGTCAAGGCCAATTTAATTTTAAACAAAAGAGGCAGAATTTTTTGGACAGTCTGAGCAGTCCGATTCGCGTTTTCTCCTTGTGAATGTTAAAGATTTAAAATGGGTTCAAGAGTCATTTCAGCCCCCATTTAAAAGCCCGCTCAGCTGAGCGGGCTTTCGTTTGAATCTATGTCATGACCTAATGTTTGATTTTGGCTGCGACGTAGCCACCGATACCGCCACCTACGATCCCAATCGCGGCGCCCAGCGCGGCGGCATTGACATTGCCGAGGGTTTTGCCCAGCATGGCACCCGCTGCGATACCTCCAGTGATGGCGCCAGCCACAGCACCTGTGGTGGGGTTGTCGGTAAACAGGGTCGACGCGGTGGCTCCAGCCAGTGCAGCTGCACCGCCGAGAGCACCACCGACGGCCACATATCCACCAAAATCTTTGCTAAGACCTTTTTCGGCAATCAGAGCCAGAGCCGTGGCAGCCACGCCACCGCCGAGCAGACCGGCACCGGTACCACTGGCTACGCTCAGCAGACCACGGCCAATACTGACGGAATCGTGGGAAGAAGCTTGCGCTGATACCTGATCAGCCTGGGACTTTTCAGTTGCTGGGCGATTGACGGGGAGCTGAGTGAAGGGCTGAGAAGAAGCAACTTGTATATTCATGTAGTAATTTCTTTCTAAATATTTTAATATATTAGGTTATCGCTAATAAAATTGAATTTCTTGCGTTATTTTATTAATGATTTGATTAAAATCTGGGGAAAGTTAGCCTTAGTTTTGACCCCAACCAAAGGCAACTCTCTTGGTAAGGCCTTGGCTGTTAGAAATTGGAATGATACACGATCGATTGTTAAGTATTTATTCATAAATTATTTGGCGATTTCGTCAATGGTTTCATTTTTAACGCTCTTGAGGGCGCCAGCGGCTGCCAGACCTGCACTGGCCATCGTACCGCCAACCAAGACCGCGACGCCAGCCATTTTGGCGCTCTTGACGGCGATTTCGGGAATCCGAATTTTAGAAACCAGCTCGATGATCTCTGGAGCAGCTACACCAACAGCCAGGGAACCAGCGCTGGTAGCCAAGGCCTTGGCCTGCTTTGTGCCGGTGCTCTTACTTGTCTGGTCGCTGGCCGCCACAGTGGCAGCAACGCCAAACAGGGCCCCGGTAGCGATACCGATACCGCTGGTCTTGCTCAGCCCCCCCTCGGTATTAATGAGCACGGTATAAGCCAGTCCGTTGCCGAGAAAACCAGCAACGAGACCACCACCCAGGGAGCCAGCAGCCTTGGCGATGTCCTTGAATTCTCCCGAAGTTGCTGTCATCTCGTCACCGAACTTTTGACCCATGTGGGCACCAGGGATGGCTGCAGCAAATCCAATGCCCTTGGTCACAAATACACCAAGGGGTTCCAGCTCGGAGTATTTACTCAAGACATTCGACGAGGGAGAAAAAGAGTGGCGGGCCAGGGCCCCAGCCGTGACGCCAGCAATCATGGCAAAACCAGTGGTCGCGTTGGGAACCAAGGGTTCCAGGGCAGACTTGACGACGTCGTAACCTTTTAGAGGCACATAGCTGAGACCTTCGCCAAAACTGTTGATTTCGTTGCTTAACTTGATCACATGGGCCGCTTTGCCATCAATGGTGATACTGGTATTGGCAGTCAGATTCAGGTTATCCTCGGTAAAGATGACATAGCGTTTGCCATCCGCTTCGACAAAGGCTTCGTCCATTCCGTTCGCCAGGGTTTTTTCTACGGCCTTTTCAAGGGTCACGCCATCCTTTAGTTCACGGACGAAGGTGTTATTTGGGAGCTGATTGTTGATGCTCAAATTTGCTATGGCGCAATTCCTCTTTCATAAATAACCAAGCTTCAATACAATTCGATTTTTGAATGCGACGTGAATACTTTTAATAATAGTTATTTTGATAGCTTCTTTCAATTACACTTTAGGGTAAGATTCAGTGCCATGCGTGACCGTTTAAGAAGTTGCATACACAAAGTTTATACCTAAAGGGGTATGTGAATTGGTTTAGCGGATTGAAAAGGTCTTAAAGGTAAGGTATGTTTAGGTTTGCGACACAAACAAACCAAACCCCTAAGACCTGGAGACAATCTACCATGTTCCGCCTGTACTGCCTACCTCAATTTTATCGTGAAGCCTTATCCCCCCTGCGCAAACATTTCAAATGGAGCCATTTTCTGACTTTTAGCTGGTTGCTGTTGATCATTATGCTTCACCATGGCCCTGGCAATTTAGCCCAAATCAAAACATATATGCCCTTACCCTACCGATTTTTGACACGGTTTTTAGCCTCAAATTACTGGCATACCCAAGAGCTTTGGAATCACTTGCTATCATTGGTTTTGAATTGTTTGCCTAAGCCCGAAGATAAAATATGTTATGTGATTGCCGATGCCACTGACGCTCCAAAACGCAGTAAACTCAACCCTTATGCTCGAAAAGGCAAAAAGGATAAGAACAGTCCCTGGCTCTTTGGGCTTCATATTTTGCTCATTTCATTGCATTGGGGATGTTATCGAGTCGAGAAATCCTGATGATTTACCAAAAAAGGTGGCATACAGAAGTTCTTTTTAAAGAATTAAAAAGTGGTTTGGGACTGGGGCAAATGCAAGTGACAAAGGAGCCGGGGCGAGTTGAGCGCTCAATAGCTCTGGGATTGATGAGCTACTTGTGTTTGTTACGAATCAGCCTCAAAGCAAATCCCAAAACCAGTTCATGGAGTTTATTTCAGGCCAAATGGAATCTTTTGGCGATGATTTTCGAGGAAACACGTTTAAAAAAAGGAGAGACCTCTATGTTCGACTATGACTTGGTGGCGACCTGAAACACCTGTAAACTTTGTGGACTTAAGTAACATCATTCAAAATCCTTTCAAACGTCAAATTTTTTGCAAGGTTCTCAAATTGCACGACAACCTAACTCTACCGGCAAATTTTGAGCGGATTCTAGCCGAATAAGGGCTTGCAGAATTTGGTCTTGAGACCAGGAATGACCAACAAGATTTAGATGCCCCGTTATGGGCAGAATGATCTGTGCCACACCAGGCAATCAGAAGTCCGTTGAGAAGCTGTAATTTCATCCAAGAGGGCAATAAACTTGAGCAACTCCAGCGCTTCACATAAGCAGTACAACAAGTGCAAAATGACCTACAATCTCAAGGCAAGGCGATTTCCTCTCTGGAAATCGCCTAAGGCTTTATGGCTTTATTTTGTTTGCTCTGACGGGAGCAGGGTATCCTTCATGCCATTCTTGTAGTAGAACATCATGCTGAAGATTTTTCCCTCATTCAAATCCAAGACTTGATCCCGGTTCAGATCTCTGCGTTGAAATTCAGCCATCGCAAAGGCTTTAAGAATGGGATCCATGGCTGGGTTGTTGGCAATCGATTCCATTTCTGCACGAGAAATTTTATGATCTTTGTTCAGGTCAAAACCAAAACCTTGTGCCGCCTCATACTCCATAAACTTTTTCATTGAATCAATATCTGCTGTGTAATGGAGCGGCGGGCCAGTCAAGGCCTCCTGCAGACTCAAGCGCCGATCCCGATTCAGGTCAATCTGCTGAAACAGCGTTTCGTAATCATCAGCACCCGCAGAAAGCGGAGGCCCAAATTCCTCACGCGACAAAAATTGATCGTGATTCAGATCGCGAGAGGCAAATACGCCCTTTCTGACAATTTGCGAGAGCAGGTTCAGTTCCTCATCCAATGTTAGAGATTTTCCAGCCAGATTCTGGTTCACCCCTGAACTTGTAGCAAGAGGAGCTGACAAGGCTGTTTGTCTGATCCCTTGTCCTGGTGCCAACCCCACAGGCGCGGCCTGGCAGGCCATCAATGAACTGCTGATGGCCAACAAATACAGTGCTCTAAATTTCATCTTTCAAATCTCCTAAAATAATGTAATGTAAACTTTTGTCATTGAACCCCTCTAAGCGACGATCTCACGGTGAGAGCTTAGAAGGATACATTGCTCTCATTCATCTCGAAATTTTTCAAAGCAAGTCTCCTTCTGGAGAACATGAATAGGGTTTTATTTTGTTTGCTCAGATGGGAGCAAAGTGTCCTTCATACCGTACTTGTAGCAGAACATCAAGCCGAACAATTTTGTCTCATTCAAGTCTAAGACCTGATCCTGGTTTAGATCTCTGCGTTGAAATTCAGCCATCACAAAATCTTTTAGCTTGGGGCCTGTGCTGGGGCGATTGGCAACAGATTCCATTTCGGGGCGGGACACTTGATTATCTTTGTTTTGATCAAAGCCAAAGAGAGCGTTTTGTGGCGACAGATTGGACTCAATAAACCATTTCATCGTGTCGATATCCGCCGCATAATGGATCGGTGGACCGGTCAAAATCTCTTGCAGATTTAAAAGTTGATCCTGATTCTGATCAAATGCCTGGAATAGCTCATCATCATGACCGGGACCAGGCGGTGCAAATTCCGTACGCGTCAGAACTTGATCCTGATTCAGATCACGCTCAGCGAAGATATACTTTCTAACAATTTGCGAGAGCAGGTTCAGTTCCTCATCCAATGTCAGCGATTTTCCGGCCAGATTCTGACTCTCTACTGAGCTTGCCAGAGGCACTGACTGAGCCGTTTGCTGGCTCTCTTGCCCGAGGGAGGCTGGCGCCAGCCCTGCCGGCACCTGGCAGGCCATCAAAATTGAACTGCTGATGACCATCAAATAAAATACTCTCATTCTCAACCCTGCAACTCTCCTGTGTATAGCTTAGGTTATTGGGCCCCCTTCTTGCGACTCCCATAGGGTAATCGCAAGAAGGGGGCTTTACTTGTGTTAAGTGCAATACTGTTCACTTTAGAATAAAATCGTGTCTTTCCGGCCCCCGAGCCAGAATCTGAAAAGCAATTATCATCTGGCTCGACCCAGTACCCACAGGGTATGATAATTCCGCATCAAGTGCGGAGCCTTAGTTTTTGGCAACAGCAAAGCTATCTTCATCTGTACAGCTCGTAAACTCGCTTACATCTGACGTTTCGGAGCCACTACAACCAAGGACAGCACTGCTATGACACAGTTATTAGGCTTTAAGCAGTATTAATGTTAAGTGGCTAAATTTGGCTGATCAGATAGACCAGCAATCCAGTCAAGGTGTAAGTGTCACGATTTTACTGTGCTTTATGGGCGAAGGAGGCTCCCATACCGCCACCGATTGCACCCGTGACACCAAAGGCAACCGCAGCCATTCCCATGTAGGGCAGGATTCTCATCGCTCCAGCTGGAATCGTACTCTTAAGCAGAATCCCGGTTACAGCGGCCCCCACTAAAGCGGCAGCACCACCACCAATTAGTGCGCCCTTCAAATTGCTGTCCGTGGTATTGACGGCGACAGCCCCTCCGACGAGTCCGCCCAGAGCCCCCGCAGCCGCCAGACCTAAGCCGACTGTTGCCTGCCCAATCCCCCCAGTACCACCACCGGCAGTTTTGAGCAGATAGATGGCAATCGGTACCGTGGGAAGCGATGCCGCCAATGCACCTGAACCAGCGCCCTTTAGTGTAGTGATGATACTTCTATCCAGGGAGTGGATTTCTTCTCCTTTTTGAGCTTGCTCGACAATTGCAGGAACTTTAGGCTGAATTTGCTGAATTTGCTGAATATTTTGGATGGATGGGCTGATTGATGACATGGTAACATCTCCTCATAATAAACATTTAAGATTCATTTAACACAACATCCTTTCTTCAAGGCTAAGGGCTGCAGATCAGAATATCTATTCTCCTAAAGGGTAATTTCTTGAATTTGGGGATCAAAGCAAGAATTGCAAATACCCAAGCAGCAACATGGAATCGAGACGGCCAGCCGCCAGCGCAAAAGCCTACACCAAAGAGTAATAGATTCGCATCAGAAAACCACTTAGTACAGCGCCTCAAAGGAAAGTGGTCAGATAGCGGTACACAGGAAAGTTC
>CAZRFI010000288.1:0-6423 GCA_964598905.1 uncultured Candidatus Sericytochromatia bacterium | reverse complement strand
GGCAGTTTTTTGTTTGTATGTTATACTGCGTCATCAAATCAGAAAAAGAGGTGAAACAGGTTCAAACTTTGAAACAGCGGAATTTCTTTCAATCCCCCATCCTTGTTGTTTTCTGGCTATTATTAACGGTTCTTTTTTCGGCCGCAGCAGAAGCCCGTTCCCCCCACCCCTCCCCCAGTCCCGTCAAATCCCCACAAAAAGTCTATGTGGGTTATTATCTCAACCGGGTTGTCAATCTCGATCTCAAACAAAACACCTATTGGATGGATTTTTACATCTGGTTCCGCTGGAAAGGTCCGCTCGATCCGACTGAGTCTTTTGAGATCATGAATGGCTACGAAAAGTGGGGGGCCACCCAAGTGGCCGAAAGCGAAAGTGTGCGTGTTTTGCCTGATGGCTATAAATACAAAGAAATGCACATGGAGTACCAGCTCAGCAGTCCGCTGAACTTCAGCTCATACCCCTTGGATGAACAGGTCTTAACGATTCAACTCGAAGACAAGTCCTACCCCGAAGAACTGATTCAGTATTTTCCTGATACCGCAGACTCACGTTACAGCCCCGAACTCTTTATTCAGGGCTGGAAACCCCTCAAACACGAGGTGGTCAGCTCCTCCCATTTTTATGATTCCCGCTTTGGGCAATCCCTCAAAAAGAAAAACACCTATAGCCGGATTACCTTTCAACTCTTTATTGCCAGGTATCCGCGCCACCTGCATCTGTTTAAACTCTTTTTGCCGGTAGGCATTATCCTGGTCATGGTGGGGGTGATCTTCTTTATCCCGATCTCCTTCTTTGAATCCCGCGTAGAGATTGCCGTAACAGGTCTACTGAGTTTGATCGCTTTGCAAATGGTGCTCAATGAGACCTTGCCACCGGTTGGGTATTTAACCCTGACCGACAAAGTCTATTACCTGGCCTATTTCACGGTGATGTGTTCGCTGCTGGAGACCGTTTGGGTCTATTTCAGCTTTAAGCGAGATGTGCGCCAATCCCGTCGGATCGACCGACGCAGTTCTGTTGTGATGGTGATTGCCATGCCGATCATTTTATTGCTCTTTTTTACGGTCTTCCGGAATTGAGGGCTGAAAATTCCCGACCCTGGCAGTGAAACCGTGGCACTTGGGAGGATTTGGAGTTAAACTGTAGAATGCTGTCCAACCCCTATCCCAAGCAGCATAGCTAAATTATGAGCCCAGAATCTATACCAGGCCCTACTTTGGGGCCTATTTTCTGGGTCGAAATCCAGACTCAACCTGGACTTAAATCTGGGACACAAGACATGAATGTCGACCAATCGGAGGAAACCGTGAAAGTTACTGTCGAAAAGCAAGAAGGAAATAAAATTCATCTCGAAATCGAAGTCGAGGGCCAACCACTTCAAGAGGCCTATAACAGCGCCCTGAACTATTATGGCCGTGGTTTAAAACTCAAAGGCTTCCGCAAAGGCAAAGTGCCCCAGCATTTGATCGAACAAAATCTCGACACCGATCAAATCAAACGCGATATTTTTCAGCGCGCGATGGGTGATTCTTACCAGCAGGCTCTGGCTGACCAACAGATTGAATCCATTGCCGAACCCGAAGTTCAGGCCGTTCAGGCCGAAGTCGGCAAAGACTTTATTTACAAAGCAGTGGTCGAAGTGCGCCCCGACGTCGTTCTGGGACAGTACAAAGGTTTAACCGTTGCAATTGCCGAAGAAGACAGCCTGAGCGATGAGAAAATCGATGAGCAGATTCAGCATCTGCGCCGCGAACACGCCATTCTGCTGCCCGTGGACAGCCGTCCAGCTCAACTTGGAGATCTGATGACCCTGCACGTCGAAGCCTCGATCGAAGGCGAGTCCGTCGATCTGGGTGAGTCCAAAGACATGACCCTCGAACTGCGTGAAGACAGCTTTGTCAAAGGCTTTTCTGATCATGTGGTCGGCCTGAATGTCGATGAGCAAAAATCCTTTGATTTAACTTTCCCTGAAGACTATTATGTCGAAGATCTGCGCGGCAAACAGATTCACTTTGAAATCCACGTCCATGAGATCAAAGAAGTCGAACTGCCCGAAGTGGATGACGATTTTGCCTCCACCGTTCACAGCGAACTCGAAAATCTGGAACAATTGCAAGAGCGCATCCGCAAAGAACTGAGCGAAGCAATTGAAGAGCAAAATGAAGTCCAAAAACAACAAAAGGTGCTCGACAAAGTCGTCTCCAATGCCCAAGTAGCCATCCCCGAATCGATGTTGAACCGCGAACTCTATGCCATGTGGCAGATGAGCGAAGGCGCTCAATTGGCCAATGCAAAGGTCGGCGAGCAGACCATGCGCGCTTCTTTGATCCACTGGATGCAACGGGATGAATTAAAAGAGACTGCTGGTCAGCGCATCAAAACCACCTTGGTACTCGGTGCTGTGGCCCGCGAAGAGGGTCTGAGCATCAGCCAGGAAGAAGTGGATGCCGAAATCGAAGAATTGGCCGATACCCATGAAATTCCCGTTGAGCAAGTCAAAGCCCAGCTTGAACAGGAAAATCGCATGGTGGCCCTGATGGATGAATTGCTCAGCTTTAAAATCATCGATTGGGTGATGGAAAACAACGATGTTGTGGTTTCTCCTGAGTTGGCCGCTGAACAGGCTGCCCAAGTTGCTGAAGCCGCTCCTGAAGCCGCTCCTGAAGCCGCTCCTGAAGCTGCAGCAGAAGAAAGCGAAGAAGCCCCCGTCGAGCAGTCCGTTTAAACTGAGAAGCCCGTACGGATACGGTGCTGACACGTCTCTTGGATGTGCTCAGCCTCTGGGCCTGTAAGAGTTCCCCCCGGCAACGCCAGATCATGATCAAAGGCGTTGCCGGGTTTCTCTTTGGGCTGTATAAGCTGAGTCGCCATCGCCACTTTATTCAAAACAATATCGCGCAAGCGCTGTTACTGGCTCCCAGCGAGCAAAGTCTTTTGGCGCGCAAACATATTGAAAACCTACTCGATTCAATCGTGACCCTTTTGCGCTTTCGCCTCTTTGCTCAGGGTTCTCAACCCGTACCCACTCAATTGGAAGGGTATGAACATTTTTTGACGGCTTATGATCAGGGCAAAGGCGTGATTTTGGTCTCGGCCCATTTGGGCTGTTGGGAACTCTTTCCCGCCGTCCTGGGTCAAGCGGGATTTGAGGTTCACGCCTTGGTGCAAAGGCCCAGTGTGAGGGCTTTTGATCAGTTTTTCAAACAAAGTCGGGCCTATGCCAAAGTAAAAACCGATTACAATGATACCCTCAGTGGCCTGCGCCCGATTTTGCGGGCCCTCAAACAGGGAGCCGTGCTTGGACTTTTGATTGACCAACACGGCGAAAGCAATCAGATCTTTGGCTCCTTTTTTGGCCATCATGTGTCAATGCCCGAAGGCCCCTATTTCTTGGCAAAAAAAACCGGGGCTCTGATTGTGCCCGTCTTTACCTACCGCCAAGCAGACACCCACCTGATCGAATTTTTTCCCAGCCTGGAAGTGGGACAGTTTGAAAACGCCAAGGATCTGCTGCAAACCCTCTACCAAACAATCGAAAAGACGATTAGCCAACACCCAAGCGAATGGCTCTGGAGTTATAATCGCTGGGATAAGTATCAACCATGTCCACGCTGCTTGCAGGTCTAAGCCTGATTTTGATGCCGCTGGTCCCTTTGCTGGGGGGACTTATTTTATTATTGGGCCTGTTCAAAGAAACTTTTTTACGGCCACATTCAAGCCCCATGCGCTTTTTGACACAGCTCTCAGCCAGTCAAAAAATCACTTTGGGCCTGCTGCTCTTGAGCAGCACCCTGACCTTCGCTTGCAGCCGCTACCCCCTGCACCATCTGGCGGGAATCATCAGCCACTATTTGCTGCCACTTTGGATTTGCTCTGTGTTTATCCATGCCTTGCACAGGGGCCGTTTACAAACGGCTTTTCTACGCCAGGTTTTGCTGATCGGCCTGGGTGGATTGGCGGGGGTGGCGCTGCTCAATTATTTTGGCAATCTGCACGGCCATCTCCAGCTCTGGCAATTGCCTTATTTTGATCGGCCTTATTTACTCGAGCTCTCTTTGGCCCCAGCCCTAGAACGAGCAGGTGGGCCGGGACTCAATCCCAATCTGCTCGGTTTGTTGATGGTTTTGGGCTGGCCACTGGCCCTGAAAGAAGCAACGCAGTCCCGTCCCTGGCGAAAGCGCATGATTTGGATCGGATTCTGTCTGCTCTTGTTTGTGGCAACAGGGATCAGTTTTTCACGCAGCGCCTGGTTGGCACTCTTGGCTGCCCAATTGCTTTTGCTCACAGCATCCCCGGCTTTGCGCAGCGCCAGTCTCATCAGCCTGGTCTCAGAAACAGCTCTTTTGCTCTTGCCCCAGGTTCAAACCCGGATCCAGACACTTTTTGCAGCTGAACACAGCACCAACGAACTGCGCTTACAGATCTGGCAGTCAGGTTTCAAAATGCTTCACGATTTTTGGCTCACGGGCACAGGCCTTTTGCAATTTGAACAGTTCTACCCAGCTTACCAGCTCGCCGACCGGGGCAGCGCCCATTTACACAATGCGCTGCTGCAAATAGCCGTCGAAAGTGGGCTGATCTTTGCACTCTGTCTGGCTTATGTATCTCTAAAGCTGTTTCTGGGCGCAGGCAAACAACCCGAAATACAAGCCGCATGGCTGGCGCTGGGGGTCTTTGCCTGTTTCGACTTCCCCTTGGCAGATCTGCGTGTTCAGGTCTGTCTGGCAATCTTGATCGCCCTGCAACTTGGCGGAAATTCCCTGCCGACAGGCAATGCCAAAAGCCTGCGCACAGCAGAGGGAATATGTTAAAATACCTTGCGTTTGGAATTCATCCAATCTGCCGATGTAGCTCAGTGGTAGAGCAACTGTTTCGTAAACAGTAGGCCAGGGGTTCAATCCCCCTCATCGGCTTTTTTGCGTATTTGGTACGTATCTGGTATTTTGCGCACAGTCCGAGCAATGAGGTAATTCCGTGATTTTCAGATTTCTGATTCGGCGTTTGGGCCTAATGGCCCTGATTCTCCTCTGTGTCTCTTTTATTGTCTTCATTTCTGTGCGCCTGATTCCCGGTGACCCAGCCCAGATTATGCTGGGCGAACGTGCCACCCAAGAGGCCCTGGAGCGCCTGCGCGAACAACTCGGTCTGAACAAGCCTTTTTTGGTCCAGTATTTTGGCTATCTCAGCCGGATCTTTACCCAAGGCAGTCTGGGCGACTCGATTGTCACGAATAACCCTGTTTTGGTCGAGGTGGCACAGAAATTTCCCGCCACCATTGAGTTGGCATTTGCCAGTATGCTGATCGCTGCCTTTGTGGGCATATCTACAGGGATTGTGGCAGCGGTCTACCGCAATACCTGGATCGATAACCTGACCATGATCGGCGCATTAACCGGTGTTTCAATGCCAATTTTCTGGTTGGGTCTGCTCTTGATGATGGTTTTTTCAGCTCAATTGGGCTGGGTTCCACTTTCGGGCCGTCTGAGTATTATCAGCGAATTACAGCCCATCACTGGCTTTTATTTGCTCGACAGCCTCTTGGCGGGGGATCTGTATTCCTTTGCCGATGCCCTGCATCACCTGATTTTACCAGCAATCACCCTGGCCACCGTACCGACTGCCATCATTGCCCGCATGACCCGCGCCAGCATGTTGGATGTTTTGGAGCAGGATTATGTAAAAACCGCCAAAGCCAAAGGGGTTTCTCGCCTGAGTGTCATTCTGCATCACGCCCTGCGCAACGCAGCCATCCCCATTACCACGATCACCGGCTTGCAATTGGGGTTGTTGCTCAGTGGAGCGGTTTTAACCGAAACAATTTACGCCTGGAATGGCCTTGGCTCGTATGTGGTCAATGCTGTCAATGCCCGCGATTTTCCTGTAATTCAGGGTTGCGTCTTGATCTTTGCCTTTACGTTTGTGTTGATCAACCTCTTGGTTGACATGAGCTATTTCGGCCTGGATCCCCGGATCCGCGAAAAGGGCGTCTGATCCAAACCAGGCTTAGGGCCGGACTTCAACTTTAAAGCGAATGGCTGTGCGCTCTTCGCCATTGATTTGAATATCGGCAAATGCCGGGGTACAGATCAGCTCAATTCCAGCAGGGGCCAGATAACCACGCGCAATGGCAATGGCTTTGATCGTCTGATTGATTGCTCCAGCACCAATGGCCTGGAGTTCGCAGAGTTTCCGTTCGCGGATTACACCCGCGATTGCACCGGCAACAGAAGAGGGCTGAGAAGATGATGCGACTTGCAATACCTGAACCACGGCTATGTGTCTCTGCTTTCTTAAAATAGATACTTTTATGCATGCTAAAGCATGTTGTTATAATGCTAGGGCATGCTGTTATCATACTGCGCTTTTTCATGGAAAAGCAACTCAAAGAAAAAGGGCTTGAAAAGCGAGCTATCTCAGATC
>CAZRFI010000287.1:0-6429 GCA_964598905.1 uncultured Candidatus Sericytochromatia bacterium | reverse complement strand
CTCACGCGCCACCTGCTTTTGGGGCCTGGCTCTGCGCCGGATTCCAAAAACGCTCTTGGTGTTCGGAAAAGAGGGCCTGGGCCTCGGCGTAGTCTTCGGGCCTGCCAATGTCGAGCCAGAGATCGTCGAAGAGGTAGGCATAAGGCGATTGCCCAGCGACAATCAGGGCCTTCATCAGATCAGGCAGATCCAAGCGCTGCTGGGGCGGGATATAGTCGAGAATCTGGGGCTTAAAAAAATAAATGCCCATGCTGACGTGGTAATGCAGCGTCGGCTTTTCGATATAATCGCGGATCTGCTGGTGCTCGTCCAATTCGAGCACCCCCAAGGTGATTGGCACGGCTTTGCGGTAGGTGCCAATGGTGGCCAGCCCGCCATGCTGGATATGAAAGTCAAACATCTCACGAAAATTCAGGGTGCAGAGCACATCGCCATTCATGACGAGAAAGTCCTGATCGAGGTTGGCTACCTGCCGAATCGGACCTGCGGTGCCCAGCGGCTCGCTTTCGCGCGAGTAGTCGATTTCCAAGCCGAGTTTTTCGCCATCGCCAAAATAGGTCTGGATGAGTTCGGCCAAATAGCCCACCGCCAAGGTGATCTGGCTAAAACCCGCCTGTTTGAGCTGGGTGAGCACAATTTCGAGAATCGGCTTTTCGAGAATGGGCATCAGCGGTTTGGGAAAAACCGTGGTGTAAGGATAGAGCCGACTGCCTTTGCCGCCTGCCAAAATCACGGCACGTTTGGGACTGGCGGAAGCATGTGTAGAAACGTTCATGGGGCCACCTGTTTTCGGGCCTGCCACCAAGCCAGGGTGTCTTCAAGTCCCTGCTCCAGCGAGACCTGCGGCCGCCAATTGAGCAAAGTCGCAGCTTTGTCCAGATTGGCACAGAGATGTTCACGCAAAAAACAATCCAGACCAGGGCTCTCACCCACGATCAGCGGTTTGTGAATGCCCATTTGCGACATGACCCTTTCTGCCAATTGGGTGACCGACAGCTCCTGCCCGGAGCCAAAATGGATCACATCCACCGGCAAGTCGGCCTGAGCAGCCACGGCCAAAAAAGCCGAAACCGCATTGGCAATCGGGCTGAGATCGAGTCGGGCTGTTAGCGAGGGCAGTGAAATCGCCTCACAGAGGGGATCGCTGAGACGCTCAAACAGCCAAGGCACCAGGGCTGAGGCGTGCTGGCGCGGGCCAAAAACCGGAAAGAGCCGCACCACACTTAGGTTGAGCTGAAACGAGCGAAAAAAGCTCTCTGCCAACATATCTGCCGCAATTTTGGAGGCCACAAAGGGCGAACGGCCCTGCAGGGGGTGTTTTTCGTCCACGGGCTGGTAGAGGGGATCGCCATAGACCTCAGCCGTCGAGGTATGAATCACGCGGCAATCATGGGCCAGAGCAGCATGGAGCAAATTGAGGGTGCCCGTGACATTGGTGTCGATATACGCGCGGGAATGTTGGGCCGTAAAGCCGCGTGTGAGGGCCGCCAAATGGATGATCAGGGCCTGTTTTTGCACCAATTGGCGCATGCCTTCAGCATCACAGATATCGCCCCTAAAAATCTGCAATTCTTGCAAAATAGCAGGCGGCAGATCTTCGAGCCAACCCAAGCCTGATTCGGCATGAACCAAGGCCTGCACCTGCCAACCTGCAGACAGCAAGGCTTCACAGACATGACTGCCCACAAAGCCACCGGCACCGGTGACCAGAACCTGATTCATAATTTACGCGTTAACTCCCAGGGAATCTCTGCTTCATAATACCAGATTCCACTGGTTTCGATATCTCAGCCGGCACGAGACCTCGCTCCACTCAGTCTGTCTCGGAAAGCACCGAGGCCATTGGGCGAAAAATGGGCGCTTATTTGTGGGCTATCGGTTTTTTGGTAAACAAATAGTCTTTGAGCTCTTTCGAAAATCGCGTATCTTTGCGCCGAATCCACTCCAGCACCATTGCGGCATGCTCTTTCTCTTCGTCGCGATTGTGCTCCAGAATCGCTTTGAGCTCTTTGTCTTTGCAAGCGTCTGCACGTTGGTTATACCAATCAACGGCTTCGAGTTCTTCCATTAAAGAGACAATCGCTCTGTGCATATCTTGTGTTTCATCACTCAGCTCTGATAGGGGTTCGTGATAACCAATACTGGACATTTTCTTTCTCCTTTGGAGACACGGCTGTGTCTGCTAGGGATTATCGCACGGTTGGCCTAATTTCGAAGTTACAAAATCAGACCTTCTGAAGCACAGGAAAGAGGCCCATGCACTTGCAAAGGAACGCCAGACTCAAGGTAAAATGGAAATAGGCCCTTTTATTCAATTCAGGAGGCAAATGAGATGGACGTTTCTCAGGCAGGGCATACCCCCTCGCTTTCTCGTGTTGCCAGTCTCGGTTATAGCGTTCCACAACGACGCCCGCTGCCCCCTGACCCTTATGATTTCCAACAGGCCCTGGCTTTTTTCTTGCGTCCGCCCCAAGCGCACCCTGGCTCAGGCCAACAACAGAGCCAAGACAGCGAATCGCTGCTGACGATCAATCCCAACCTCAATCTCAAATTGATCACGCGTCTGCATCCGGGGGCCAGTTTGGTGCATGACCAGGGCCGCACCCGCCTTGAAATTGCCGATGCCCCCCCCAAAGCGCCTGAGCTGCAGGTCAGCGACCAGAATGTGATGCAATGGGCTCAGTTTCAATTGCCCAAACCCATTGAAATGCGCCAGCAACCCGTGATTTCAGCACAGAGTCCCGATCTGGCTTTTGGCCAAACCCTGGCTCCCAGCAGTATGTCGGCCCTGTTCATGGGCCAAGGCGTGGCCCGAGGGCAATCGTTGGCCCCTGAGAGCCTGAACCGCTTGTTGCAGGGCCGGATTCCGCCCCCGCCAGTGGATGCAGGCGAAGAGGCCACGCGCTTGGCCAACGAATTTAGCCATTGGCAAATGGCGGCTTGAGCCCCGACAGGTTCAGGTCTGAACCCCTGATTTGGCTTTGGCTTGCCTCCTGGTTTGTACTCTGCCTAAACCTGCTCTCTGCACCTGTGGGTTGGGCAAAGCCTTCAGAACCCACACTCAAGCTGGGGGTCAATATCGGTTGGCAGCAATTACACGCCTTGGCCCTCTCTGGCAAGGATCTGGTGGTGGTGGCAGATCAGCGCTTAGAACTGTGGGACGCTCAATCCATGCGCTGGCGAAGAAGCTTAGAACCCAGTCCGTTTAAAGATTGGGCCAGCGAAACGATTGGCTCTCGCTCAGGCCAACAGGTCAATCTCTGCCAAGCCCTGATTGAATCAGAAATATTGGCCCTCAAATGCCATGTTTATCCAGGGGTACAACTTTGGAGCCTTAAAACAGGGAAATACCTGGGCCGTTTAAACAGACATCTGTTTCAAATGCCCAAACTAGAGCCCGACCCGAATGACCACCTCCTTTCAGCCAGCAATGGCCGGATTGCCTTTAAGTCCTTTCGTCCCCGGCTCAAAATCTGGGACCGCCGCAGCGGCCAATTGCGCCACAGCCTGGAATGGCAAAGCCCATCGATTCAAAAACTCACAATCGCCGAAAATCGGCTTTTTTGTCTACTCACTGACCACAGTCTCGTTCGTTATTCCCTGGAAACGGGCGAGCGCCAACTGCTTTTTCCGGCTGCCCAAACTGCGATCCGCGATTTTGAAATTGAAGACCAAACCCTGGTTATGCTCTATGCAGATAACCACATCGAAGCCTGGGATCTCAACGGGCAAAAACGGATTTACAATCTGAAAGGAAAAGCCCGCCCAGATCACCCGCAAATCAGCCAAGCAATTACCAATCGGTCTTTCTTGGGCGAATTCGACTATTTGCCACACGAATTCGCCCAAATGGCGCTGGCTCCCGGTTATCTGCTGACCCAAGGAACTGGTAAATGGGGCCTCGATCTGAGAGCCTTAAAAACAGGCAAATTATTGGCCCATTTTGAAGCTGAAACCCCTTATCTACTCAACCCAAACAGCAGATTTGAGATTCAAGGAAAAACACTGAAATTCACAGATACACACAACCCCCAATTGGAAGCCCTGCAATTGAGAAGTGCTGATGAATGGCCAAATACGGAGCCTTTCCTCAGCAGCGAAAATGGGGGTCATCTGGCTGTGGGTCTAAACAGGGGAGCCATTTATCTCTTTCGGGGTCAAGACCTGCAGAGGGAGAAGAGCATCCCCGCTTTTTCTCACAGCTTGGATCACTTGGCTTTGCAAGCAGACACAGTGGTAGGCAGTGGTTTGGATGAGGTCTTTGAGGTCTGGGATTTAAAAACCCAAAAACCTTTGTTTCAATTGGAAAACCCTGCCAACACACCTTACACCGCTCTGGCTCTGGGCTCACAAAAACTTGCGCTGACGAATGCCAAGCGCCTGAGCTTTTTTGCGGCTGAAAATGGGCAATTTATTGGCAGTCACCCCGCACCTGCGCTGGAAAAAATTTCCGCTTTGCATTGGCTGGGCCCAGATCTGTGGTTGGGAGGTCAAGGCGGCTCCCTTTATCATTATGAAGCCAACAGAAACCTGCTCGACAGGCATTTTTCACCCGAGGCAAAACCCTCCTCTCCCACAAGCGAGGCTCTGCACTTCCCAATCACGGAGATTCAACACAGTGGGGAACTATTGGTCTTGGGCTATCAAGAGGGCCATCTCGCTATCTGGGACATCACCGCCCGGCAATTTCGCTTTGAACAACTCCCTGATTCTGCCTGTGGTTCTCGCTCTCCGCTCCTTGCCCTGCATGGGCCTTGGCTTTTTCACGCGTGTGAACGCGGGGGGTATCAAACATGGCTGCAGAAACGCGCATTGAACACGGGGGAACTTCAAGCGGATTTTAATACTTTGAATGTTTACACAGCCAATCGCTTGGCAGAGTCAGGCAAAACCTGCCTCTATCAAACAGGTTTTGCAAACAAAAAATCACTGTCCCTGCAATGTTTGGAACTGCCCTCGGGGCAGCATAAGACACGCTGGCAAAAAAAGCCCTCTGTCGCAGAAGAGATCTTGGATTACCAGGCCCCGCACCTCTTGTTGAAAGCGGGAAACAAGCTCAAAATCATCCAGAGCCAGACCGGTCAAATCTGGCACATTCCCAACGGCTATCACCCCATCGACCTCTCCCATTTGCAAGGGAGTGTGATGCCAAATTACCAAGTCAAGCAAGCCGATCTGCTCAGCTACCTGCCCAAAACAACGCAAAAAAGCACTGAAACAGGCAACGGTTCTGAGCCTGTGGGACTGAGCTGCCGAGACCTCAATACAGGCCTGTTGCGTTGGCAAATCCATTGGCCGGGTCGCTTGGAGCAAACAGGCCAAAACGAAAAACAGTTTTGGGCCCTGACAAGCCAAGACACAACAGCCCATATGTACTTTGCAAGATCAGAAGTACAACCGCCGCCATTGCTCATGGGCCAAGACTTCTGGCTAACTGCCTGGGATCTCAAAACAGGCAAACAACGCTACCACCTCAAACTGGGAGACGAAAGACATTTACATATCGCCGGGAAACAACACCTGCTCTTAAGCTCCAAACCTGGTTTTGAAAGCAAAGTGTTGGAATGGGTGGATCTCAATAGCGGAAAGCAGAAAAAAATCAAATTGGCGGAAAAGGTGCTCAAAACAGACCTGGGAGAGCCGGGTCTGGTAGCGGTGCTGGAAAGTGGGAAACTTGCAATCATCGACCCCACAACTGACAAAGTTCAGAAAATCTTAAACCAGCACTTGCAAGGCTTGGCCCCTTTTCAATTGCAAATCAAAGACCTGCAATTGGGAGACGGTGTGCTGATTGCCCATTTCTGGGAAAAGCCAGCCAACCTGAGACACCCAAGAATTGTTTTGGATTGGCTCACAAACATCAAAGAACACAGCTTTGTCTGGAAAATGCCCGAAGGCAAACTCAGCCTCAGGGTTCAAGCCCCTCTGGTTTTACACACCAGCCGCCCTGGCTATATGACCTTGCGCAAAGGCACCTCTCTGCGCGAAGTTTGGGATTTGGAAACAGGTAAAACCGTGAGTAAGTATTCCGAATTGTATTTTACAGATGGGCTGCTCTTGTACACGCCGCAGGGCTATTTTACAGGTCTGGGCGCTTATCGCTCATATCTACATCTGCTTAAAGACCACACCCTGACCTCAGAGCCAGCTCAACTCAAGCGCTTTGAGCGCCCCGACTTGGTCTATCGGGCCCTTCGTGGAGAAAGTCTGGCCACTTGGCCCCAAATGCCCATTCGCAGTGATCCTGACACCCCTCATTAAAGCCAGTTAAGCCCAGCGCGCATCCGTCCAGAGCTGACGATCAGCATAGTCTTCCATGAGGTCCTGCAGTGCGGTTTTGACGGCCTCAGTGGTGGCCAGCCAGCGATCCCACTGGGCATCGGCTTTGTCAAAGCGGGCCGCAAATTCTGCGTCAGGCAAGTCAAAACC
>CAZRFI010000286.1:0-6479 GCA_964598905.1 uncultured Candidatus Sericytochromatia bacterium | reverse complement strand
TGGTCGATGGCCCGGACGAATTTGCCCAGCCCAAGAACGTGGCGCTGATGTTCTTTAACGAAGAACCTTGGCGCTTTTTTCCTTATACCCAGATCGACATCGTGCATTTTCCCGATGACCTGGGGGGCGACAGCTTTACCGAAACCACCTACAAAGGCCCCCTGCATCTGATGCTCAAAGAAGCCTTGTCCCATCTGCGTTCCCATCTGATCCTAGAAAAAGTGATTAAATACCCTGACCGGGCCGAAGCCGACCGCATCTTTAACTATGCCTATGGCGCACTGGAAGAAGCGTTGTGCAATGCCGTTTACCACCGCACCTATGAGCTGCGAGAACCTGTGGAAGTGCGGATTTTTCCCGACTGTGTGACCATCAATAGCTTCCCTGGCCCAGATCGCTCCATTCTGGATCGGGATATTGCCGCTTACCGCTTTGTCTCACGGCGTTACCGTAATCGCCGGATTGGCGAATTTCTCAAAGAGCTGGATCTGACAGAGGGTATGGGTACAGGCGTTCCTAAAATTCTCAGACATATCAAACGCAATGGTTCACCCCTGCCCGTTTTTCATACCGACCCAGAGCGCAGTTATTTATTGGTGGAATTCCCAATTCATAACGCTTTTCTGGAACCTTCGACAGAGATTCAAGCACAAAATCGATCAAGTAGTGACCAAGTAGTGACCAAGTACCGACCAAGTAGTGACCAAGTTGAAAGTGGCTACTCTCAGGAAATGCAGGCCTTAGTGAAAGTGCTGAAATCAGAAATGACGCGCGAAGAAGTACAAATCCAGCTTCATCTCAAACACAACCACTACTTTCGACTGCATTATCTGAACCCTGCTCTAGCACAAGGATTGATCGAAATGACCTTGCCAGACAAACCCCGCAGCAGCAAACAAAAATACCGACTGACAACCCAGGGCAAGGCCCTGCAAGCACAGCTCAAGGAGTCTCAGCATGACTGATATCCCCGATCAAACCCCCGACCTCAACGAAGACGCTATTTCTCAGCTTCCTGCTCTGCAATTGCTCAACAATCTGGGGTATACCTACCTCAGTCCCGAAGCGGCCCTGCGCTTACGTGGTGAACGCAAGAAAGAAGTCTTGCTCGAAGGCATTCTGGTGCCCTGGCTACGGGAACATAACCAGATGCTTTACAAAGGCCAAAGCTATCCCATCAGCGAAAACAACATCCTGGCGATGGTGCAGGCGCTCAAAGATCTGCCCTTTGATGGGCTGGTACGTACCAACGAAAAAATCTATGACCTGCTCTGCCTGGGCAAAAGTGTTCAGCAGTCGATTGATGGCGACATCAAAAGTCCCACGCTCAAATTCATCGACTGGGAGCACCCAGAAAACAACGTCTACCATGTGACAGAGGAATTTGAGGTTGAACGCACCGGCAGTCACAAGCTCCGTGTCCCAGATTTGGTGTTGTTCGTGAATGGCATTCCGCTTTGTGTGATTGAGTGCAAATCCCCGGCTCTCAAAGAGCCGATTCAACAGGCCATCTCCCAACAGATCCGCAACCAAAAAGACGGTGAAATCCCGATGATCTTTCTCTATTCCCAGCTCTTGCTGGCCCTGTCGAAAAACGATGCCCGCTATGCCACCACCGGCACCCCGGCCAAGTTCTGGGCAGTCTGGCGAGAAGAGGGGCCCGAGTTTGAACAGGCCCTAGAAGCAGCCATTCAAACGCCCTTGAGCGAAAGTCAGGTCAATCAGATATATGCGTCTCGGAAATTCATGGTCAAAGACAAAACAGAGGCTTATGGCTCCCTACAGCGGCAGGCCACAGAACAGGACAGCACTCTCTTTGCCCTGTGTCGGCCTGAACGCCTGCTGGAGCTGACCTATCGCTATATTTTGTACGATGGGGGCGTCAAAAAGATCGCCCGTTACCAGCAGTACTTTTGTATCAAAAAAACCATGATCCGCATTCACAACCGCCAACCCGACAACAGTCGCCGGGGCGGCGTGGTCTGGCATACCCAGGGCAGCGGCAAATCCCTGACGATGGTGCTGCTGGCCAAGTCGATTGCCTTGGATACCAGCATTCCCGATTACAAAATCGTGCTCGTCACCGACCGGGTTGATCTCGATGATCAGATTTACAAAACCTTTCACCATTGCGGCAAAGAGGTCGAGCAGGCCACCACCGGCAAGCATTTGCTGGAACTGCTGCAAGGCGGCAAACAGCGGATTATCACGACCCTGATTCACAAGTTTGACAAAGCCGTGGCCAATCCTGGCGCACATCTGGAAGACCCAAATATTTTCGTGCTGGTGGATGAAGGCCATCGTGGACAATATGGTTCCTTTCATGCCAAGATGCGCAAAGTCCTGCCCAAAGCCTGTTATCTGGGCTTTACTGGCACACCCGTCATGAAAAAGGACAAAGACACCCTTGAGAAATTTGGGGGTCTCATTGATACCTATACCATCGACAAGGCCGTAGCAGATAAAGCTGTCGTGCCTTTGCTCTACGAAGGCCGCCATGTAGAGCAGACCGTTAATGCTCAAGGCATCGACAACTGGTTTCAACGTATCACGTCAAAGCTCAGTGAAGACCAGGCCAATGACCTCAAGAAAAAATTTGCCACCAGCGATCAGCTCAATCAAACACAGCAAAAGATCATGGCTGTGGCTTGGGATATCAGCGAGCATTTTCAGCAAAACTGGCAGGGCACCGGCTTTAAAGGCCAATTGGTGACTCCCAAAAAGCGCACAGCCCTGCTCTTCAAGAAATACCTCGATGAATTTGGTATGGTCAGTTCCGAGGTCTTAATTTCTGGCCCCGATGAACGCGAAGGCGAAGCCGATCTCTATGATGAAAATACCCAAGAAGTCCAGCGCTTTTGGCAAGGCATGATGCAGAAATATGGCAATGAAAAAGAGTACAACAAGCAACTCATTAATGCCTTTAAAAAAGCCGATGAGCCTGAAATCATCATTGTTGTAGACAAACTGCTGACGGGCTTTGACGCACCTCGAAACACCATTCTCTACCTGACCCGTAAGCTCAAAGAGCACACGCTTTTACAGGCCATTGCCCGTGTGAACCGATTGCACGATGGCAAAGAGTTTGGCTATATCCTCGACTATCGCGGGGTACTTGAGAATCTGGATCAGGCGCTTGAGCTGTACTCTGATTTAGACGGTTTTGAGGCTTCAGACCTTGAGCACCTCTTAACAGATGTCTCGGTTGAAATTTCGACGCTACCCCAGAAGCATTCGATCTTGTGGGAAACCTTCAAAGAGGTCAAAAACAAGCAAGATGAAGAAGCCTATGAACGGCTGCTGGCCGATGAAGCCCTGCGCGATATCTTTTATGAGCGCCTGTCGGCATATGCCCGAACCTTGGCTATTGCCCTATCTTCCGTCGCCTTTTTAGAAGAAACACCCCAGGCCAAAATTGATCGCTATCGACGGGATCTTAAATTCTTCTCAAAGCTGCGCATGGCCGTGCGCCATCGTTATGCCGAGGTGGTGGACTTTTCCGAGTACGAACCCAAAATTCAAAAACTGCTGGATACCCATGTCGGGACTGGGCAGATCGAAACCATCACCCCATTGGTGAATATTTTTGACGCTGAAGCCTTTGCCGAAGAGGTTGAAAAAATTGCAGGAGTAGGCTCAAAAGCAGATACGATTGCCCACCGTACCGCTCGAACCATCCAAGAGCGCATGAAAGAAGACCCCACATTTTATCAGCGCTTTTCAGAAATGCTCCAGGCTGCGATCAAAGCATTTCGCGAAGAACGCCTCAAAGCCAATGAATATCTCAAGCAAGTCACCGAAATTATGCAGGCTGTTCTGAATCGGACTGGTGATAAAATTCCGACCGTACTGGAAGGGCATGACGTAGCCAAAGCCTATTTCGGCGTCCTCAAAGAAGTCTTGAGCGAATATGAAATTGCAGATGGGTTATTTGCACAGACCGCGCTGGTCATCGATACAAAGATTGATTCCTTGCGAATTGTCAATTGGAGCCAGGATCAGGACGTACAAAATAGAATGCGAATCGACATTGAAGACCTGCTCTTTGAGTTTAAAACACAATCCCAACAAGACTTTGGCTTTGATGAAATCGATTCCCTGATTGAAAAATGTCTGGATATTGCCAAGGCACGTCGGGCATGATCATGCAGCTCAGCTATGGCCAAAAGAGTTTTAATGTCGATGTTCAATACACTGAACGAAAAGACCTCAAAATTACGGTGCATCCAGATCTCAGGGTCACAGCCAGTGCACCCATCAATGTTCCTCAAGAAAAAATCGCGCAACGACTCCAACGCAGAGCCCGCTGGATTGGCAAACAAGTCCGATACTTTGAACAATTTTTGCCCCAAACACCGCCACGACGTTATCTCAGCGGTGAAACCCATTATTATCTGGGCCGTCAATATCGCTTGAAAATTGAGCAAGGCTCAGTGTCTGTTAAATTGGTGCGGGGCTATTTTTTGATTCAAGTCCCTGATCCCAGCGATAAAGAGAAAGTCAAACAAGTTTTGGACCTCTGGTATCAGGCCCACTTCAAACACCTGATTGAAAAACGGCTTTCTCTCTACTGGCCGCGTTTTGAAAAACTCAAAGCCAAGAAACCCGTTTTCCGTTATCGGCAAATGACGCGGAGTTGGGGTTCCTGCAGTGCAAAAGGCATCATCAGCTTCAATCTGGAACTGAGTCGCATGTCCCTGGATTGTATTGATTACGTCCTGGTGCATGAACTCTGCCATCTCTTGTGTCCAAACCACGATGACCCATTTTATAGGCTGCTCAACCGAGCCATGCCAGACTGGAAAAAGAGGAAAGCGAAGCTGGAGAAAAAAATAGAATGATAAATAAACGGGATGCCTTCTCGCTTCATGGGTGAAGGCGATTGCCCGGCCCTGGGCTACAGGGCGCGTTTGACCTGGCGCTTGAGGGCTTTGGTGTGAGCCTGGCTGGAGGGTTGTTTTTCGCGCTGCCAGGCCTTTAAAAAATTCGGGTAACGCTTGCCCTGGGTGCTTTCGAGGTCTTGTAACATGATCTCAGCAAGCTGATCGGCACTCACATTTTTGACCTGGGTCAGATAGGTGAAGAGCAGCTCAGCCAAACGCAGCAGCGCAATATTCCCCGTGGCCTGGGTTTGAGCATAGAGCCAGGCGCTGAATTCGCCAAAGTGCGTATAGACATCTCCGTCTGGCCAGAGCAGACGAACACATCGTCTGAAATTGCCGCTGTTATACGTCAGATCCCAGAAGCGGGCAAAGCGCTTCATGGCCTGCATTTGACGAAAAGAGATCAGGTTATTTTGCAGAATGTCGTAAGGCGGCAGATCCGAATAGACCATGCCGAAGGTCTCATCATGGCGAAAGAGATCCGTGCCCGACAGCTTTTTTAAAATGCCAATCTGGATTTCGGCATCGGCCCAACTGGCCAAGGCATTGAGGTTGCTGCCAAAGCTATCCAGGCTCTCGCCTGGGAGTCCGACAATCAGATCGAGATGCAGATAGGCCTGGGTCTGCTCGGCCAGATAGCGGATATTGGCCTCAACCACCTCGGGCTTGAGCTTGCGTTTGATTCTCCCCGACACCTCTGGACTCAAGCTCTGTATACCGATTTCGAGCTGTAGCGAGGTCGGTGAGAACTGCTTGAGCTTGTCTTTGAGATGTTCAGGAAAATGATCCGGAATCATCTCAAAATGCGCAAAATAAGGCATTGGCTTGTTTAGAAAAAAGTCCAAGATTCGGTTTGTGACCTGGGGTTGGAGGTTAAACGTGCGGTCGATAAATTTGAAATTACGCGCCCCGCGCTGCCAAAGGCTTTCGAGTTGGTCAATGAAGAGGTCGGTCTCAAATTTACGCACTTTTTGATCCAACGAAGACAGGCAGAACTCACACGTGAAAGGACAGCCACGGGAGGCTTCAACATAAGTGATGCGCTGCTGAAGGTCGTGGTCGGTGTAATAAGCATAAGGCAGGGCCAGCGTCGCCAGATCGGGCGGGGGTGCGTATATCTGGCGCATTTCGGGCGCAGTGCCAGCCAACAGGGCTTTGCAGAGTGTATAAAAAGCCAGGTCGCCTTCGCCGCAGATCGTATAATCCGCTTCAAATGTCACACGCTGGGGCTGATAACTGACTTCGGGTCCGCCCAGCACAATCTGGACCTGGGGCGCGATTTTTTTGATCAGATGAATCACGGCACGGGTTTCGAGGGCATTCCAGATATACACCCCAAAGCCGATAATCTGGGGATTTTCGCTCAGAATGCGCTCAGCGATTTCGGCGACGGGATCTTTAACAATGAATTCCAAAATGATCGCATGGTCTTGAAGTTCTTGCAGATTGGCATAGAGATATCTGAGACCGATGGCCGTATGAGCATAGCGGGCATTGAGGGTCGTCAGGACGATTTGTTTGGTCATGCAGCCTCCTTAAAAGCAATGTTCCAGTTTAGCAGCATGTGCCAGATCTTTGGCCTTGACCTGAGATGAA
>CAZRFI010000285.1:0-6487 GCA_964598905.1 uncultured Candidatus Sericytochromatia bacterium | reverse complement strand
CCCAATTGCGGTATACTGTTGCAATCATGAGTCTAATGCCTGAATCCCCTTCTCCAACTGACCTTTTTGCCGATGTCCAAGAAAGCCACTTGGACAACGGTCTGCGCGTTTTACTCAAAGCAGACTCTGCTTTGCCAGTGGTCACGGTGATGATTTGGTATCACACCGGCTCGGGCAATGAGGCCGGCTCCCCCACCGGGGTCTCGCATTTTTTGGAGCATATGCTGTTTAAAGGCTCCCGGCTCTTTCCACGCGGCGAAATCGACCGTCTGACACTTTCGGGTGGGGGCGAAAACAACGCCTATACCTGGATCGACAATACCGCTTATTATTTTAATTTTGCCTCCGATCGCTGGGAGATTGCGCTCGAAATTGAAGCCGACCGGATGTTAAATTGCCTGCTGGATCCGATTGAGATTGAAGCAGAGCGTCAGGTCATTCTCGAAGAATGGCGCACAGCCAAAGACGATCCCGAAGAAAATCTCTGGGAGGCGGTGACCCAGGCCGCATTGACCTCACACGCCTACCGCAACCCCGTGTTGGGCTGGGTCCACGACATTGAAAACATCAGCCCCGAAGAATTGCGGGCCTACTACCAAAACTGGTACCACCCCAACAACGCCACCCTGGTGATTGTGGGCGATATTCAGCCCGAGCAGGCGCTTGAACGGGTCAAGCACTATTTTGAGGCCTTGCCCGCAGGCCAATTGCCGCCGCGCCAATACCAAGCCGAGCCTTTGCAAAATGCTGAACGCCGGGTCAGTTTGACTCAGGCCGATGTGACCCTGCCGCGTTTGGTCGTCGCTTGGCCCGCGCCAGCATTAACGCATCCCGATTATTACGCCCTGAGTTTGCTACAGTATATTCTGGCCGAAGGCCTCAGTTCGCTGCTCTATCAAGCCTTGGTTGAAGAGGAACAAGTGGCCACAGATGTCGACGCCGCTTGTTTTGAAACCGAACAGCCCTATCTGTTTTGGATTGCTGTGGATGGGCATACAGGGATTCCCTTGGCCCAGACCGAGGCCGCGCTCTTCTGCGCATTGGCCAAGGTCCAAAACGGAGAGTGGGATTTTTCCCATCTGACCAAGGCCCAAAACCAAATGTTGACGGATTTTTACCTCAGCCAAGAAACCGCCGAAGACCAGGCCGAAGTGCTGGGAGAATTGGCAAGTTTGGCCCGTTGGCAATTGATCCATGATTTTGTGCCCCAGATTCAAGCCGTCAAAGTCGAAGATATCACCCGCGTGGCCCTGAGTTGGTTGGCACCAGAGCGCCGCACTGTGGGTTGGCTTATGCCCGAACATTGCGACCCCGATCAAGAAGGGGAATCGTCTGCCGCTCCCCTGGCCGATCGCATCCACTCGCGTCCACAGGCCCATCGCAGCATGAATTTTACCGAAAGACCGCTGCCAGCCCCCCATCTCTGGTTTCCCAGCTTACATGCCGAAAGGTTGACTTTGCCCAATGGCATGACACTTTTGGTACACGAAAACATGCGCATTCCAACCCTGTCTATGGAAGTTTTTTGGCCAGCGGGGAGCCTGCACGACCCCATCAAACAGCAAGGTCTGGCCAATCTCACCGCATCGGCCCTGATCAAAGGCACCCAAGACAAACCCGGTGTGGCTCTCTCGCGCTATTTGGAATCGTTGGGGGGCAGCCTGAGTGTGGCAACCGGCCTGAGTGGCAGTTTTTTGAGTTTTGAAATTTTGGCCAAACACCTGCACACGGCTTTGCATTTAATGCGCGAAATTTTGGGCTCACCGGCTTTGGACGAAGTCGAAATATTGCGCGAAAAACGCCTGATCTTGACCGACCTCGAAGCCGCTGAAGAACAGGCCTCATATTTGGCCAGTCGGGCCTTTTACCAGTCGATCTATGGCGATTTTCCGGCTTCGCGCCCCGAAAGCGGTATAATCTGCAGTGTTGAGCCGCTGCAGGCCAAAGATGTGCGCCAGTTTTACCAGACTTGGTATGGCTCTCAGGGGGCCATTTTGGCCCTGTCAGGTGCGGTCTCTGCCAAAGAAACCCTGGCCCAACTCGCCGAAATTTGGCACGATTTTTCTCCTGCCAAAGGCATCGCCCCCAGCTATCCCCTGCCCCAGCGCCAAAGTGCGCCTTCGTATCAGCAAATTCATTTGCCAGGCAAAGAACAATGCCAGGTCTATTGGGGCCATTTGGGCGTGGAACGTCGCCACAGCGATTTTGCCGCCTTGCAGATTCTCGATTTGGTCCTGGGGGCCGGCCCAGGTTTTACCTCACGACTGCCAGCGCGTTTGCGCGAGCAAGAGGGCCTGGCTTACAGTGCTGGGGCTTCGATTACGGGCAGCGCAGGTCTTTACCCAGGCGTCTTTATGGCCTGGATGGAAACCCGTCCAGAAGGGGTTGCGCCCGGCCTCAAAGCCATACGCGAAGAGGTTGAAAAACTCTTGAATGACGGAATCACCCAATTGGAATTGGACCGCTCCCGTGCCTATCTCAGCGGGCGACTGCCCTTTCGCTTTGAAACCAACGACCAGCGTGTCGGTTTTTTGCTGCAGCGTGAAATTTACGCTTGGCCCGAGAAACATTTAGAAGACCATTGGCAGCGCTTGGCATCACTCACACCTGAGTCGATTCAAACCGCTGCCCAAAAACATCTCACGCCCGCGGCCTGCACTTTGGTGGTGGCCGGGGCTCCAACCACACTCACCACAGTTTAAAGGATGCTTGAATCATGAGCTTGGATGTAATTATTACAGGCGGCGGATTTAGCGGTGTTTTTTGCGCAAAGATCCTCAGCGAAGCGGGGTATAAAGTCCTGCTGATCGACCGGCTGCCCGAATCCGAATTGGGGGCCCGCTTTGAAAGCGTGATGCTCGATGTCGATACCTTTTCCAAAACCGCGATGGAACGCCCACAGGGAGACGAACTCCTGCATTTGCTCGATCAGTTTTACGCCTATTCACCTTCGGCCCGCATCAAAAAGCCGATCGATTTTTCTTCGATTTTGGTCAATGGTCATGCCCTCTTGCAGCGCCTCTTACACGAGGCCCTGGAAAACAATCTCAGCTATCTCCAGGCCGAGGTTAAAGGCCCTTTGGTGGAAAATAACCGAGTGAGCGGAGTCGAACTCAGAACTGGCGAACAATTCAAAGCCCGCTTAATCATTGATGCCTCGGGCATGCATCAGGTCCTCAGCAGTCAATTGGCGGCTCTGGGCCTGCCGCTATCGGAACATCCACTTACACTCGAAAGTGAGTATGGCATTGCCTATCGCCGCATGTGTAAAAGCCAAACGGGTGACTCTGAATTACATATCTATTTTTCGGTTGAAGGGGGTTATGTCTGGCGCTCTCCCAATGATATCGGCGTGGGCATGATGTCGCGGGTTGAGCCCGAGCAGGTCAAAGTGATCTTGGATCAGGCAATTAAACAATTCGGCTGGGAAGTGGAGGGCGTCAGCCAAGAAAACCTGGGCAAAATCCCCTTGCGTTACCCGCTCACAAATATGGTGACAAACGGCTTTGCAACCGTTGGCGATGCTGCATTTATGGTCAATTCTGTGCGCGGAGGTGGCATTTCTGCAGGTCTCAAAGGCGCTAAGGCCCTGGCAGAGGTGGCCAAAATCGCCTTGGCCGAGCAGGATCTGAGTTTGGAGCGGCTCTGGGAGTATAATCTGAACTATCAGCGCGATGTAGGTGCCCAATTGGCCTACCAAGACGTGATGCGCATGATTCTGATGAATGAAAGCGTTGAGAATATGGAATTTGCCTTTGAGCGCGATATTATCACCGCTGATGATATCCGCAGTGCACTGGGGGGCAAAATCTTGGATTTCAGCACCATGCAAAAACTGCAAAAGGGTTTGCGGGGCGCATCAAACCCCTCGCTCTTGCTGCGCTTTAATCACCGACTAAACTGGGCCGGGGATTTACACAAACATTTTAAAGCCTATCCGTCTGAACCTGCTGCTTATGCCGCTTGGGAAAGTCACTTGCATCAAATTCAGGAGCATATTCAGCAGTGAAAGGAATTATCTTGGCCGGTGGCACTGGCTCCCGGCTCTTTCCCCTGACCAAAGTCACCAATAAACATCTCTTGCCCGTGGGCAAAGAGCCGATGATCTTCCACCCCCTGCGTAAATTGATCGAAGCGGGTATCGAAGAAATTCTGATCGTCACAGGGGTCGAACATATGGGCGCAGTGATTGGCCTGCTGGGAAGCGGGTATGAACTGGGATGCCGTTTGACCTACCGGGTTCAAGACCAACCGGGTGGCATTGCCCAGGCCTTGGCTTTGGCAGAACACTTCGCCTCTCACGATCTGATGACCGTGATCCTCGGTGATAATATTTTCCAAAGCGATCTCAAGGGCTTTATTCGGCGCTTCGAAAAACAGGGAACCGGGGCGCGAATTTTGCTCAAACAGGTGCCCGACCCCACGCGCTACGGGGTCGTGGCCTTTCAAGAGGTAAGCAAAGACGGCAAAACCAGCCAGGTGATCAGCGATATTCTCGAAAAACCCGAGCAAGCCCCTTCGGATTATGCTGTGACAGGCATTTATGGCTATGATGCCGAGGTCTTTGAGATCATTCGCGGTCTCAAACCTTCGACCCGCAACGAATTGGAGATCACCGAGGTCAACCGGGCCTATTTACACGCTGAGCTTTTGCAGCACGAGGTGATGCCAGGCTGGTGGACCGACGCTGGCACCTTTGACTCTTGGTATTACGCCAATTCTCTGATGTTTCAGCCCACACTTTCAGAGAGTCAAAGTTCAGAATAAAAAAAGCTATTAACAATGCTTGACAAAAATTTACAATTCTTTATATAATAAAAGAGTTCAGGATTTGACTCTGTCCCTTCAAATGCTTGTCTTCAGCAAGTGGCCCGAAGCCTGCCTCTCCCCCGGGGCAGGTTTTTTCTTTGGCTTTTTCTTTGGCTTTTACTTGGTTTTTACTTGGGGAAGCCCCCATTCTGGGGTTAAGATACCAGGGAATTCTATCTTGATGATGCGAAAGTACCTTTTATGCCGACCCCCCTCTCCTTTGACAACACCCAAATCGCCTTTGAATCCCGCAGCAATTTGGATTTGCGCAGGGCCTATCTGCTGTTTAAGACACTTGGCAATCGCAAGTTGGTCGAAATGGGGAAATATGTCACCCAAGCCAGTTTTGCCTTGCATTTGCCGATTGGCCCGCTGATCAAAGCGACTCTGTTTCGCCAATTTGTCGGGGGCGAAACTATTGAGGGCTGTGCCGAAACGATCAGCCAATTGGCCAAGTACAAAATTGGCACCATTTTGGACTATTCTGCCGAGGGCAAATCTTCTGAAAGCAGCTTTGAGAACACCACGTCTGAACTTTTGCACGGGATTGCCCGTGCCAAAGGGGATGCACATATTCCCTTTGCCGTATTTAAAGTGACAGGCCTGGCCCGCTTTGAACTTTTGGAAAAAGTCAGCCAATGGGGCGGGCTGAGCCAAAGTGAAAAGGCTGAATTGGAACGGGCAGAGGCCCGGATTGAGCGCATTTGTGCCGCTGCCGCAGAGGCCAAGACACCGGTATTTTTGGATGCCGAAGAGAGCTGGATTCAACCTGCCATAGACCGCTTTGCCCTCAATATGATGCGCAAATTCAACCGAAAACAGGCCTGGGTCTGGAATACGCTGCAGATGTACCGCAGTGATCGCCTGAGCTTTCTCAAAGACAGCCTGCACCTGGCGGAGCAAGAGGGTTTTCAACTGGGCTTAAAATTGGTGCGCGGTGCGTATATGGAGAAAGAGCGCGATCGTGCTGCTCACAAGGGCTATCCCGATCCAATTCAACCCAACAAAGCCGCCACTGATCGCGATTTTAATGCCGCTGTCAGCCTCTGTTTGGATCACCTGGAGCGGGTGGCCTTTTGTGCAGGCAGCCACAACGAAGAAAGCAATTACCACCTTGTGGCAGAAATGCAAAAACGCCAATTGCCTGCTGAGCACCCCCGCATTTGGTTTGCCCAATTGCTGGGCATGAGTGACCATCTCAGCTTCAATCTGGCGCGGGCGGGTTATCATGTGGTCAAATACGTGCCCTATGCCCCTGTCAAAGAAATTGTGCCCTATCTGATTCGCCGGGCCGAGGAAAATACCTCTGTGGCTGGACAGGTGGGCCGGGAATTGGATCTGATTATTCGGGAAATCTCCCGCCGCCGCAAGGCCCCTGCAGATCATTGAGCCAGTTATTTAGATTCACTTTAAATTCATAAAGGATTAATCAAATCTAACCCAAGCTTAAATTGGTCTTGTTTTTCTTAAGGTCAGAAAGCGTCTTTTTTGGGGTATAACTTTAGTATCAAGAGAGATAAATAGAAAAGAGAGAATTCGTAAAATGGGAAGTTTTCAAGTTTCTGGCTCCAATGTTCAAGTGACGGTTGAAACCCGGATTACCGCCCGCGCCGCAGAGCCCCAACCCCAACCTTTGCCACCTGCGCCGCCTGCGCCCAGCCCCCTCGACCAGGGTGAC
>CAZRFI010000284.1:4479-6505 GCA_964598905.1 uncultured Candidatus Sericytochromatia bacterium | reverse complement strand
ATCAACAGGAGAAACGTTATGCTCTCACTTAAAATTTCCCCCCTTGTCTTGCTCCTGGCTGCCAGCTTAAGTGCGGCTCCGGCCTGGGCCCAGCACCACGAACATCCACCCGCCACAGAACAAGCTGACCCCACAGCCCCAGATCATGCGGCCATGGACCACACGTCCCATACAAACCCAGTCACCCACACCCTGATGCAGCGCGCCCGCACATTGGGTTCGGGAACGAGCTTGCTGCCACAGGAGAGCCCGATGCGCATGTGGAGCCTCGATAGCGGAGATTGGCTCTGGATGTTTCATGGTGATCTGGTCGGCGGCTACAACCAGCAAGGTGGCCCCCGTGGCGCCCAGACCTGGGCCGCTGAAAACTGGGCCATGGCCATGGGCTCGGGGCAGCTCGGCCCTGGCATTCTCGATCTGCGGGCGATGTTCAGCCTCGAAGCATTGACTCTGCCCCCCGGTGGCACCCCCGAACTCTTTCAAACAGGCGAGACCTATCAAAATTTGCCCTTACGCGACAAACAGCACCCCCACGACCTGCTGATGGAACTGGCCGCGCGTTATACGTATCAGCCCAGTGCCGATCTCAACTTTTTTGCCTATGCCGGTCTGGCTGGCGAGCCCGCCCTGGGGCCCTCAGCGTTTATGCACAGGCCATCGAGTGCCGACAACCATTGGGCACCCCTTTCCCACCATTTGCAAGACGCGACCCATATCTCCTATGGCGTGGGCACCCTGGGGGCGCGCTGGCAGATGTTTCAGCTCGAAGCCTCGCTGTTTAACGGACGCGAACCCGATGAGAACCGCTTTAACATCGATTTTGGCCCGCTCGACTCCTGGTCCAGCCGTCTGAGCTGGATCCCCAGCGACAATTGGGTGGCCCAGGTTTCGTATGGCCAACTCAAATCCCCGGAGGCCCTCACCCCTGGCGATGTTCACCGCAGCACGGCCTCAGTCACCCATGTCACCCCCTTGGGAGAGGGCCTGCTCTCGAGCACCGCAATCTGGGGCATGAACCAGGAGTTTCACGGCGAAAGCCGGGTGCTACACAGCTTTGGCCTCGAAAGCCAATACGACTGGGACCAGCAGCGCAACCACGTCTATGGCCGCCTCGAAGTCGTGGATAAATCAGGCTTAGACCTGATCGGTAGCAGCGAGGCCGACCACCACAATCTTTACCGTATCACAGCGCTGACCTTGGGCGGCATCCGTGAATTGGATTGGTCTGAACATTTTGACTTGGGCCTGGGTGCTGATGCCAGCTTGTATTTTGGCGACGCCCAGGTGCGCCAAACCTATGGCGAAATGCCTTATGGTTTTCGGGTGTATCTGCGCCTGCGTCCGCCCACCATGCAACACACGGCCCCAGCTGCAACGGCTGAAACAGAATCCAGCAGTTGGATTCTGCCCGCCGAAGAAGGTGAACACAATCATTAAGTACCTGCCGCCCCAGATTCGCTGCCAAAGCGGCTTTCGAGCCGGGCGAGCGCCCCTTTGAGCTGCCGCCACTGATCTTTGCGCAGGCCCTTGAGCAGCGAGGGGCGGGCCTGTTCGACCAAGGCCCGAACCAATACCAACGTCTCAGCATTGCCGTGGCGACCGGCCATTTCCAAAACCTCTGTATAGACCAAATGGTGGCAGGAATAATCAAACCAGCCGGGGTCACGGGGTGGTTTGAGCAGGTCATATTCTGCCTCTGCAGGCAAATTCAGGAGCGGATCGCCCAGAAAGGTATCAAGTAAAATATGAATCAATTCAGGCTGGGCCTGCATTTTAAACAGGCGAAAAAAGGCCCCAATCAGATGCCAATGTTCGTACTGACTTGAATCATAGACTCCGGGCGGAAGATCTTCAAGGCGCGAACGCTGGGGATCCAAGTCCAGAAAAATCCGCGCCAAGGCTGGCAATAACAAAGTGAGTGTCTCAGCACGGCAGGGCTGAACCAGGGCCTCAAACAGGTACTGAAAAAACCAGCGTTGAAAGTCCAAGATATAAGGTCGGTGTGGCACCCTCATTTGTGCAGAAG
>CAZRFI010000284.1:0-4379 GCA_964598905.1 uncultured Candidatus Sericytochromatia bacterium | reverse complement strand
GGGGATAGGCCTTGCAATATCTGACCAATACCCGGCCAGCGGGCATGGGCCACAACCCAGGCCAAAATCCGCTCAGGGTAGCGCGGCTGCAGAGCAGCAGCCACTTTCAAGCGCAGTTCTCGTCGTTCTAGCTTAAATGCCAACCAATCCAATAAATCGGCATCTGCCGCCGGGCAGCGCAGGAGCCGGTCGAGAATCGCTTCCCGGCAGGTCCGGTGGCGGCTCAAATGGGTCAGCAAAAACACCCCCACTTCAGCCAAAGCAGGGGATTCAAAAGCAGTAGGAGCAATCGGCCCGCTGAGAAAGGCCAACAAGAGCGGCTGCCGAGATTCAGATTGGGCCCAGATCGCCTGTAAATGCTGGTAACGCGCAGGAGCCGAGCAATCAGAACTCAAGAGTGTCGCCAAAACATTCATCCACAATCTCCAGGACTTTTTCTGATCAGACAGCAGGCCAAGCAAAAGGGTTCAGATCCAGTTTAAAAAAATTATTCACTCCTAATGTTTACATTGTTTACATTTTGTGTTTTAATAAAATTATCAAGCTCAAATGGAGATTCACCCAAATGCAAATCGACAAACCCCAAGCACCCAGCTTTAACAAAACCCAACCCAGCCAGAAAAAAATCCAAGTCGAAGGCCAAACAGAGGTTCAGTCAGAGCACCCGGTCCAAGACTTAGATAGTCGCAAAGCGCTCTTCGGCTCCCACCGCAAATTAAATGAATCCTCAAGTGAACTCTCGATCGAAAGTGATCTAAAAGTCCTCGAAACTCAAATCGACCAGGTCAAAGAAGAGTCTCTGGTCGAAAAAGCCAAAACCCTGCCCGACCCAAATACCATGCAACGGGTTCGCAGCCAGGTTCAACGCTCACAAACCGTGCCTTTGGTTCAAGTTAAAAATTTAGACCTGGGCGATCTCGGTCTGAATGATGATGAAACCCGTGGCTTGAAGCAGAACCTAAACAAAGCCATGTTGGAAATGGGTCTGGAACCCAAAGAAAAAATTCAAGCATATCTCTCAGATCATCTCAAACCCCTGTTAAAAGAACTCAGCAAAGCCGAAAAACAACTGATCGGGTCTGATCATGCCAAAGCAAAAGTCAACGGCAAAGCCCAAGCTCAAATGATAGCCCTGATGCAAAGCCTGGGCCAATCTGATGAGTTGAGTCTCTTGCTCAACAGCGTGAAGGCCAATCTCTCAGATGCAAAGGCCAAGACTGAATTGCGGAATATCATTGCCGGACTCGTCGGAGAACTGCGCGAGGGAAAACCACAGGCCTACAGCGAACTCTCAGACAAAAAGAAGGCTTTTGTGAGCCATGTCGTTGATGGTTTACTGGAGGGCATCAACGGCAAAGAAAGTCAGGGCATCCCTCCCCAAGTGCACGGTTACAAAGGTCAACCGACCCATTTGAGCACGGCCTGGGACAATCTCGAAGCCAAACTCAAAACCCAATTGGGCCAACTCAGCCCCGGTCAATTGAGCCAACTCAAACTCAAATCCAATCAAGAACTTGAAAACCTGTTTCTGCCTGTCTTTGGCAAATCCAGCCTGCTCAGCCCGCTGGTGATCAAAACCGTGCGTGAGTTTACCCCGGAAATTGCCCCCCGGAACCAAGAGACCACCTTCAAAGCCTTGACCAGCGAAGATCTGCTGAGCGGCATTGGTGTCCAGACCACTTTGCAGGCCTTGGCTCAAGCGCCGGGCAATCAACAAGCCCGCACCAATGTCTGCGACGCCCTTTTGCCCCATATTCAAGATCTCTTAAAAGATCCCAACGCCAAAATGCAATTGCAATTGCTGGGCAAAAATGGTCTGGCCTATCTGCTCAAAAGTATGTTGCCCGAGCAAAAAGGGGAGACACAGGTCCAGAAAGATCAGCGTAGCCAGGATCTCCTGTGGTTGACAGAACAAATTCAAAACCTGATCCCCCCACTGGGCAATGTCAGCGACCAGACGGTAACGCTCAATCACCCTGATCATGGAAGCATGGACGCCCCCACCCAATTAACAATAGGAGGAAAAACCTACGAAGCTCCCCAATTTTTAGACAAAGCCGGATTTGGCGCAGTCTTTGCTTATTCCGAAGTGGGCCATCCCGAAAACAAAGTTGCTGTGAAGTTGATTCTCAACCAGGGCAATGAGTTAAGCAAAAAAGACTTTGAAGCCCGCCAAGAAATTATCAAAGAGATCAATTTGCACAGCGAGTTACAGGGAACAGAAGGCCACTCAAATATCATTGGTCTCAAAGGTACCTTGAGTGGCCCCGATGGCAGCCTCTATATGGTGCAGGAGTTTGCGCCAGGAGGCTCACTCAACGCCATGGCCCAAAAGCTGGAGAAAGCACAGACCCTGGATTTGCTCAGCCCCGAAGCACGGCGTCTGATGGGGACGTATCTGGTTAAACAGAGCCTCGAAGGCCTGGAATATATGCACGACGAGCGTGAAATGTTACATATGGATATCAAGCCGTATAACCTCTTGCTTGGGAACGATGGCAATGTCAAATTGATTGACTTTGGCACTTCTCATGTCGGCACCCAACGTGACCTGCACAAGCGCTTGGTGGACAACCCGATCTTTCTGGCCCCCGAACATCTGGGCACAGGCACCACCCAAGCTGGCAAGGGCTCAGACATCTGGAGCATGGGCACCGTGGCTTATCGGCTTTTGGTCGGCGATCACGAAAAACACAGCTTTTTTCACGACAAAGGCTTTATGTTTGAAATTGAAAAAGAACTCAGTGATCACGCGCAAGACGTCAACCGCAAATTCATGGACCACAGCCCCGAGATGCCTGAAAATGGCCCCAGCAAAACCGACAAACCCGTCTTTGATTTGATCAATTCTCTGATGGCACCCACCCCAGACCAACGTCCCTCGGCCAAACAGGCTCTGGAACACAGTCTTTTTCAGGATCAACGCCTGGAGAGCCCGGAACTGAAACGGGTCTTTGAAAAACTGGCTCAACCCTTTCCCTCCTGGTGCCTGACCCCAGAGTCCCAAGTTGAATTCTCAGCCCAAAGCCCTGAGGAGCAATTCAAGGCCCGGATGTTAGATCTCCAACCTGAGTTGCAGGCATTGGGTCTGGCTTAAATTTCAATACCCCAACACACCGAGGGCCTTCGGGCCCTCTTTTTTTACTTCTGCTTTAAGGGAGGGAGTGAAATCTCAGTCCCCGGGAGATCTCTGAAACCCAAAGAGGGCAAACGCGTTCTGTAGACGCTATCTTCAATCTGATTGAGATAGCCCAAGTTCCCGGTCTTGGTGTGGGTGGCATGATCGTCCATCACGCGGGAAGGACTGAACACCAACTGCCCCAAATTACTGGTGGTGGCACTGCCAATGGTCTGAAGTAGCCGCCAATAGGCATTCACAACCTTGGCTGGTTCTTGCGGGTGCCGGGCTTCGTAGATCGCCTTACCGAGCTTGGGTACATAGTCATCGCTATTTTTGAGAGACTCAATATTGACGCCTGCGGGAAAGGACTCATCTGGCGCAAAGCCGCCCATGGTCTGGACTGTGACCTTCTGCTCGAAAATTTGTTTGACCTCGGCGCGGGAATGCTGCTTGAGCAAGCGGGCCTCAACCTGGCGCAGGGCATCAGCGGTAATGGCCCCCCCCTGGCTGTGGGCAGCCACAAACAAGTGACGGCCCTGGGACAGGGTCGCATAAAAGCGATCGGCGGTGGCGGCGGCGATGTCTGTTTCGAACCCACCGAGGTTGCGAAGCGCCTCTTCCACGTCCAGCAAGCTACCCAAAAGCTCACGGCCCCCCTCGACAGCGCTCGGATTGTAGAGCAATTCAAAGTCCACTTGAGCTGTCTCTGCTTGGCGAATACTGGCATCAGAAGAGAGCGGATGTGCTTCAGGGAAACCGGCCTGTTTGAGATCTTGTGTGTATTCTTTGCGCAGCAGGCCCGTCAGGAAGTCGGCATCAGCCTGGGCACTGGCCCGCGGCGTGCGAATGCCATTGATGTAAAAATGATCGGTGTTTTCGGTTTGGGCCACAAAGTTCAGCTTGAGGAACTCGCCAAGTGTGGGGGCGGACGGTTCGAAGTCAAGATCTGCCATGTTCAAGAAATCCAGCGCATCAGTACCTTTGCCTTTGGGGCTGATTTCGACGCGGCTCTGCAGGCTCGGCAAGGGTGAGATCTCTCTCTGGGCAAAGGAAAAAGGGTCTGTCGCGGGGGGCTTTGCTTTGTTGCCAGTCGTTGCCGGCCTTGAAGGGAGGGGCGTTTCACTCTTTTGAATCTGCATCGATATCCCGTTTCTCCTCGAAATTGAATTTGACCATTTTTGCAGGGCTGCTCTAGATTATAGGCGTGAGGCGGCCCGACTTGCCCGAATGTGCCGTCAATCGTTTTGTCGGAAACTCT
>CAZRFI010000283.1:1713-6551 GCA_964598905.1 uncultured Candidatus Sericytochromatia bacterium | reverse complement strand
GATTTAGAGCAATTTTAAGCAGAGGGGAAAACTCAGTTTTCCCCTCTGCTCTTTGTTTTGTTTTGTTTTGATTATCACTTGGTTTTGTCGACATTTACAGCTTGTGTCATACTGATGCTGATGCAATATTCACTTCGTACACTCATTCTGATCTTAATCAGTTTACTTTTGTTCTGGTCTGTCATGGACTATGGCGGTCGCTATTTGCATGTCCAGGCTTTGGCCCAGGTTATTTCCGGTGGCCTTTTGTTATTATTGGTCTTGGAACAGATACGGCATCCCCGGATGCCTCTCCTCAACGATTACCCTTTGTTTTTGCCCGCCTGTTGTTGGTTTGGCACTTGGGTTGTGGCCTGGGTTTTTTCTGTCAATCGTCTGGCCAGTTTGGAAGAACTCTTGCGTTTATTGATGTATTTAAGTCTGCCAGCTGTGCTTTTTGTGACAGTCAAACGCGAAGCCCTGCTCGAAAAAATGGCGGGGGTTTTGATCTTTACGGCTGCTTTGGTCTGTGGCATTGGTTGGATCATGGGCGGTTCAGAAGCGCTCGGCTCGACGTTTAACCGTACCAATGATTTGGCCGGTTATCTTCTGATCGTGATTCCACTCGCTCTGCATATGTCTTTGCTGGCGCAAACTCGTCTGACACGCCTTTTATTTGCTTTTGCGTCAGTCTTGATGGTACTGAGTTTGATCATGACCCAATCACGCAGCAGCTGGGTGGCCTGTGCTCTCTCTCTCGTACTCTGGGTGTTTTGGCAGCGCAAGCAACTGACTGGGCGCTTTTTTCCCTGGCTGGTGGGGGGGGCTTCGCTCTTTGTTGTGGGCGGCCTGATTTGGAAAGGCCCCGTTTTGGCTACCCGTTTCCAGAGTGTCTTGAGTTTGAGCATCCTGCAGGAAAATGGCACTGCTTGGCGTCTGGAATTATTGCAAGGGGCCCTGCGCATTTTTAAAGATTTTCCCCTCACCGGCAGTGGTCCCAATACCTTTGCTACGATTTTTCCCGCTTATCTGCAGCAGCCGGGTTATTTTTCAATCAATCCCCATAATTATTATCTGCAGGTCTTGGCTGAAACAGGCATCGTTGGTACTTTGGGTTTGCTGTTTTTCCTCTTTGCCCTGTTTCGTCAGATTTATAAAAATCGAAATCCACTAATGGCGGGTGTCTTGGCTGGTTTAATGGCCTCATTGATCCATATTGGTTTTGATATTGACTGGAGCGTTACGGCGATCCCGATTGCTTTCTTTTATTTGGCTGGTTTGGGACTGGTGATGCCAGTTGAATCCGTATCCGAGTCAAATACACAGGCACAACCCTCTCCTTTGTGGTTGCGAGCGGGGGTCGCCCTGCTCGCCATTTCTCTGATACTCTTGCCCACGCTCAACTATTTTTCCGCCCAGGCCTATGCCCAGGCTGCTCAGGCGATGGAAAGTCAAGATTTGAAACTGGCCCGTTTGCAATTGGAAAAAGCCCGGCAGTGGGCTCCCTGGCCCTCGGGGCGCCATCATGCGCTTTGGGCCGAACTGGAATTAAAAGAAAAAAAACACGACTTGGCCTTGGGCATTGTGTTTAAAGCCCTGTCCCTGGACCGCTACAATACCGAATACTTTAAAACCGCAATTGATGTGCTCAAGATCCGCCAAAACAAACCTCAGACCAGGGCCCTTTTGCTGAAGCGGATTGCCCTGACCCCTTACCGCCATCCCGCTTATTATACCGAGTTGGGGGATTTTGAATTGGAACAAAAAGCCTGGACTGCGGCGCAAGCCGCTTATGAACAGGGAATGAGGGCCTTTCCCGCTGCCCGCCTGTCCAATTATGAGCATTACACGCCCTCTCACCGCTATGAACTCTTTCGCTTGTATCAGCACCGTGCCCGCTTGGCCGAAATGCTCAAACAGACCACCAAAACACAGACCCTGAGAGCCGAAGCCCAAACCGTGATTCAAGGAGGCAGCGCAGATCTGTTTTTGCAATCGGGTTTGCCCACGCCCGTCTCTGCTATTCAGCACTATTGGCGTTATCTGCGTCAGACCCACCAGCGAAGTCTGAGTGAACACCCCGAGGCGCCTTTGCCTTTGCCTCCCCAAGAAATTGAGTTTGATCTCAGCAAGATACAATTTTGGGACGCCGAGCGCAGCATTTTTTCTGCGCGCTTGCTCTATTCGCTGCCCATGCGCAAAAAGGGAACGCAGCAATGGCGTCTCTTATTGCTGCAAGATGATTTACAGGGCCTGCCTAATGGCTGGAAAATTATTGGCCGCACTCCGGTGTCAGCACAAAAGGTTTTATGAAAATCGGACTCCCACTGCGCCAGGCGATCATTGGTTGGGATTCCGGTACCTGGGGACAATGTCTGGATTTTTGGCTGCAGTACGTGCCTGAGCTCAAAGGCAAAGATGTTTTGGAGTTGGGCGCCAGTCAGGGTGGTTTGTCACTCTATTTTGCTTTGCAAGAAGCGCAGGTTCTCTGTTCAGATTTAACCTCTCCCGAAGCCAAGGCCCGTCCCTTACACCTGGCCTATGGCCAAAGCCAGATCCGCTATTTGGCTTTGGACGCAAAAGCTTTGGCTTTGCCCGATCAGAGCCAAGATCTGGTGGTGTTTAAATCCGTTTTGGGAGGGATTCGCCGGGGGGCTGAGACAGATCCCAAACCGCTGGTCATGGCCGAAATTCTCAGGGTCTTGCGGCCCGGTGGTTGGTTGCTCTTTGCCGAAAATTTAAAAGGGGCCCATTGGCATATGTTTTTGCGCAAACAATTTGTCTCCTGGGCGGCGTATTGGGATTATCTCAGCCTGCCCGATTTGCAGGCTTTGACCCAGCCCTTTGCCGAAAGCCATTATCAGACGGCAGGCATCCTGGCCTTGTGTGGGCGCAATGAATTTCAACGTCAACAATTGAGCCAATTGGATCGGGTCTTGCAAAAAAAATGGCCCGAAAACCAGTGTTATTGTGTTTTCGTCGCTGCGCGTAAAGCCTCGGATCTCACTTGAGTCGTTTCGGATTATGAGTCAGCGCTTTAAAACGGTTGTTCTGCCTGCCTTGCTACGTGTTTTGCGGACTGTCTGGGGCTGCTTGCGTTTTGCAGTCGGACTGGCCTCAGTTTTGGTCGCCACCCTGCTCTTATTGCTTTACGACCCCCCGCCAGCGCTCAAACGCCTCTTGATTGAAACCGCAGAGAGTCAGAGTTGGGAATGGACTGCTTTGCCTTTGCAATTGGGGGCGATTTCTGATTTTAAACTGCGTCCGCAAACGCAGCGGATTGTGTTTGAGAATATCCGTCTCTATGGCTATCGGGGTGCTGCTCAGCCGTTTCTGATTCTGCCACGGTTGACCCTGGAGTTGGATTTGGTCAATTATCTCTTGGGATTCCCTTCTCACAATCAGGTGATTCTGACTCAGCCGCGGATCTCTATTTTGCGGGACAGACAGGGCAAACTCAATATTCGTCCGCGATTTAAACCCGGTGAAGACAAGCCAGAAGAACCACCGGGCCCACGTCCCCATTTGCCCTTTGTCAAGATTCGGATTGAAGACAGCCAGCTCCATTTTCGCGATCAAGATTCCGATTATCCCCTGCAGAGTTTATTAAAATTACCTTGGATCGAAGGCCAAGTGTCTGATCAGGAGCATCTCGACTTTTCTGCCCGCCTGCGCAGCAGCCTGAGCAATCTGGACGCTCTGGGACGTTTGAATATTTGGACCGGTCAAACCCGCTTGGATGCAGAATGGGCCAGTGCAGATTTGCCAAATCTGGCACGTTATGCGGCCCGTGTGCCTGATCTGGTTGTTTTGGGGGGCGCAATGAACCTCAAGGCCCATGCCCAATGGGAGGATTACCAATTGAAAAAATTGGCTTACCGGGGCCGTCTGAATGCCGACCATCTGCGGGCGCGTGTACCGATGTACCGCCTGCCGTTGGAACTCTCGACCGAAACGCTGTTTACCCAGGACAAAATTGAGGTGCATTGGTTGGATTTGGCCAGCCCCGGCCATCGACTCAGTCTGCAAGGTGAGCTTTTGCACTACCTTCAGCCCAAGCTGACCCGCTTGGATGCCCAGTTGCAGATTGCCAAATTGGATCTGGCTGAAGCGGCTTCGGCTGTGATGCATCCCGCGATTGACGCTTTTAAGGCCATGCAGCCCAGTGGCTCTTTAAGTTCAAAACTCCATTTGACGGGTTTGCTCAGCGATCTGCGTGTGGCAGGTGAAATGAATATCCCTCTGGCCCGTGTGCAGAAAATCAATATTCATCAGGGTTTTACCCGTTTCAGCTACGGGGCTGAGCAGGTCGATGTACCCGAATTGCGGGCCGGTATCTTTTCTGGGCAGGTCCATGGTTCGGCCCGGCTCAGCTTGGGCCAGCACCCGCTCATCGACTCTGCCCAAATGCAGGGGGAGCAGGTTTCGCTGGCGGAGATTCAATCGACGTTTGCTTTGGCGCTGCCAGCAGATTATGCCCCTGCTGGCCGGGTCAATTTTCAGGTTCAAGCCAGTGGCCCTTTAAATAATCCCCGGGCCCACGGGCGTTTAAGTTCTGCGCGCGTGGGTTTTCCTGCGAGTGATAAATTGGCTGAAATCACCGGCATGATGCTCAACTTTGACTATAGCCAGCCCCTGACGCGGGCCACACTGCAAGCCCTCTCCGCAGATGCCGGTGCCGTGAAGATGGGACTTTATCTGCGTGCTCTCGACGATTTGGATCTCTGGCTGGATGCTGAGAATTTGCCACTTAAAACAGCCAATAAATGGACACCTGTGGCTTATTTTAAAGCTGGAGAAGCGGATTTTTCGGCCCGTCTCAAAGGCTCGCTGCGGGCCATGCAAAAAAATTGGCAGGC
>CAZRFI010000283.1:0-1613 GCA_964598905.1 uncultured Candidatus Sericytochromatia bacterium | reverse complement strand
GTGAATCTGCTGATGGATCTGCAGGGAGCCCCTCAGCGCGATGTCCAAGTGGCACTCAAGGCAGATGGCAAGGCCCTGATGGTTGCGGGTGTGGAGCTGGACCAATTCAATTTTGATGGGGATTATGCCGCCAAAAAAGTCGATATTCGCCAGGCCCAAATCAAAAAAAATGAAGAGCATTTGGATTTGCAGGGCCAGGTGGATTTAAATACAGCCAGCCCCAGTTTGGATTTGCAGGCCCAGGCCTATCGCTTCGATCTTAAAACCCTTTTCTCACTTTTGCCGCCCGAGACCCGGGCACCCTTTGAAAAGCGGCGCAGCAAATTAGAGACCCCACCAGCCGATCCCCTGCCGCTGCTTTACACTCTGCCAGAAGCGCGAAAGCACGTCTTTTCTGCTGGGCATGGCCAGAGTATCACCCTGGATGAGTTTTTGACTGAATACTGGGAGCGTTGGACTTATCCCTTGGCTACCCGTGATGAAATGGGGGCAACAGAAAAAAAACCAGCTTTGGCAGATACCCTCGCGGGTAAACTCTCTGTCGATCTCAAACTCAAAGGAACGGTGGCCGAGCCCGAGCTGGATTTCAAAGGCCTTTTGCAAAATGCCCAGATACAAGACAGTCAGATTGCCGAGAGTTATCTTCAGGCCCAATATGCCGATCGCCATGTTCATGTCGATCAGGCCTATATTCAAGAGCCAGGCGGTGGGGTTTTGCGGGCTTCTGGAGATCTTGATCTCGACAAAGACATGCAGTTTGAATTGCAGGGGGAAGGGCTGAGTCTGAAATTGGCAGATCCCTTTCTCAAGGGCCAAAATACCCGTTTAGAAGGCAATTTGGACTTCTTGGCGGTGGCCACAGGCACTCTGCAAAAGCCCGAGGTCTCAGCCCAATTGACCGTGGATCGGCTCTTGATGAACCAACTTTATTTTGATCGCCTGGATACCATTTCTGGCTATAACGAGGGCTATTTAAAAGATCTGCGTGTGGAACTCAAAAGCGGCAACCAGGAAATCGTCGTCTATGGGGATTTCCCGGCCACCGATATGAACAAACCTGTTGATTTGAGCCTGAGCCTCAAAGACGAAAGCTTTGGTCTGATCAATCTCTTTACCAATGCACTCGACTGGCGTGATGGCAAGGGCTCCGTTTTGGTGCGATTGGTGGGCACACCACGCAAGCCAGAACTTGAAGGCTCCTTGAGCATGGACAAAGCAACGGTTTATATCCCCGCTCTAAAAGAAGTGATGAGTGAAATTGATATCCGGGGTGAGGTTTTTACCAATAAAGTGAATTTGGCCTATTTGCGCGGCAAGGTGGCCGGGGGCAATTTAGAAGTCAAAGGCGATATGGACCTCTTGAACTTATTGCCCTCTTTTCTCAATTTGGAGGCCACCGGTCAGAATCTACTGATTCGTTATACCATGCCCGGTTTGCTTACAACCCAGACGGCGATCAAAGATGCCAATATCCGGATCAAAGGCCTGGTTGATCAGCCAGTAATCACCGGTAAGGTGGTGTTGGGCAAAAACGGCGAGACGACCTTTCCCTTCTTAAAAGACCAAGAGGATTTGTCCTCCTCAAGCGAGATCAAAAGTGAAAGTAGCGAGGC
>CAZRFI010000282.1:0-6571 GCA_964598905.1 uncultured Candidatus Sericytochromatia bacterium | reverse complement strand
CACGTTCCTTGGCAAATTCTTCGGCGCTGTAAAAAGCCGGCAGGAGCGTTTCTGGAGCGGGTTCTGAGGCTGAAATCTCCGCCAGGGCGCGGAAAAACAGGGTCATATCCACTTCGGCTTGCCCCATCAGGCGGTAGGCCCGCGTGACCAGCTCTTCTTCGGCCTGCCCCAAGGCTGCAAAACCAAATTTTTGGGCACTGAAGTGCTGGTGGGTTTCGGTATAGACCTGCAAATAATGCTCCAACCCCGCTTCGAGCACATCTTTGTCTTGCAAGATCACGTCCAGGGCTGTGGCCAGACAACCCAAATTCCAGAGGGCGATCTGCGGCTGTTGCCCAAAGCGGTAGCGGCGCATCTGGGCATCGGTGGTATTGGGTGTCCAGCCCGGATCGAGGTTGTCGACCCAGCCATAGGGGCCATAGTCAATTGTCAGCCCCAGAATCGACATATTGTCGGTATTCATCACCCCGTGCACAAAACCCACCCGCATCCAGTGGGCGACCATCATTGCCGTGCGGCCGCAGACCTCTTTGAACCAGGCCCCGCGTTTGCTTTGAGAATCACCCTCAATTTCGGGAAAGTCGCGGGCCAGGGTAAAATCCACCAGTTGAGCCAAAAGCTCAGGTTCTTTCTGGGCCGCCAGAATCTCATAATGGCCAAAGCGCAAAAACGAGGGCGCAACCCGGCAGACAATCGCCCCAGGTTCTGGGCCCGCATTGCCATCGTACATCATGTCCCGCACCACTTCTTCGCCTGTTAAAACCAAACTCAGGGCACGGGTGGTGGGCACTCCCAGATGATACATGGCCTCACTGCACAAAAATTCCCGCAGCGATGAGCGCAAAACGGCCCGGCCATCCGCCCGGCGCGAATACGGGGTGGGGCCCGCCCCTTTGAGCTGCAGATCCCAGCGCTTGCCTGCTTTGTTGACCACTTCGCCCAAATGCAGGGCCCGGCCATCCCCCAATTGGCCCGCCCAATTGCCAAATTGATGCCCCCCGTAGCGGGTGGCATACGTTTTCATGCCCGGCAGCAGGCGATTGCCCGCAAAGACCTCGGCAAATTCAGGTGAGGCAACCTCTTCGGAGCTTAAGTCCAGTTCTTTTGCCATTTCGGGCGACCAGGCCAATAGCTGGGGTTTGGGCACGGGGGTGGCCGCCACTTCTGACCATACGGCCCCGCGCACCTGCCGTGAGAGATTGTCCGAGACCGGGTCAGCGGGAAGCGCTGAGATCAAGCGGTTGTCGAAGTGCCATTGCATCATATATTTGGGGTGATCCTGTCATTGCATTTGCCCTGATTATACGCCAAGGCCCGCCTTAAAGTCAGGAGAAAAGAGACCTAACGCCTCTGCAACTGCGTTGCCAAGGCCCCGCAGGCCTGTGATAGAATGGGGCATTCTCCCCGAGGATTTCAAATATTGGAGAACCCCGTGTCAAGTTCTGTCGAACCCGTTTCTGACGCGCTTGCTGAAAGCAAAGCGCCTTCCTTAGCAGATCAACGCAAAGAATTGGCGGTCAATCTGTTGCGTTTGGGCACAGCGGGTCTGCGCACAGCCCAAAGCCACCCAGCCCAAGCACCAACAGCTCTGAAAGAGGCCTGTGAATATTTGCTGGAGTCGATTCGCTACAACCGCAGCAACCCAGATGCCTTTGCTGCAATGGGTTATTTGCTCTGGCTGATTGGCGAAAACCGCGATGCAGAGGCCTTTTTAGAAGAAGCCTTGATGCTCGACCCCGAACATGCAGATGCCTTAAAAATCCATTTTTTGCTGCCCCCACCGCCCCCGCCTCAGCCTGACAATATTCTCAGCCCCTTGCTGCCTCTTACCACGCCAGCGCCGGAAGAGGCCCCGCCAGAACCGCCCAAGGCCCTTGAAGCTGAGCCTGAGCAAGCAGACACAGGATCTGAAGAGGACCTGCCCGAAGACGATTTTGAAGCCGTGATTTTTGGTGCTGAGAGCGATGAAACAGAAACCCTCCCCAACCCCCGCCGCTCAGATGCGGCCCGTTCCAGCAATCGCCCCAAATTTCAGTTTAAATCGCGGCCCCCGTCTTTTGCCAAAACTGGCCCCAAACTGACCCCCTTGGTTGTGGTGGACTATGACAAACTCTACGATCAGCTCGAAGGGCGGATTCAACGCGAGGTCAAAAAGCTGTCGATCTTTCATCCCGATTGGTATGCCAGCAGCCGAGATCGCTTTAAAGTGGATAAAGTCGAGAAACAGTATATCAGCCTGCGGGAGTCGCAAAACCAATTCTTGGCCAAAATCGCAGAGATCGAAGCCGAAATTGACTGTTCGGTCCTGCGCCAAATGCTCAAGCCGCTGGATATTATCGTGGCCCGCTGTGAACACAGCCTCAATCTCTCTTGGCAAATGATCCATTTGCAGGAGATGCTCGAAGGTCACCACCGCTGGATGGAACGCGAATTGTTGCAATTTGAAAAAACAGGCAAATTGCCCTCAGATTTCTCCGAAGAGCGCTTCGACTATTTGCTCAAAGACTGTGACGATTTGGCCGACCAGCTCGACCAACTCGAAGGGCTGGGCCTGGACTGCAGCCGCTTGGTGCCCGCTTATGAGCGCCTGGCCCTCAAAGTCAGCCGCTTTCAAGATCTGCGCAATCTGCCCAAACGAGGATAATCCCGATGCAAAATCCCCCCCCCAAAAAACTCGCGCCACTCCAGCGCAACAACAGCTTGGAACGGGTTCAGCGCCAACAAAAAATGACCTCGCAAATCAAGCAGCAGTCCCTGGTCAGCCTGATCCAAAAGCGCGGCTTGGTGCAGAAGGGGCCTTTTCCTGAGTTAGATCTGTTTCAAACTTACGGGGGGAATTAGGTTTTACTTAAATTTAACCTTTGGATGGCCGCAGAGGGATTTGCTTCGAGATTTTGTTTGAAAGGGCCTCTGTCCCTTATATTATCGGGCGTTGACCGTTGTTTAGTGCTTGTTCGAGCTCTCTGTTCTAAACAAGGTCACAATTGTAAGTTTACCCATTTTTGTTGTAGCCATTCAATTTGAGGCCCTTCACAAAAATCTGTTGACCTTTATTTAATCTTTACAATTGTCATTTACAATTGAATTATAGGCCTGTGAATTTTTGTTACTCCCTTCACAGAAAACAAGCTACCGTTTAAACACAAAAGAGGTTAACCCCATGGTATTTCGCCACATTCTTGCCCTCGCCTGCTCTATCAGCCTATTTTCTTGCTCATTCCCCCCCCCCCTCACACAAACAGCCAAAAGCAGCTTTAATCAGACCAAATTTACCCCTGAGGCTCTGGCCGAAAAACGCAAGGCCTTTTTCTCAAACCTGCGCCAACAGCGCCTGAAAGAAAAAGCAGATTTTAAAATTCAAGACCATGTGGATGCTGTTTGGGGGCCGCCGCAGACCCGTTATTCCAAAATAGTGAATACAACACACGATTCTTATGGCTTCCCATGCCCAAATGGATGTACTCAAGCGGATATTGGAAAACCTTACACGATGGTTCTTTTTTTTGCGCCTCCTATGTCTGTTTCTTTTAGTCCAGATGCGCCTTCAGATGAAATAATGTTTTCCAGTACACAAGATGGCTCGGAGAACATCACTCTGGGAAAAGCCGAAGACTCGATTATGTGCAGTTATGCCGGTAGTACCGTGGCCACTGACTGGAAAAAAGAACACTTTGAAACACGGTTTAAAGTTGCATCAGGAGGGACACAAAGCCCCATTCGATTAAGCACTGTCCTCAAAAGTAAAAATTTATCTCTCAAAGGAATTACCTGTGCAATTGAAAGACAAACACAAGTAGAAACAGTTCCTCAATCTTACTGGGGTGTATGTGCGGCTCCCTCTGGTCAAGAAATCCCTTGTTTCAACTATAGTTATTTCCACACTCTTTATCCTCCGCAAGATTGGTATCCAAACGGAGACATTTATTTGGTCAACACATTCTCTTCACTGGTAGATCCCTCTTACCATGTCGATCTGACCGTTGATCCCAAGCTCTTTTACCCCGGCTCCACCCAGACCGAGTGGCCCAATACCATCAACTTTCATCTCGATACCGGCCCCAACGAAGAGACCTGGGTAGAGGTCTACCAAGAAATTGTCGAAGAAGACGGGGATATCTCCTGGGCCGACCCGGTCCTGGCCCAAGTCGCAGAGCCCGATGGCGAAGGCTCGCGCACCGTGGTCTGGGATGGCCGTGACAGCCAGGGTAATTATCTGCCTCCTGGCAATTATGTGGCCTTTGCCTATAGCTATAATTGGGATGATTATGAGAGCTTCAGCATCGCTCTGCCCCCGGTGGTGGCGACGCCTACACCTCAACCGACCCCTTCTCCAGACACGCCACTGTGTGATGAAGCCTCTGTCATGCCCGATCAAACGACTGGCTTGGCTGGTATAATCAGCTCTACGCAATTTCCTTTAATTTTTACTTATCGCGTAACTGGATTTCAGACACTTGCAGCCAAAGACGATAGCTCTGGTCAAGCCAAAAATGCAAGAAAGGCATCAGCAAGCCCTCCGCCTCCTTTGGCAGGTACTTTGAATGCCCAGATTCAAGCTGTTCAACAACAAAAGCTAGCTATTCGGACAGAAATAAACCGTTTGAAACAAGATCCCAGTTATAGTCAAGATGTTGCTTTAGAATTGCTTGATTACGCTGCCCATGAAGAATACCTGCAGTTTTTGGAGGAAGCCAGTTTATACCAACTGAGTTTGGACAGCACGGTGGGTCTGATCGATGCCGCCAATACCTTTGCCGATCTGCTGCACTATTATGAAACCTTGCTTGAAAGCATAAATACCCAGCAGTTTGTAGGAATTTCGCGGTCTGAAGCAGAGAGTCTGACTCAAAAAGTAGAGAATCTGATCCCCAAACTGCGTCCCCTTGCCGAAAACCTCAAGGATGACCTCAACCAAACCCTTCAACAAGAAGCAGGTGAGTTAAAAGAGTTGACAGAGCTGGCCCATGACATGGTGTTAACAGCAGTCTTTGATGCCTGGGTTGAAGAAGGACTGATGGACCCCATCACGGGAGAACTCACCCCTCCAGCCGATGACGATTTTTCGATTCAAAATTTAAGAGAATGTTACCAATACAAAATCAATTGCCCCACCCAAAGAACCCAGCAAACCCAACAAGACCAAAGCAGTGCTGTACGCTCGTATAGCCGAGCCCGTGAAGTCGATTTACAGGCCCTGGTGCAAAACTTTAAAAACCGCAAAACCCCTCTTGCCGATTTTCTCCAACAACACAAAGCACGCTACCTTGATGAAGCCACACGGATTTTGTCTGGTTATGATAAAGCCAGTTGGGCTTTGGTGGGGGCCGTTGAAAAACGCGCTTTGATCGCGGCTTTCTCAGAAGTGGTTTTTGCGGTTTTGCCCGAAAGTGTTTTGGAATATCTGCCTGTGGGTAAAGGCTTTCGGATAGCAGAAGCCAGCATTCCGCAACTGGCCAAGGCGATCAAACGCTTTGAGCAACTCAAAGATAAATACAAATTAAAAGACCCAGATTTGGCTGCACATATCAACAACCTGATCATACAATTGAGAAAACGGCTGGAAGCCCTGCAAAAATGTGGCAGTCCATGTGCAGTTGCGGGAAAATACTATTCACAGTTTAAAAATAAATTTGTCGATTTCGATCAATATTTGCTGCACAAACCCATGAAAGACCTGGATAAGTTTTTACGGGAGTTCGGCCATTTAAAAGGCTATTCGATTTATTTCGATAAAAATGCCGTGCCTGATTTCAGGAAAATCAAGCTCAATGGGCAAACCTTGAGTGGATCAGAGCTAAAAAAGGTCATGCGTGCAGAGACCCAAATTGTGCCCTCTACGGATTATCAAGAGCTGGTCAAGAAATACAAAGGCAAAAAACCACCTCAAGCAGAGGTTGAAAAGGCCATAGAAAAAGCAAGGGAAACAGATAAAAGAAAAGCAATCAATGCTCTTTCAAAAGATCCTAATTTCATCAATGAGCTCAACCAGACATACCCTGGAAAAAAAGTAACGCAAGAATTAATCGAAAAATATCTGAAGGGTTTTAACGGTCATCACTCGGTTTATGATTCTCGCTCAAAAAAAATAAGCTTTCAATTTGTCAAAGAGGATATTCATGAAGCGTTCAAACATGAAGGTTCTTTTTCACTGATCTCAAAACAATAGGAAGATTCAGATGAAACCTCAATTTTCAGATTTTGATAGAAGATCATTTAAACCTTGCACTACAGACGACATTGATACCTTTGAAAGGTTGCTAAAACATAAACTACCCAAATCATATAAAGAATTCTTAATGACGATCAATGGTGGCTGGGTTGACCCATCTTACTTTGCAAAACCATTAGATCCCGAAGATATAAGGGAAATTCAATATTTCTTTGGGTTGGATGTACATGAGAAAATTGACTATTCTTTCCCAGATAAATCCACCCGGTATAGTGACAATCTGTTGTACGAGTGGGACAGATTACAGGGAAACTGCGGGATGCCTGACTTTATGCTGCGCATTGCACATACCAATGTTCCTAACGACGTCTTGCTATCTTTGGGCAAAGACGACTATGGCTA
>CAZRFI010000281.1:0-6579 GCA_964598905.1 uncultured Candidatus Sericytochromatia bacterium | reverse complement strand
ACCACCCCCTTTTGACCTCGATCTACGGCCAAACCCGCGATATGTACCAGCTCGGTGGATTTATTCAGCGCGCCAAAGTGATGGTCTGTGTGGACTCGGCTCCCTTGCACCTGGGTGTGGGACTGGGTACCAATCTGGTGGCAATTTTTGGCCCCACTGACGAGCACAAACTCCTGCCCCCAGAGAGCCCCCAGATCAAAGTCATTCAGGCAGGTACACACTGCCGCCCTTGCCTGTGGGCCACCCGCCAAACCACCTGTGAGGCCTTGAGCTGTTTAAAAGACATCGAAGTGGAACAGGTTTATCAGGCCACCCAAGCATTTTTAAGTGCCGAAACAGCCCTGCCCAGCAAAGATTAATTTGAAATTAACGGAGGTTTGAGATTTATTTTACCTTTGTGACGTCAGATTGAAGCAAAGATCGGCGATAATCAAATTAGCAAAAAGGAAGGAATTTCAATTCCATGGCAAATTTTTCAATCCGAGTTAAACCCGAAGTCGTTCAGGAGCGCGTTACCGCCGCTCAAACCCGTGATATCGATCGTTTGGCTGCCCAGTTCCAACTGGACAAAGGTCAAATTCTGGGGGATGGCGTTGACTTAAACGAGGCTGAGCATCTGCCCTTTGATGCCTTTATGCAGCTCTCTGGCAACGACACCAAAATCACCAAAGCCGACCTGCTCAAGTTTGCAGGCACCGAGACCGAAGAAGATGTGATCCGCGAATATGCCCGCAATATTGCCGCTTCTCTGCCGGCCAAAATTGCCGACACCACCCCCCGCCCCGACAGCCAACAGGTGGGCACTTTCTTGGAATTCAAAGTCAAAAAACGCGGTGAAGAAATCATCGTTCAGGCTGAGCGCTCGCTGCCTCACCAGGGCACCGAAGCCACTGCTGCAGGTGTTTTCAGCATTATCAATGGCCGCGACGCCAATCACGATGGCAAAATTGCCCTCGGTGGCGAGTTGATGGGCAGCGCCTTTGTCAACACCGCCGGTGATGCCTTGAAACTGGCCCAAGGCGACAGCTTTGTCACCCCAACCGAAGCACTGCAAGCCATTTTCGAAAAAGCCCAAAAATTCGCCCCAGCTGATGTGAGCATCAGCTACAACGCCCAATAAGCGCCCAATAAGCGAATTTTGGCCTTCCTGAATTTTTGCTAGATCGTTTAAAAAGTCCCCTTCAATTGAGAAGGGGGCTTTGCCATGTCTGATTCTCTGATAGTTAGTGTTTAAGCTTTTCGAGATAATCGGGGTAAAGCTGTTCAAAACAGGGAGGGCAAACCCCATGACTGAAGCGCATTTGGTAATACTGCCGAAAAAAGACCTCAAAGCTGCTAAAACTGCCATCGGGATTGCGAATTTGTTTGCAAGCGGCACAGACCGTTAAAAGTTCACTCCCGCTCTGGGTCCCCCGCAAAGGGCCCGTATCAAACTGGAGAGAATGATCCAGGTAAAGATGCAACATGCGCCCCTGAAAATGCCCGTGAAGATCGTGTAAAGCCGAGGTATAGACCCGCACATGACAATGGGACTGATCCGCGCGGAGCAAGATCAACGGCGTTAAGGCCTCAATTTGGGCCAGATCGGTAATCATCTCAGCATTGTCAGGCCGAGCAAAAGACAGCACAGAGTCCAAATTCCGACCTTGAATTTGCTCAAAAGACAGGGCCAGCAGTTTTTCGGCTGAGGGATTCATAAATTGGACCTGCTGTTGGTGGTTGAGCACCAAAATCGCATCTGGGGTGTTTTGCAGGGTCTGTAAAAAGAGATTTTGGCGCACGCGCGTGAGCTTTTCCTGGGCGTGTTTGTAGAGGGATATTTCGACCAGGGCATGTAATTCCCGCTCGCGAAAGGGTTTGATAATATAGCCAAAAGGGCTGGTCATTTTGGCCCGCTGCAGGGTCTGACTGTCGGCATTGGCCGTGAGATAAATAATTGCGCAATCGTGAATTTTTTGAATCGCCTGGGCCGTCGAAATGCCGTCGAGATCGCCCTTGAGATTAATATCCATCAAGACCAAATCCGGCTCCCCCTGTTGAACCTGGCGAATGGCATCGGCCCCAGAATGCGAAGGCAAAAACACCTTATAACCCGATTCTTCCAAGCTTTCGCAGAGATCTTCCGCGATCATCGGCTCATCATCCACCACCAAAATCGATTTTCCTTGATAACTCACAGCGAACCCTCCAAATACGGCAAAAGTAGACGAAAGGCCGTTCCCGCCTGTTCATCGACAAAAATTTGCCCGCCGAGTTGGCGGCTGAGACTATTCACCAATCGCAAACCGAGAGAATCCGGGCTGAGAGGATCGACCTGAGAGGGCAGACCCACCCCATTGTCCACCACGCTGAGTTCAAACACCCCCGTATCCTGCGCGCGAATGTGAATCCAGATTTCACAGCTGGGCGAGACAAAGGTTGCCGGAAAGGCGTATTTGATCGCATTGCTGATCAGCTCATTCAGAATCAGGCCACAGGAAATCGCCGCATCGACCCCCAGCAGCAGCGGCTCACAATCATAGTGGATCTGAATGGCAGACAGCCCCAAACCGTAATTGTGAAAGAGGTGCTGGCTGAGATCTTGGGCATAGTCAGCCAAATTGAGCTTTTCCACTTGTGGAGATCGGTACAATTTTTCATGGGCCAAGGCCATGGTCAAGACGCGGTTTTGGGTTTCGCGCAAGACATTCAGAGTTGTTAGATCTTGGGTGCGGCGCACCTGCAAACTCAAGAGGCTGGAAATGACCTGCAGATTGTTTTTCATGCGGTGATAGACGTCTTGCACCACACTGGGCAAAACGGGAGCGGCGTCCAACACAGGCTGAGGTTCTCTGTTTTTGACATGGATGGCCGCTTGGATCAGGGCTTTTTTTAAAGCAGCCAGAGCGGGCTCAGGACCCAATAAAAAATCATCCAGCCAGCCAGCATCCAACCAAGTAATCGCTTGCTCTTCCAATTGTTTGGGCACAATTCCCAGCAACCACCCCTCAGGTCTGGCCGCTTTCCAGGCCTGCCAAAAGTCAACATCAGCAGACGCCGTCAAACACGTCAATAAAATCAGGGGGTTTTTCGTATTTTCAGTCAAGAGCTGAGAGAGCGGCAACTCCAAAAAGGGGATATCCAAACCAACCAAAGCCTGTCTGACAGCGTCAGGCAGATCTGTGCCACTACATATAACCGGCAGAAAAGACAATTGAGCCAAACTTCCAACCCCGGTGAACCCGAATTCTGTCTAAATTATAACAGCTTGGCCACTGAGCGCACGAAAATCCGACCAGAGAGCCTGTCCAAGCCAAGCTGCCTGTGTTAAGATGGGCGGTAATTCTGTCTAGAAATGACCTTGCCCATGAATATCGTCTTACTCTCCCCCCACTTCCCCGATCAACATTTTCGCTACGCCTGGCATCTCAAACAAATGGGGGCCAATGTCATTGGCCTGGCCGATGAGCCTCCCCATTTTCTCAAATCCCATGTGCGCGAAGCCCTGACCGACTATTTTTGGGTCTCCAATCTGGATATTTATGAAGATCTGGTGCGGGCCTGCGGCCAGATCACCTATGAATATGGCAAAATTGACCGGATCGAGTCCCTCAACGAACATTGGCTCGAAACCGAAGCAGCCCTGCGCACGGATTTTAATGTCTTTGGAGTCAAGAACGACACCATTGCCCAGATCAAGAAAAAATCCGAAATGAAAAAAGTGTTTCAGGCCAATGGGATTCCCTGTGCCAAAGGCAAGGTGGTCTATAGCCTCGATGAAGCCGTACAGACCGCAGAACAGTTTGGCTATCCTGTGGTGCTCAAACCAGATATTGGCGTGGGCGCAAACCACACCTACAAGGCGCACAATGCCGAAGAGATCACCGAAATTTTTGCGAAAAAATCCAATGTGCCGTATATTCTCGAAGAGTTTATTGCCGGCCAGATCTGCAGTTTTGACGGTTTAACCGATCGCAGCGGTACACCTGTTTTTTATACCTCAACCGTGTATAGCTCAGGGGTGATGGAAGTGGTCAATAGCAATGACCATATCTATTATTACACCCTGCGCAATGTGCCCCCCGATCTGAAAGAGTGGGGCATGAAACTGCTGCAGCTCTTTGATGTGCGCGAACGTTTCTTTCACTTTGAATTTTTTAAACGCAGCAATGGCGAGTATGTGGCCTTGGAGATCAATATGCGGCCCCCCGGTGGCCCCACCGTGGATATGTTTAATTATGCCAACGATTTTGACCTCTTCCGCGAATGGGGCCATGTGATGTTGCACAACCATTTTAATGCCCAGGTCACTCGGCGCTACCACTGCGGCTATGCCGGTCGCAAAAACCACATTGCCTACCGCCATTCTCACGCCCAGATCATGGATGCCTGCGGGGCATGGATGCTGCAAGAGGGGCAACTCAGCCCCATTTTCAGGCGGGCCATGGGCGACCATTATTATATTCTGCGCTCAGCTGACGAAGCAGAATTGCTGGAATTGATGCAGTTTATTCAAGCCCCAGCGGATTAGCATAATAAAAGGCAGAAGATAATGGGCTGGAATCCAGAACAATACGAAAAATTTAAAGCTGAGCGCTTCGCGCCCTTTGAAGATCTGCTGGCTCTGATCGACAAACAGCCCGATCTGTCGTTTGTCGATCTTGGCTGTGGCACAGGAGAATTGACAGCCCGATTGCAACAAGCCCTATCCGGGAGCCTTGGCCAAGGTTATGACAGCTCGGCCAATATGCTCAAACAAGCTGAAGTCTGGCAGAATGAGCAGCTCCACTTTGAACAAAAAGCGATAGAAGCGGTGAATGGCCTCAGCCCTCGCCAATGGGATTTGGTCTTTTCCCATGCCGCGCTGCAATGGGTCGATGACCACCGGGCACTGTTTGCCCAAATCTGGCAACAGGTCAAACCCGGCGGCCAATTGGCAGTGCAAATGCCGTCCAATCACAGCCATCTGACCCACCGGCTCCTGACGGAAATGGCAGCCGAAGAGCCTTTTTACAGCGCCCTGCAGGGCTGGCACCGGCACTCGCCCGTTCTGGGCTTGGAAGCCTATGCCCAATTGTTGTTTGAACTCGGTGCAGAGGCCCAAGTGGTGATAGAAAAAGTCTATCCCCACGTCTTGAACGATGCCACAGGTATGGTCGAATGGGTCAAAGGCACGGCTTTGGTGCCTTACCTCGAGCGACTCGGTTCCGAATTGGCAGCTCAATGGCTGGAAATGTACACCCAGCGACTTGCCGACGCCTATCCCCAAAAACCGGTCTTCTACGGCTTTCGCCGCCTTTTGATCTGGGCCCGCAAACCACTTTAACCCCCTGCTAAAACCGCACACTCACGGTCGAGAAAATTATTTTCTTTTCTTTTCTTGATCTTTTTATTTCTTTTAAATTTTAATTAACTTAGTTCTCAAAACAATTAATTAATATATATGAACATATGAATAGCTATATATTTTAATTAATGATTATTTTTGAGAGCGGGGATTGTACCCATGTCGATTCTGAAGCAGCGTTTGAGCCGTTTATCTGTGGCTTTTGGTCTGGGTGTACTGAGCGCATGTCACACCGGCTTGGTTCCTCCCCAGCCAGATTCAGCTCCTGCTCGGCAACCCGAGCAGCCTCAAGCACAGGCAACGATCCCCGAAGTCAAAACCCATCGGGTCAAGCTCACTGCCCGCTTTGACCGGGGTTTTAAAACCCTGTGCAGCAATTGCCGGGCCGAATATGTGCGCTTGGAGCTGCGTGGAGATTCTCGTAGGCCATTACCAGGGCCTTACCAACGGGTCCAATGCCACCAATACGCTCAATCCCTCGCTTGAGGTGACCTCGACCGCTGGCTTCTCGGTGGGTGAAGAAGTCTCAATCAATGGCGAACGCCGCCGGATCGCAGGCATCACCGGCACTACGGTTCAGCTCGATTCGCCCCTGAGCAACGTGCCCCTGCGCGGGGATCGGCTCAATTTGGGCAATGGCCTGGGCACACGCGAACTCTCACTGTTTTTAAACAAGACCTATGCCATGGCCGCTGGCGCACCCGTGCGGGTGCATCTGGAATACGAGGAATACGATGTAGTGGGCTTTCCGCCCATTGTGGATACAAGCGCACCCGTGCGCACCAGCACGGAATCAATTGGCTTTGGCGACCCCGACCCCAGCCAGCGCATGGAGATCAGCGCATTCAACACAGGGGACGGCAGCGCAGGCAACCCCCTGCAGGTAGTCGACAGCACCGGCTTTAATCCCGGTGACGTGGTCAATATCAACAGCCTGACCCGGCGGATTGCCACGATTGTCGGCAATGATCTGACCTTCGATCAGCCTGTCACCACGGCCCTGGGACAAATCGTGGACATCGGCACGATCTACCGCAGCAATTACGAAGACTTCTTACAGGTTGGGCCGGGCCGTTCAGGCGGCAGCTTTGAGAATGACTTCACCAAAGAGCTGAAACGGATTCTCGACAATCCCGAATACCAGGATATTCTGCGCTATGGCCTGATGGAAAACCTGTTTATCAGCGCCTCCAGCAACGATCCCTTTAACAATATCATCTCGTCCAAGTTGTACTTAAATTGGATGCGCACCA
>CAZRFI010000280.1:3275-6580 GCA_964598905.1 uncultured Candidatus Sericytochromatia bacterium | reverse complement strand
CCCCAGATCTTCCATCATCATGATTTCTGCGCCACCCGGTGGCTGGGCCGAGGGATAAGCGGCAGGCATCGGTGATGGCATGGGCGAGAACATCGGCGCAGGGGGGGGGAGGGCTCCGGTAAATCCGAGACTGAGCGCACCTTCTGCCCATTGATCTGGCATTTCGACGGGTTGTACCACCGTTTTGACTTGGCCGCTGGGATTGCTGATGCTGTCTTGATCAATAGCGATCAAGGCTGTGAGCCGCGAGAGCACGCCGTGTTCACAGGAGAGGGCGATCATCTCCTGGCGCAAGTTGACATCGCTGGGATTGAGGCGAAAGCGGTCTTCTAACTCACTTAGACGGCGGCGGGCCCAGAGATGGCGCAGGGCATCCAATTCAGTTGCTTGTGTTTTGTTGGGGGGAACGGCCTCGAAATACTGGGTTTCTCCCTGGGCATCTTTGCCCGTGAGCGTGACCGGCATCGGCTCTTTGCTGCGAAAGCAGAGGCTGAGTCCCCGGCCGACAAACAGATCGGGGATCCGGGCGGGAGTGAGATCCTGCATTCCCGTTGTGGCTATTTCCAGGCCGGTTAAAACGGGGTCACCCATTTCTTGGGCGACACCCCGCAGGGCTTCGTTGAGTTTCTCGCCAGGTACGACAAAATGGGCGCTGCCGCCGCCGAGGGCAGCCAGACGGTTGAGCAGGGCTTCGTTAACGGCCGTGTCGATGCCCACAGCAAAGACCCGGCAATCGCCCAGATTTTGCTGCAAGCGTTTGAGCACGGCTGATTCATCGCCAATTTGGCCATCGGTCAGCATGACCACCACCCGCTGTTTCAGGCTTGTGTCTTTTTTCTGCAAGGCCTGCAATGAGACGCGCAGGGCCCCTTCCAATTCTGTGCCACCTCGGGCGTTTAAACCGCTTAAAAATTGCTGTCCAGCGGCTTGTCCGGCTGGGTCGGCAGGCAAGAAATAATTTTCTCGGGCGTTGCCAGCAGGTTCAAACCAGTCCAGTTGATCGTCAAAGGCCAAAATCGCAAAGCGATCTTCGGGTCCAAGAGCCTCGAGCAGCAGGCCACAGGCTTGGCTGGCAGAGACCATTTTTTCGCCCTCCATTGAGCCTGAGCGATCGACCACAAAGACCACCTCCCGTGGGACTCCCGCCCAAGTACGGGCGGGCCCAGTCAATTGCAAAAGCCCGAAATAGCCCTCTTTCCAGCGGGTATAAAGCAGTTGTGGCCTGACTTTGTCCTGGGCCAGTCGCCAGCGCAGCACAAAGTCGCGGTTGAGGCGCTCGTGTTCGCGGCTCAATTCAATTTCAAATCCTTCAGGGCCGATGGCCAATTGCAGGGCATGCTGGCTGCAACTCAGACCTGTCAGTTGGCTTTCGAGAATCTGCACCTTGATTGAGAAGTCCAAGCGCGGATCAAAACCGGGGGCCAGCAGGGGAGGGCTGATGCGGGAGGCATCGGGCACGCGGTCACTGTCCAGGGCCGTGCCTTGTCCGCTGGCTGGGCGTTCCAGTGCTTCGCCGGGCAGGTAACGCGGCGCCACCACCGTGGGCAGACGCAATTCACAGAGTCCCAATTGGCTCAGGGGCAAAATTTGCGAATAGACCAGTTTCACACTCAGGCTTTCGCCGGGCATCAGATTGCCCAGACTGACTGTAAACACGCCTTCGCGCTCTTGCTCGAGCAAGGCAGCCCGGTGGCCCTTTTCCAGGGCCGCTTGGTAATCTTGGCGGGCTTGGCCGCGCTCTTGAATTTGAGCGACAATCGTTCGCTCTCCGGCTCGCAGCTCAAAATGGCTGACCGCCGCTGCGCCGGGCAGGGGAAAAATATACACAGCTTCGATGGGCATGCTGAGATTGTTTTCAAAGCGCTGTTCGAGGCTGACTTCAGCGACCTGGGCGGCCACCCGAGCCTTGATCTGAACCCCCGCCAAAGGCAGGCGGCGCGTGCCACTGTCTGTTGCTATTTGCAGGCCTCCCCATTCCCATTTGGGGGCTGTTTCGAGAATCTCAGGTGCGGGTGAAAGTGGGGTCATGGCAATTTTTCTCCTTGGGGGGCTAACCCCGTTTTTTCGAGCTGATCGAGCACGACTGCGAAAGTCTGTTTGAGGCTTTCCCGGTCGCGCAGTTTCCAGTCGGAACTCAGTTTGAGACTCAGGCCCGGCTCCAGCGCAATTTCGAGCCAGTGCAGGGCTTTAAATTTTTGCTGGGGCACTTTCGGAACCTGCTCCAGCAGGGTTTGCAGTTCAGCTGCCGTCAATCCAAACAGGCGTTGCTGAATTTGGGCCAGAGAATATCCCTGGTTTTGTAAGGCCTTGACCAGCGTGGCCTGTAAGACATGCTGTGGGCCATAGCGGGCCTGGCGCTTTTCAATTTGAGGTGGGTCAAGCAAACCCAAGCTGGTGTAGTAGCGCAGTGTTCGCCCATCGGGGCGGGCTGAAATGCGGCGATCGGCCCCACCCGCCAAGAGACCATATTGCTCAAGTGCAGCAACCACGGCTTCTGCCAGTTCATCGAGGCTCAAATTTGTCTGATTCATAACAGCATTATATTAAAATTACTGTAATACTGTCAAGTTAAATTTTTCGCGGGGCAGGATGGGCTGGGTTACAATGCAATCAGCAATTAGGATAGGAAACGCGATCATGGCCACCCATTTGCCTTCACTGCTCAAACCCTTTCTGGCCCTGGCGGGAACGCTGTTGTTTCTCTCTACGTCTGCTGCAGCTCGGCCCTTTCTGAGCGCAGCCCCGTATAGCATGCCTCTGGTCATTGCCCACCGGGGCGCCTGTGGGCTCTTGCCCGAACATACCCTGGCGGCTTACCAGCAGGCGATCAGCGAAGGTGCAGATTTTATCGAGCCCGATGTGGTCTCTAGCAAAGACGGTGTGCTGGTGGTGCGCCATGAAAACAACCTGGCTGAGACCACCGATGTGGCACAAAAATTTGCAGCCCGCAAACGCAACAAAACCATTGATGGCCAGCGTGTGAGTGGCTGGTTCAGTGAAGATTTTACGCTCAAAGAGCTCAAAACCCTCAGGGCCAAACAGCGCTTTGCCTTTCGCCCCCAACAACACAATGGCCAGCACACGATTCCGACCCTCGAAGAGGTGTTGCAATTATTGCTCAAACACCATCAAACCACGGGCAAACGCATTGGCATTTACCCCGAAACCAAACATCCCAGCTATTCGCGCAGTTTGGGGCTGCCCCTGGAAGAAAAATTATTGGCTTTGCTCAGGGGCTATGGCTATGCCTCTGCCGCTGACCCGGTGTTTATTCAGTCCTTTGAAGTGGCCAATTTGCAAAAACT
>CAZRFI010000280.1:1425-3175 GCA_964598905.1 uncultured Candidatus Sericytochromatia bacterium | reverse complement strand
CACGGTTTGGCTGTCCATCCCTGGACCTTTCGCGATGAGGCGACGTTTCTTGACCCTTTCTTTGGCAAAGATCCTGCCGCAGAATACCGCTTTTTTTACCAATTGGGGGTCGATGGCGTCTTCAGTGAATTTCCGGCCAAGGCCCGTGGGGTGCGGGAGCAACTTGAGCAGCAAGGGGAGCCTGCGCGCTGATGTCTCTGGCCCTTTGCGGTTTTTGTGCTTGGCCCCGCGCACTTTGGGCAGTATGCCTGGGACTGGCAGTTTCGGGCTGTGCCACTGAAACCCTGGAGCCTCGCTTGGCTTATGGCTCGTCCCGCGATGGCAATTGGGAAATTTATACCTGCCGTCTCGATGGCTCGGAACCGGTTAATTTAACCCGTTATCCGGCCTTGGACCATTTTCCCAGTTGGTCGCCCGATGGCCGACGCTTGGTCTTTGCTTCGACCCGCACCAATAACAGCGAGATCTATTTGATCGACCGTGATGGCAGTAACTTGACCCGCTTGACCCAGCAGCGAGAGATCGACCGGCAACCCGCCTGGTCTCCCGATGGGCGGCGGATTGCCTTTACCTCTGACATGCACGATAAAAACGACGAAATCTACAGCTTTACTCCCCAGGGCAAAGACCTCAGGCGTTTGACCCAGCATGATGCCCTCGACAATCAGCCTGCCTGGTCACCCGACAGCCAAAAATTGGCTTTTGTCTCCAATCGCGATGGCAATCTGGAAATCTATCTGATCAACGCCAATGGCCAAAATCCCCAACGTCTGACCCAGCACCCCGCCGCAGACAGTTCACCCGCTTGGTCTCCCGATGGTCTGTCTTTGGCTTTTGTCTCGGAGCGCACCGGCAATGCCGAACTTTTTCTTTTGACGCTGGCCAGTGGGGAAATTCGCCGTTTGACCCAGGATCCCGCTTGGGATGGTGAGCCTGCCTGGTTGGATGGACAGACCCTTTTGTTTAGCTCTCTGCGTTCAGGCGAAAAAGCGATTTGGCAGCTCTCACTGGGGGATCTTCAAGTCAAGCTACGCAAAGAACTGGGATCTTCGGTGGGCCCTGCCGTTGTCTGGAAAGGCAAATAGGTTAAACTGAAAGATATGTCAGATTTTGACCCTTTTTCCCTACCCGAAACAAATGCGGCTGAAGAAGATGCAACAGTTGTGTTGAGTGGCCCGGCGGCCATGGAATCGACCTATGCCTTGCAGTCCGAATCCACGGCGTTTTTGGCCGAGGGCGATGAAACCTACTCCATTGCGGTCCAGTCTCGGCCCCGCTACGACATGGTGCTGATGGTCGGCGAAGGGGCCATGGGCCAGGTCTTTTTGGCCCGTGACGTGGATTTATTGCGCAAAGTCGCGTATAAAAAGCTGCACGACAAGGTGGCGGTGGATCGCGGTGTGCTCTCGCGCTTTTTGAAAGAAGTGCAGATCACCGCGCAATTGGAACATCCCAATGTGGTGCCGGTCTATACCCTCGAAAAAACCGCAGATCAGGGCTTGGCTTATGCCATGAAGCTCGTGATGGGCAAGACCCTGAAAGAATTGCTCGAAGCGGCGCGCAAGGCCCATGACGCAGGGCAGCAGCCCGATGAAGAATGTTCTCCAACGACTTTGTTGGAACACTTTCTCAATGTCTTGGACGCCTTGCACTATGCCCACAATAAATGTGTGATTCACCGCGATCTCAAGCCCGCCAATATTATGGTCGGGCGCTACCGCGAGGTCTATGTGATGGACTGGGGCATTGC
>CAZRFI010000280.1:0-1325 GCA_964598905.1 uncultured Candidatus Sericytochromatia bacterium | reverse complement strand
GCTTATACCGGCAAAAATATCACCGACCTGCTCAAACGTGTGCTCAAGGCTGAAAAAGAGCCCTTTCTGCATTACAATCCCAAAATCAAGATCCCACGCGAATTGCAGGCGATTATCAACAAGGCCACTGCCCGCAAGGCAGTCAATCGCTATGCCGATGTCGGGGCCATGGCCGAAGACCTGCGCCGCTATTTGCAGGGCAAAGCTGTTTTGGCGCAGCCCGATACCCCTTTGCAGGCGGCAGGCCGCTGGATGCAGCACCATCCGGTGCTCAGCGCCAGTTTGGTCTTGTTGCTCTTGCTCAGCAGTGCCAGTGTCGCGACCTGGAGCATGGTCCAGCAGCAGCAGAGCATTTTGCGCTTGCAGGCCCGCGAAAAGCAGATCAGTCAGTTTCAAACGGCGGTTTCGACCCAGGCCCAGCAGGTCAATAACCGCTTTTTGGCCTTTGAGATTTTGCTGCGGGGTCTGGCCTCTGCCAGCGAGACCCTGCTCGAACGCGGCACGATTGAGACTGCCCCGCTCTATTTTGAGGGTCAGTTTGCGACCCCCGGCCAGGCCCCTGCGGATTTTCACTATTCGGCCCATTATGGCAAATTGATCAGCTTGGACTCCCCGGTGGTCAAATTGGCACCGGGGGTCTCTGCTGAAAGTGTTTCTCCTTTGGTGCGCCGCCTGTGGCCCTTGGGGGATTATTTCCGCCAGATGTTTCTCAGCAGTGCGGGGCAACCCCAATTGCGCGACCCGGCTGAGATCCGCAAATTGCTCTCCGAAAAAGGCACGCCCTTGATTTGGAGCTATGTGGGTTTGGCACAAGGTGCCCATTTGGCCTATCCCGGCAAATCGGGTTATCCGGTCGATTATGATCCGCGCAAACGCCCCTGGTACACACTTTCTGCCGGCAAACGCGGCCTCAATTGGGGCAATCCCTATGTGGATGTGCAGGGCCAGGGCCTGCTTTTGCCCTGCTCGACCTCGCTCTTTGATGCCCAAGGCCAATTTCTGGGCGTGGCCGGGGTCGAATTGACCTTTCAATACCTGGTTGACCATCTCTTGAATCTTCCCGGTTATGCGGTTCTGCAGACCTATTTGCTCGACAGTCATGGCCAAATCATGGTGCGATCCAGCGACCGCAAGCGCAAATACGGCCTGCGCTTTGGCGAAGACAATTTGGGCCAAGCCCTGGACCTGCCGCTGTTTAACCAGCCCGAAGTGGTCGAAAAAATCCGGGCCAAGCTCTCGGGGCAGCTCAGTTACCGCGAAGACGGGCGGCGAATTTTATTGGCCTTTTACCGCTTGGATGCGCTCAATTGGTATTATGCCGTGGC
>CAZRFI010000279.1:1999-6585 GCA_964598905.1 uncultured Candidatus Sericytochromatia bacterium | reverse complement strand
TTAAACTGAAAAGAGCTTCCAACGTGCGATTGCAATCTTACTGCTTATCCCTGAGTTACGCGCTGTTCAGGAATATACGATCCCTGCCAAACCATCCAGGCCCACACCAGCAACGCGCCGCTGGCACTGATGGCAAAGGGCCAAACGGGTGAAAGCATTTGCCAAAGCACCCAGGCCAAAGAAATAAAAATCACAACCACCAAAAAAACAAAGCAGACAAACGCAAATAATCCAGTTCTAAAAAAACCAAAGTCTGAGCCCCAGCCTATTCTGGCGCGTTAATTTTGAGGCTCAAACGTGCAAAAGAAGCAAGCAGAGTCGTTTCGGTATTGGCATTGGTATCGACGCCATTGGCATCAAGCTTGACTGGAGCCGGATAGATGTTGATATACCCTTCCCAAGGGGAAACGGCTTGGCGGGTGTCAAAAAAAGTATTGGTTTTGACTCAATTGATTTGCTGAGACAGAAGGCATAGCGATGACCTCATTGACTTTTTGCCAATTATAAGTTGGAGAATATAAGCATAAACCCATTTTCGGATAAGAAAGATGACACCATGGAAGACCTTATACTGCGCGACTATTTGGCTCTTGAACGAACCCATCTGGCCAATGAACGCACATTTTTAACCTACGCTCGCACGGCGCTCACCTGTCTGGTAGCAGGTATTAGCCTAAACAAGCTTTTTCCCCATGATCTCAGCATTCAATATCTGGCATGGGTTTTTCTCGGCTTGGTGCCTTTGATTGGCATCACTGGGGTGATCTTGAGTTGGCGCATGCACCTTAAAATTAAGGGGTATTACACGCGGTACAGATAACACCAAGAAATCCGACTCGTCATTGGACAACCCCAGTCCCACCAAAAATATTCCAAAAACGCACCAAGGGTCAGAAAAAGAAAAGGGTGCGCAAAGCCCACGCCTTGCCCCCGGCCCCCAATCCGACTAAACTGAAGCATCACTGCTGCATCGAGGGTGTTTTCTCTATGTATATCCGGGATTTTATCGCCAAATGGCAGGTGAGGCCAAAAATGAAAAAAACATTCAAACACACCCCGCTCCCATTCAGCTTGGCCCTTTTGCTCTTAAGCGGCTGTTACGCCAAACACGTCCCCGAGACAGAAAGCCCGCTGCCCGCCCAAAAGCAGGCTGAAATCACCGCTTGCCAAGCTGAATTCAACCTGATTCCCGAAGAACGCAATTACCAAGGACTGTTTACCCCCACACCACCTACTGGCGATCTCGGCAATTTTGCGCAGCTCAGCCCCGGCTTGTATCGCGGTGCCCGCCCCACAGCCAAGGGCCTTTGCCAACTCAAAGCCCTGGGCATTCAGACCGTGATCTCACTCGAAAATTTGGAGCAGATTGTGGCCTGGGAAAAAGCCAATGCCCAAAAACTGGGGCTGGAATTTGTGAATCTGCCCATGAGTGTCTTTTCGACCCCCAGCCCGGAGCAGGTGGCGGCGTTCTTAAAACAGACCGCAACAACCAGCCAAAAACCGGTTTATTTTCACTGCATGCAGGGCAGCGACCGCACAGGCTCCTTGGCTTTGGTCTACCGCATGCGCGTGCAAGGCTGGTCTTTTGAGAAAGCCTATGCCGAGATGCAGCAACACGGTTTTCATGAATACCTGCTGGGCTTGCAGGGGTTTATACGTGCGCAAGGGCCCAAGCCTTAACGTTAGATGTTGGATGCCTATTTACAAAAATATTTACAGAGGCCCTTCACAGCTTTGGGCAGAGTCCAGAGGGTTGTGGATTGTGATCTTATCAAGTTCAGATTAATATGGGTTAATGCGAATTCTCAATCTTGTGATTCTGTTTCTGTTTTTTCTGTTTTTGTGGATTTGCCCTGCTCTGACTCAAGAGATTCCTTCCAAGCAACTGACTTCTGAACAGTTGCAAGAGGTCACGCGCCTGGACGGGAGCTGGGATTTCACCAATCCAGAAGGTCAGCGCCAGCGGATCAATGTCCCTGGCTCCTGGGAAAAAAGTTATGCCCGCAAGTTTCTTCCGCATTTTGGCCAAGGAGTGTACCAGCTCAGACTGCAATTGCCGCCTGAGGCCATCGGCAATTATTTTCAGATCTATATCAATCTGGTTGGTGGCGAATCCTTCTTGTACTACGTCAACGGCAAGCTTTTGGGACACAATGGCTTTAAGCCACACAGCACTTCGCGCCTGCTGCACTTTTCGCCTTTTTTGGCGACCCAGACGCAGCAGGATATCCGGATTGAGATCCGCAACACCATGCTTCACAGCAGTGGTTTGATTCGGCCTGTCTTTTTTGGCCAGACAGAGCAAATCGAAACCTTTCAGCTCAAAGACAAAATGGCTTTTAATCTGACCTTGGGCGTGTTTTTCTTTCTGGGTTTGTTTCATTTGTTGCTCTACGCTGGCTTTCGCGAAGACAAGGCGATTTTATTTTTTGCTTTCTTTTGCCTGGCGATGGCCCTTTTTGTTGAGTTTTACCAGGTGCGCAATCTGGAATATTTCTTTGGGGATATTCCGATTGAATGGTCTACCCGTGTAGTCCGACTGGGTCTTTATCTGGTCTTTCCTGCTTTTTTCTGGTATTCTTACCACCTCACCCCACACAATCTCAAACGGCCATACCTGTCTAAGCGCTTTGTCAAAGCCGTGACCTGGTTCAATGGGATCTTTATCTTGTTGATGCTCTTGCCGACAGCCCTGAACAATTCTTTATTTGCCTTCTGGGCACTGATTTGCTTTGCTTTGCTGCTTTACAATATTTTCCAACTACGGGTATTTTTCAGGATGCGCGAAATCTACCCCTTTGTGATCAGCAGCCTGGTCTTTTCGGTTTCTTTGGTCAATGATTTGCTCAACGGCATTGGCTTGCTCACCAACGGCAATATTACCCGCTACGGCATGTTGGTGTTTTGCCTGGCCCAGGCGGTTTTTTTAGCCTTGCGTATGAAAAATTCTTATCAACAGGCGCTGCAATTGCAATTGGAGCTCAAAGAAGTCAACCAAAACCTCGAAGGATTGGTCAGCAGCCGGACGCAGGAAATCCAGCACAAAAACGAAGAACTGCATAAACTGGTGTTGTTCAAGGATGAAATGACCCAGATGGTCGTGCACGATCTCAAAGCTCCTTTGAGTACCCTGCTCAATCTGCCCAGTCAGCAAATTGGGCTGTCAGAAAACAGCCGCAAAAGTTTTGAATCCGCCAGCAAACGCATTCTGGCGCTGGTCGAAAACATGCTGCAGATCAAGCGCAATGAGGATGCCGAACTGGTGTTGAGGTGCCGTCCCTTGCCGTTGCACAAGCTAACAGGCAGCGTCTTGCTGACGGTCAGCATCTGGGCTCAGAGCAAAAAAATCACCCTGCTCAATCAGGTGGATGCCGAACAAAGTGTGCTGGCAGATGAGAGCCTGCTGGAACGGGTTTTGCTGAACCTCTGTGATAATGCGATCAAGTTTACCCCGATTGGCGGCCAGATTTGTATTTCCAGTCAGTTACATGAGCAGCAAGTCTTGTTCTGGATCGATGACACAGGCCCTGGAATGACAGACGAAATGCTCAGTCAGGCATTTACCAAGCATCGGAGCTTTGGGCAGGGGCAAACCCCAAAATCCAGTGGCCTGGGTCTGTACTTTTGTCGCCAGGTGATCGAAGCCCATGGCGGCCACATCAGCATTGAGAATCGGCCTGAAGGTGGTTCGCGCGTGCAATTGACATTGCCGATCGCGTCGTCACAATGGCAAGGTGGCGATCTTGAACACCTAGAGCCTGTGGTTTCTCAACTGCGGCAGTTGGATGTCTTTGAAGTCAGCGATATTCAGCTGCTGCTTGAGCCCTTGCACGGTTTGACCAGTTCAGCGATTCGGAGTTGGCTTGCCAGGCTGGAAATAGCTGTTCAGGAGGTCAATGAAGAGGCTTATGCTCAATCTCTTGCAGAAGTCACCGCGCCTACTCATTGTTGATGATGAACTGGAAAGTCTGAGCTTGATGCTGGACTGGCTCTCTCCCCGCAATACCAGGATTTATCAGGCACGCAGTGGTGAACAGGCTCTTAAAGTACTGCAAAAGAAAACCGTTGATGCGGTGATCAGCGATTGGCAATTGCCAGGTCTGAGTGGTCTGGATCTGCTTCGCTCACTGCGCAGCAGCGGCTTTGCCGGGCCCTTGCTGATCTGCACAGGCTATATGCTCAGTGCCGAACATTTGCTGGAAGCCTTTGAAGCCGGTGCCAACGACTATCTGCGCAAGCCCTTGAACGCGGTGGAGTTCAACGCCCGCCTAGACAAGAGCCTGAACTTTTATGCTCAGCAAGCCACCTTGGAGCGCTTCAGCGAAAGCCAGCACCAGTTGATGGCGATGATGAGTGAGCAACTCGGCGGTGATTTGCAGCGTCTGATTCAGATACAGGAACTTGAATTGCTGGATGGGGAAGGATTTAAAAATTTTCAGCCCCAGCGGCAGCAATTGGCCTATCAGCTCAAGGAGCGCTTCCAGCGTCTGATGAACTGGTCGCGTTATCGTTTTGCCCTGACCCAATTGGAGCTGGCCAGCATTGAAGCCCGCCTTTTGCTGAAGGGGGTTCAACAGAGCTTTGGG
>CAZRFI010000279.1:0-1899 GCA_964598905.1 uncultured Candidatus Sericytochromatia bacterium | reverse complement strand
TGCAGGCCAGCCCGCGCCGGGGCCAGCTTGGCAGTCAGTTTTATTTTGAATTGCCTGCCAGATGAACCGCCAGATCGGCAGCCCAATGAGCAGCTACAACGCGCTGATCTGGGTCAGTGACCCGCTGCAGGCCCGCTACCTTGAACTCCACTTCCGGGCTGCTGATTTCCAAGTGGGGATCTGTAGCAGCTACCAAAACTTGCAAAAATCCGCCCAAGCTCTGGGTCCTCGCCCGATCGCGCTGGTACTGAACCTGGCCCATGCTCCTGAAATCACCTACAAGCAGTTGCACAGCCTGCATCAAAAACTGCCGCTGGCCTGTCTGCTTGTGCTTTCTCCCCATCAGAATTCAGCCTTCCAATTGGCCACCCTGGCAGCCGGGGCCGATGATTGTCTGATTCAACCGATCGCGGTTGCCGAGCTGATCGGACGGGCCCGCGCCAGACTCCAGCGCGCTCAGACCTTGCTGCAGGCCTCGCTGCAGACGCTAGAGCCTGAAGTTCTGCACTTTGGCCCTTTGCAACTTGAACCCGGTAGCCGGGTGGCTCTGCTGGCAGCGCAACGTGTGCAGCTGACAGCCACGGAATTTCGGCTGCTGCATTTGCTTGCCCGCCATGCCAATTCCCGCCTGCCGCGTGCGCAGGTCTACCAGTTGCTCTGGCAGGAACCAGAACCCCCTGGCTCCCGGCGCCTGGATAATTTTCTGTTTGCTTTGCGCAAAAAACTGCCCACAGTGGCTGGAGTCGAACTTGTGAGCTATTACAGCGAGGGAATTTGTCTTCAATTCGCAAAAGAGTAATCCATGACTCTGTCGTTGTGCCAGGTTTTGGCTCTGCTTAAATCTCATCTGAAATACTAATAAATTTAATTCATTTGTAATTACTCGACCACAGATTGAAACGGCGCTGACGGGGCGTTATAGTCAACCTATTCGATTGTCTGCCCTCAGAGGGTGGGCTTTATCTGTTCGCGTTTTGAGTGTTCTAAGCGGAGTGAAATATGAAGCGTGTGTATTGGGCTTTTCTTTTGTTATTCCTGGCATCTTGCCAGTTTCATAATCTTGGCGCAAAGCCCGGCTCGCTTAAAAACCACGCCCTGATGGTCGCCGACCGCTCCGAGGCCGAGCAAGAGAAAGCCTCTGTTGCGGTGGACCGGCCTGACTACCCGGCCTTGAGCAAAAGCGAAGTCCACGCCCAGCTCAGTTTGCAAAACAACACCCTGGTTCTGGGCCTGCAAATGCCGCCCTTATTGTTGTTTCAGACCCAGATGCTCGATTTGGCCGCGGCAGGCAAAATCACGGCCAGCGTGACCGATTCCCACGGCAAAATCTATTATGCCGTGGGCGCCGATGCCAGCCATCAGGTGGCTTACCCCGTCAGCGGTGTGGTTGCCCTGACCTTTAACAATGTGCTGCCTGATGATTTGCTGCTGGTCGAAATGCAGGTGGTCAACACCACTCCCGCCGATATTCCCCAAGCTGATCTGGCAGCCGTGCTCAAGCATACAGGCATCAGCAACCCCAGCACCACGATTAATTTTCACACCACGGCCGTCGCCAAAACGATGAAGGCCCTGCTGGCTGCCAATGCCACCCGCGCGCGGGTGATCAATCTGTCAGATCTGAATACCCTGATGGCCACCATCACAGGCATTGCCGGGGCAGACCCCAGCTTCACCTATGCTCAGAATCACCCCAGTCTGGTCAAGACTGCCTCGCTGGCCACCGATCTGCTGGCCACTGACCCGTCAGGTCTGACGGCGGCGAGCTACCGTGGCCTCGGGGCCACGGTTGACCTGACCGTCAGCGGCCTGGTGGGTTCAGACAAGATTCAGGTCCAGGTCACCGATGCGGCGTCAGCCGTTCGCAGCAATTTGGCCAACGGCGCCAGTTCTGGCAGT
>CAZRFI010000278.1:0-6626 GCA_964598905.1 uncultured Candidatus Sericytochromatia bacterium | reverse complement strand
AAAAATTTAACCTAATTTTAGATTTTGCCCCGGCTGAAAAATAGGGATCCATAGGCTAGAATAAGAGCAGAATACAAGCTTTTGATCGTTCTTGATGGGCCCTTTGTACCCAATCGCTGCCAACAGGGTACTTCTGTGTTCATTCAGACACTTCTCAGCAGCTATTCTGAGACCAACCTCGAATGATTTTTTAACCATGAAGGAGTTTTAAAAAACGTTGCATGTCTGCTGATTTCAGAGATAAGGGCGCAAAAAAAAACCAGTACCAGAAAAAGTATCTCTATACTTATTCTTATCAAGGTGAAGAAGAGGGAGAAAATGACTTCCTCGACGATTATACCGAGTTTGAAGCAGAGTTTGAACAACCCAGGGGGCGGCGCAGTGCCAAAAAAAGCCCTGTGATTCAGAAAAAGAGAAAGCAAAGCGCCGAGCTTTTTTATTAAAGGCCAAGGCCCGTTTTTGTTTTTGTAGGGATTGACGGCAGACCCCCCGGAAGCTCCGGGGGGTCTGCCGAGATTTTTTTTGCCCTCTTTTTTTGTGCTTTTTTTAAAATAAAGACTAAAAAAAATTTAAATTGAAACCTTAGATGAGGTTAAGAATGAGGTGCTGCCTGACACAGACAGCTCTTGTAGGGGGGGCTTCATGGCACTGTCTAAAGCCTTGACAATACACGCATAGACTGATTAAACTGCTTACCTGCGATCATTCTAAGAGGGTTGGTCTCGCAAAGCGCTGAATGCTGGCAGCATTACAATTAAAATCCAATATTTCATGCCCCCGGAATTACCTGGGTGTGGCATCTTGTTTTTTTTGTGTGCCTCCGTCGCCAAGACGGCATACAACCCCCTCTTTTAAGAACCCCAATCATGGGGTCGGTTTCATCCAACGCGGATGCATGAATTTGATAAGGTAGGTATACGATCACCGATGTTTTCAACCGCCGCCCTGGAACGTAAAAAAATCCACAAAGAAGTTTCTGAAAGTTTTAAACAACTTCCCGATCTGATTAAGATTCAGAAAGACTCCTTTAAATGGTTTCTCAAAGAAGGACTGCCAGAAGCCCTGGAATCTTTCTCCCCGATCCAAGACTACAGTGGCCGCTTAGAGCTGCACTTGCTTCCCAATTACGAATTGGAACAGCCCCCTTACTCCGTGCCCGACTGCCGGGCTCGCGATCTGACTTACGCCGCCCATCTCAAAATTCCCGTTCAGCTTGTCAACAAACAAACGGGCGAGATCAAAGAGCAGCGCATTTTTATTGGCGAATTGCCCCTCATGACCGAGCGTGGTACCTTTGTGATCAACGGCGCTGAGCGCGTTGTTGTCAGCCAGATTGTCCGCTCACCTGGCGTCTACTTCAAACGTGAAGACGCTGAAACCGGCGGCAAAACCCTCTACTCCGCCACTGTGATTCCCAACCGCGGTGCTTGGCTCAAATTTGAGACCGACAACCACGGTTTGATTCACATTCGGGTTGACAAAACCCGTAAAATTTTGGCCACGACCTTTTTGCGGGCTTTGGGTTACCAAACCCAGGACATGAAAGAACTTTTCCGTCACCGGGATTTCTTGGAGCGCACGCTCGAAAAAGAAAAAGGTCAGGGCATTGAGACCACTGATCAGGCCCTGATCGAAGTCTACAAAAAACTCCGTCCGGGTGATCCCCCCTCTGCTGAGGGCGGCCAACAGATGATCAAGAGCCGCTTCTTTGATCCCAAGCGCTACGACCTTGGTCGTGTCGGCCGCTACAAGATCAACCAGAAGCTCAAACTCGACGTCTCTGAAGATATCCGCACCCTCGACAACCGGGATATTGTGGCGATTATCGACTACCTGGTTGGTTTTAACTTCGATATGGGCGATTTGGATGATATTGACCACTTGGGCAATCGCCGTATTCGCTCTGTCGGCGAATTGCTGCAAAACCAATTCCGCGTCGGTCTGACCCGTATTGAGCGGATTGTGCGTGAGCGCATGACTATTCAAGACATCGACAGCTTGACCCCCCAGAACCTGATCAATGCCAAACCGCTGGTTGCTTCGATCAAAGAGTTTTTTGGTTCGTCACAGCTCTCCCAGTTTATGGACCAGACCAATCCCTTGGCTGAGTTGACCCACAAACGCCGTCTCAGCGCCCTGGGGCCTGGCGGTTTGAACCGTGAGCGCGCAGGTTTTGCCGTTCGCGATATCCACACCTCTCACTATGGTCGTATCTGCCCGATTGAGACCCCTGAAGGTCCCAATGCCGGTCTGATCAACTCCATGGCCACTTTCTCCCAGGTCAATGAGTATGGTTTCCTTGAAACCCCCTACTGGCGTGTACGCAACGGCCTCTTGACCCGCGAATTGGTGTTTATGACTGCCGACAAAGAAGACAACCATTACATTGCTCCGGGAGACTTGGGCTTTGAAGACGTGGAAGTCGAACGCGAGGGCGAAAAAGTCATGGAACGCCGTTTCCAATTGCCCCGTGTGCCGGTTCGCTTCAAAGGCGATTTCTTCGAAGTGGATCCCACCGAAGTGGAATTTGTGGGCGTGTCGCCCGTTCAGATTGTCTCTGTGGCCACGTCGATCATCCCCTTCTTGGAGCACGATGACGCCAACCGCGCTTTGATGGGGTCAAACATGCAACGTCAGTCTGTGCCTCTGGTCAAACCCGAACGGCCCCTGGTTGGAACCGGTCTGGAAAAACGCGTGGCTTACGACTCTGGCAGCTTGGTGCTGGCTGAAGAAGATGGCGATGTCGTGTTTGTCTCTGCCGATAAAGTGCGTGTCAAAAACGCCAAAGGTGATGTCAAACAATACGACCTGCTCAAGTTCTACCGCTCCAACCAAGACACCTGTATCAACCAGAAACCTGCGGTGGTACAGGGCCAAAAGGTCAAAGCCGGTGAGCTGATTGCCGATGGCGCTTCAACCCAAATGGGCGAATTGGCGCTGGGCCGCAATATTCTCGTGGCCTTTATGCCCTGGGAAGGCTATAACTTTGAAGACGCGATTTTGATCAGTCAGCGTTTGGTCAAAGATGACGTCTTTACCTCGATCCACATTGAGAAATATGAGACCGAAGCCCGGACCACCAAACTGGGGGCCGAAGAAATCACCCGCGATATTCCCAACGTCGGCGAAGACGCTCTGCGCGATCTTGACGAAGACGGCATTATCCGCGTGGGTGCAGAAATCGAACCCGGTGATATCCTCGTTGGCAAAGTCACCCCCAAAGGTGAGTCTGAGCACCCACCCGAAGAAAAACTGCTGCGTGCGATTTTCGGCGAAAAAGCCCGCGATGTGCGCGACACCTCTCTGCGTGTGCCCCACGGTGAAAAAGGCCGCGTCGTCGACGTCAAAGTCTTTAGCCGCGAAAACGGCGACGAGTTGCCTCCCGGTGTGAACAAAGTCGTACGTGTCTATATTGCCCAGAAACGCAAAATTTCAGTTGGTGACAAAATGGCAGGCCGTCACGGCAACAAAGGGATCATCTCCCGCGTATTGCCTGTCGAAGATATGCCTTTCTTGCCCAATGGCACCCCCGTAGACATTGTGCTCAATCCCCTGGGTGTACCTGGCCGTATGAACGTGGGTCAAATCTATGAATACCTCATGGGGTTGGCTGCTGCTTTCAACGAAGAGATGGTGGAAATCACCCCCTTCGACGAAATGTTCGGCGCGATGGCTTCACAGCAATTGGTTGAAGATGAGCTGAATGCTGCCCGTGAACGCCAGATGCAGATCCAGGCCACAGAGATGCTGCAGCGTGCAGAGGATCGCGGCGATGAGCTGAGTGAAGCAGATGCCATGGCGCAGGCCACCAAAGATTGGGAATGGCTGAGCGACACGGGCAAAATCACCCTGTACGATGGCCGTTCAGGTGAGGCCTTCTTGCAAAAAGTCGGTGTGGGCAATTTTTATATGATGAAACTCGTCCACTTGGTGGATGACAAAATCCATGCCCGCTCCACAGGACCTTACTCCCTCGTTACCCAGCAGCCTCTCGGCGGGAAAGCCCAGTTCGGTGGCCAGCGCTTCGGGGAAATGGAAGTATGGGGTCTGGAAGCCTACGGTGCCGCTTACACCCTGCAAGAAATGCTGACCATCAAGTCCGATGACGTGATGGGCCGCGCAGCCGCCTACGAATCGATTGTCAAAGGCAAAAATATCCAAAAACCGGGCATTCCCGAATCCTTCAAGGTATTGATTCGTGAATTGCAAAGTCTGGGCCTCGACATCCAAATTCTCCACATCAGTGATGACGGTGTCGAAACCGAAGTGGAACTGTTTGAAGACAGTCTCACCCAGTACAAAGAGCGGCTGAAAGAACAGCTCTCCAAGACCTCGCTGCTGGAACCCACGGAACTCAGCAGCTAAACAGTGCCAATTGAAATTGGTACGTCTTTGAAAAAAATGAGAAATTGTAGGTAAGATAACTGTGATTAAGAGCGAACCTCTGATTTACCCTCAAGGTCAACAGCCCAGCGACGAAGGAGATGCCTTCGATTGTATTAAAATCGGGATTGCCTCTCCCCAGCGCATTCTGAGCTGGTCCCGTGGCGAGGTCACCAAGCCCGAAACGATCAACTACCGCACGCTTAAACCCGAAATGGGGGGTCTGTTTTGCGAACGCATTTTTGGACCTTCCCGTGACTGGGAGTGCTATTGCCAAAAGTACAAACGCGTCCGCCACCGTGGGATTATCTGCGAACGTTGCGGCGTTGAAGTCACTGAGTCCAAGGTGCGTCGTCACCGCATGGGCCACATTAAACTGGCTGCCCCCGTGGTCCATATTTGGTACCTCAAAGGCATCCCCAGCTACCTGAGCCTGCTGCTGGACATTCCCCTGCGCAGCCTGGAAGATGTGACCTATTACAACGCGTATATTGTTCTGAAAGACGAAACCCTGGTGCGTGAAAGCACAGCCGCCGAAAAAGTCATTCTCGAAGCCGCTGCGGCTGAAGAGGCTGAAGAAGGCGCTGCTCCTGCCAAAGAAGAGACACCCGAACCCGGTACGCTCTTCCTGAAAAAGGGTCAGTTGCTCTCAGAAGACAAATACGATCAGCTCTGCCGCATCTACGGCGAAGAGAGTTTTGAAGCTGAAATGGGCGCCCCGGCGATCAAACGCCTTTTGGGTGAACTCGATCTCAAGACCATCTCCGATGAGATTTGGCACGAACTGCGTGAAAACAAACCCTCTGGCCAAAAGAAGATCAAATTGATCAAGCGCTTGCGCGTGATTGAAAACTTCTTGAATTCCGGCTCACACCCGACCTGGATGGTCTTGGACGTGATTCCTGTGATTCCACCCGATCTGCGCCCGATGGTCCAACTTGATGGTGGCCGCTTTGCGACCTCCGACTTGAATGACCTCTATCGCCGCGTGATCAACCGCAATAACCGTCTCAACCGTCTGCTTGAGATGGAAGCGCCGGATATTATCATCCGCAACGAAAAGCGCATGTTGCAAGAAGCCGTCGATGCCTTGTTTGACAATGGCCGCCGTGGCCGCACCGTCGTAGGCCCCAATAACCGCGCCCTCAAATCTCTCAGCGATATCGTTGAAGGCAAACAGGGCCGTTTCCGTCAGAACCTGCTCGGCAAACGTGTCGATTATTCTGGCCGTTCGGTTATTGTCGTCGGTCCTTCGCTCAAATTGAACCAATGCGGTTTGCCCAAAGAAATGGCGCTGGAGCTGTTTAAGCCCTTTGTCATGAACAAATTGGTCGAACGTGGCGTGGTTCAGAATATCAAATCAGCCAAAAAACTGATTGAGCGCCAGGACACCTTCGTTTGGGACATTCTCGAAGAAGTGATCAAAGGCCACCCCGTACTGCTCAACCGCGCTCCAACCCTTCACCGTTTGGGCATTCAAGCCTTTGAACCGATTCTGGTTGAAGGCCGCGCGATTCAATTGCATCCCTTGGTTTGTACCGCGTTCAACGCTGACTTTGACGGTGACCAAATGGCCGTTCACGTCCCGCTTTCAATTGAAGCGCAGACCGAAGCCCGTTTGCTGATGATGGCCACCAACAATATCCTGTTGCCCGCCACGGGCAAGGCGATTGTCAGTCCTTCACAGGATATGGTTATCGGCTGTTATTATGTCACGATCGACAATCCCGAGGCCGACAAAGAGGACTCAACCCTGATTGGCAATGGCAAAGTTTTCAGTTCCTCTGATGAGATGCTGGCTGCTTACCAAGCGGGCCAAGTGGATATCCATGCCAAAGTATTGGTGCGCTTCCCTGTGCCCCGTCTCGATCTCGATGAGCCCGTGATGGTGCATTTGCACTCCACCGCTCAGATTGATGACAAAGGTCAGCCCAAACGCGACAAACAGGGCCGGATGGTTGTGAAATTTGCAGGCATTCCCCTGGGCGATTTAGAAGAGTCAGGCGAAGTGAAAATGAGCGATCAGGTGTATATCCGCACCACTGCAGGTCGATTGTTGCTCAACCAACTCTTCCCCAAAGAAGTGCCTTACCAGAATTACTCCTTTGGCAAAGAACAGCTCTCCGATTTGATTGAAAGCTGCTACAAAGTCTACGGCAATGAGCGCAGCGCCGAATTGGCGAATAATCTCAAAGACGCAGGCTTCCACTATGCCACCAAAGCCGGTGTTTCGATTGCGATTT